>JAEYRU010000257.1 GCA_023435335.1 Pseudomonadota bacterium
CGACGCTCGGGAATGCGGCCGAAGCTCTTCGAATGACGGTGTTCAAGACGCCGTGGTGCGGATGCTGCCACGAATGGGTCGAGGTGATGAAACGCGCCGGCTACCAGGTGGAAACGCGCGACCTCGAGGACCTCGCCCAGGTGAAGAGCCAGGCCGGCGTGCCGCAAGACATGGAAAGCTGCCACACCGCCTCGCTCGAAGGCTACTTCCTCGAAGGCCACGTGCCGCCGGAGGCCATCGCGACGCTCATCGAGAAGCGCCCCGACATCGCCGGGCTCTCGGTGCCCGGCATGCCGCAGGGCGCGCCGGGCATGGGCGACGATCCGGCGGCGCGCTACGACGTCTACGCCATTGCGCGGGAGCCGGGCCGGCAGGCAGCCGTGTTCCACCGGGCCGGGTTGGAGTAGCCGCGCGGCGGCGGATTGTCGCGACCGCCGGCCGGAACATGACCTGCCGCTCTTCGTTCGGCTCCTGAACCCGAACATGGAGACACGCAATGCAGGACATTTCCGGCAAGAGGATCGCGATACTCGCCACCCACGGTTTCGAGCAGTCGGAACTCGAGGTTCCGCTGAAGAAGCTGGGTGAGGCGGGAGCCAGCGTCGACGTGATCTCGCTCGAGGCGGGCGAGATCAAGGGCTGGGACAAGAAGGATTGGGGCAGCCCGGTTGCCGTGGACAGGACCCTCGGCGAGGCGAGCCCCGCCGACTACGACGCGCTCGTCTTGCCGGGCGGCCAGATCAATCCCGACCTGCTGCGCGTCGAGCAGGAGGCGCTCGACTTCATCAGGTCCTTCTGGGACGACCGCAAGGTGATCGGCGCGATCTGCCACGCGCCCTGGCTGCTCGCCGAGATCGGCATCGCGAAGGGCCGCAGGCTGACCTCGTACAAGTCGATCAAGACCGACACGGTCAACGCCGGTGCCCGCTGGGAGGACAGCGAGGTCGTGACCGACCAGGGCCTCGTCACCAGTCGCAATCCCGGCGACCTCGACGCTTTCTGCGAGAAGCTGTCGGAGGAGATCCGGGAAGGCAGGCACGAGCGCCGCGCCGCCTGACACTTCGCCGGCCGTCCTCCCGGGCCAGCGCAAGCGCCCGCTCGACAACCGTCGGGCGGGCGCTTTGCTTCGGCCGCCGCCTGTGGAAATCGGATGCGGGCGCGATAGGCGGCGGCGGGCCGAACGGCTAGGGTCGCCCGCATGAAACCTTCCAAGGACATCTCCCGCCTCATCGAGATCATGGCAGCCCTGCGCACGCCGGTCACGGGCTGCCCGTGGGATCTCGAGCAGGACTTCTCCACCATCGCTCCCTACACGCTGGAGGAGGCCTACGAGGTCGCCGACGCGATCCAGCGCGGCGACCTTGACGACCTGCGCGAGGAACTGGGCGATCTGCTGCTGCAGGTGGTCTTCCATGCCAGGATGGCCGAGGAGCAAGGCGCGTTCTCGTTCGGAGACGTGGTGGAGGCCATCACCACCAAGATGATCCGCCGCCACCCGCACGTCTTCGGCGACGAGGAGGCGCGCGGCGCCGGCATGGCCAAGGGCGCGTGGGACAGGATCAAGACCGAGGAGAAGGCCGAGCGCAGGGCGCGCCGGCTCTCCGCCGGCCGCGATCCCGAGGACGACGGCCAGGGTTTCCTCGACGGGGTGCCGGTCGCGCACACCGCCCTCACCCGCGCGCTGAAGCTGCAGGAGAAGGCGGCCAAGGTCGGCTTCGACTGGAAGGAGGCGAAGTCGGTGCTCGACAAGATCGAGGAGGAGATCGGCGAATTGCGGCAGGCGATCGAAACCGGCAGGCAGGCCGAGATCGCCGACGAGTATGGCGACGTGCTTTTCGCGCTGGTCAATCTGGGCCGACATCTGCGCCTCGATCCGGAGGCCGCGCTGCGCGGCACCAACGAGAAGTTCCGCACGCGCTTCCACGCGGTCGAAAAGGCTCTGGCAGGGCAGCATCGCAGCCTGGATGACGCTTCGCTGGAAGAGATGGAAGAACTCTGGCAGCAGGCAAAGCGGCCGAGGAGTTGAGCCTCACGGCCGCCGGCCTTATTGCCGGCGGGCGCCCGCGACTTTCGCTTCGATCTCGGCCGCGCGGGCCGCCGTGGTGCGGATGGAAAGGTCCAGACCGCCGTCTTCGCGATCCCGGCGCTTCAGCACCGATCCGGAATGATAGAGCCACTCGGTCATTTGCAACTGGTCGGGCCGGAGTTCCACCTCCACCACCGCCGTGCCGCCGGAAAGGCGAGCCTCGATCAGCGCGACCAGTTCCTGGATCCCCTCACCGGTCGCCGCCGATATCGCCACCGGCTGCTGACCCGCGCTACGGATGGCGGAATCGGCGAGGTGCAACCTTGCTCCCTCGTCCAGCAGGTCGATCTTGTTCCACACCTCCAGCACCCGGTTGGCGTCCGCGGCTTCGATGCCGAGGTCGGCAAGGATGCGCTCGACATCCTCGGCCTGGGCGAGCGTGTCGGGATCCGAGATATCGCGCAGGTGGATGACCAGGTCGGCTTCCACGACCTCCTCCAGCGTGGCGCGGAAGGCCGCCACAAGATGCGTGGGCAGGTCGGATATGAAGCCGACCGTGTCCGACAGGATAATGTCGGTGCCGAGCGGCAGGCGCAGCCGGCGCAGCGTAGGGTCGAGCGTGGCGAACAGCATGTCCTCGGCAAGAACGCTAGCGCCCGTCAATCGGTTGAACAGCGTCGACTTCCCGGCGTTGGTGTAACCGACAATCGCCACGACCGGGTAAGGCACCTTCTGGCGCTTTGCCCGGTGCAGTTCGCGCGTCCGCTTGACCGTCTCCAGCTCACGCTTCAGCCGGATGATCTTCTCCTGGAGCAGACGGCGGTCGGCCTCGATCTGGGTTTCGCCGGGACCGCCAAGGAAGCCGGCGCCGCCACGCTGCCGCTCGAGGTGGGTCCAGCTGCGGACCAGCCGACCGCGCTGGTATTCGAGGTGGGCGAGGTCGACCTGCAGCGTGCCTTCCCTGGTGCGCGCCCGCCGACCGAATATTTCGAGGATCAGCCCGGTGCGGTCCAGAACCTTGGCGTTCAGAGCCTTCTCCAGGTTGCGCTGCTGCACCGGCGAAAGCGGATGGTCGACGATGACGACCTCCGCCTCACGCTCCTTCACGATCCCGGCGATCTCCTCCAGCTTGCCGGAGCCGATCAGCGTGGAAGGCCGCGCCGTGGCGAGGTTGACGATCTCCGAATGGACGACGTCGAGATCGATCGCACCGGCGAGGCCCAGACCCTCCTCGTGGCGCGCCTGCGGGCCGCGCGACGACAGGACCGGCCCGCCGGCGGCCGTTCTCTCGCTTCGCGCATGGCGGGAGATGACCGGCACGACGACGACGGCGCGCGCGGTTGCTTCCGGCGCGTGCCCGTCACCCGCCGGTTTTCCCCTGCCCCCCCTTTCGGGTGCGGTTTCTATGGTCAATCAGGCTTCCCGGTCGCTTTCCTCGGCGTCGAACATCTGAACCGGCTGGCTCGGCATGATGGTGGAGATCGCATGCTTGTAGACAAGCTGCGAATGCCCGTCGCGCCTCAGCAGGACACAGAAGTTGTCGAACGACGTCACCACGCCGGTCAGCTTCACGCCGTTGATCAGAAAGATGGTGAGAGGGATTTTGCTCTTGCGAACAGAATTCAGGAACAAGTCCTGCAAGTTTTGCGTACGTTCCGCCATTGTTTTTATCTTTCGCCCATCCCCTGCGGCCTCAGTGTTCCCATAGCGCAACGATCACGCGGGAATGTCAACCGCAACCAACACCACCCTCACCTGCCGATACGGCAAGCAGAAGCGGCCATTCGACCCGATCCTCCCGCGAAGCGGTTATCAGGGTCGCATTTTTTCCGCAACGTCAAAAAACGCACCTCGCAGGGAAAGCGTCACCGAGCCCGGGTGGCCGTTCGCCACGGCGTCACCGTCGATCGCCACGACGGGCATGACCACCGTGGTTGCCGCGGTGATGAAGCACTCCTTGGCCTGCTTGGCCTCGTCCACCGTAAAGGCCCGCTCCTCGACGGTCAGGCCGAGCCTGGCCGCGACGTCGATGACGGTCGTGCGGGTGATGCCGCGCAGGATGCCGAACTCCGCCGGACGCGTCACCAGCTTCCCGTCCCTGGTGACGATCCAGGCATTGGTGGCTGCGCCTTCCTTCACCGTGCCGTCGGCATCCACGAACCAGGCTTCCTGAGCGCCCGCTTCCTTCGCCTGCTGGCGGGCGAGCACGTTAGGCAACAGGCCGACGCTCTTTATGTCGACGCGTTCCCAGCGGTTTTCCGGCACGGTGATGACCTTGATTCCCGTTTCCGCGCGGCGCGCCGCCGCCGATGGGTCCGTCTTCTTGGCGGTCACGACCAGTGCGGACTTGGTGCCGACGGAAGGGAAGAAATGGTCGCGCGGCGCGACGCCTCGCGTCACCTGCAGGTAGACCAGGCCATCGCGAACATGGTTGCGCTTCACGACCTCGCCCATGATCACGCGCAGCGCCGAGCGATGCACCGGCCAGGCGATCGACAGTTCCCGCAGCGACCGGTCGAGCCGGTCGAGGTGCCGCGTCATGTCCACGATGAACCCGCGCGCAACCTCGCAGACCTCATAGACGCCGTCGGCGAACTGATAGCCGCGATCCTCGATATGAACGCCGGCCTCGGAGTGCGGGACGTAGCGGCCGTTCACGTAGGCGATGCGGGGCATGCTTTCCTGCTCTCCGTTACTGCGCGGCGGTTCGGGGACCTATTCCGGCGGGTGCGAAAGTCAGTGTCTCACCGTCCGCCGGTATGAGAAGCTTCGCGGGCGAAATCCCCCGCCGCTCGGCATGGCTGCGTAGCGCGGCCCGATCGACCGTGGAATGGTCCAGCGCCTCCATATGAGTGGCCACCACGACCGCCCTTTCCTTCACCGCGCCGCAGGTAGCAACCGTCTGCTCGGCGTCCATGACGATCAGGGTATTGTCCCACAACGCGCCGCAGGAGTGGGTGACGACAACGTCCGGACCGAAGTCGCTTATCGTCTCCAGCACCGGCGGATAGAGAATGGTGTCGCCCGCCCAGTACACCGACGGCTCATCGGCCGCCTCCAGGGTGAAGCCCATGACCGGCCCCATTTTCGCGAGCACGTCGCCACTGCCGTGATTGCCTTCGCGCCGGACGATGCGGATGCCGCGCCAGTTCGTTTCGCCCGTGAGAGGCCGCACATCCGCGAAACCGGCCTTGCGGATCGTCTCCTCGTCGTCCGGCCGACAGACCAGCGGCAACTCCCTGGGCACCCTCTCCTTCGCCACGCCGTCGAAATGATCGGTATGCAGGTGCGACACGATGACGAGTTCGACGCCCGCAAGTATTTCCTCGATCGTCATCGGCAGTTCGGCCGTCGGGTTCGGAGACTTGCCCGTGAAGGACGGAAGGCTGTGCCTCGGTGCGAGATAGGGATCGACCAGGATGGTGCGGCCGGCGTAGCCGAGCTTCAGCGTCGCGTTGCGGACGAGCTGCAGTTGCATGGCGATGTCCCCCTCGGTACCGGTCTCTCAGAAGAACTCGAGGCTGACGCGGAACATCTGCTCGACCTGCTTGACGGCGGTTTCCAGCGCGAAGATGACGACGCGGTCCTTCGGCTTGATCCTCACCGTCCCGCCCGGCTTGATGAACTCGCCGTCGCGGTAGATTGCGCCGATGCGCACGCCGTCCGGCAGGTCCAGCTCGCGCAGCGGCGGCCCCACCAGCGGCGAGGTTTCCAGCGCCTCGGCTTCGATCACCTCGGCCGCGCCGCGCTGGATCGAATGGACCGCGCGGATGCGCCCGCGCCTCACATGCTGCAGCACCCGCGAGATCGTCACGGAACGCGGATTTACGTGGGCGTCAATGCCGAGCGTCTTCGTGAAGTCGTGGTAGGAGGGGTCGTTGATCAGCACCAGATTGGATTTGCAGCCGAGCCGCTTCGCCATCACGCTGGACAGGATGTTCACCTGGTCGTTGTTGGTCAGCGCCACCATCAGGTCGGAGTGCTGGATGTCTGCTTCCAGCAGCAGCTTCTGATCGAGCGCGCTGCCGTGCAGTACGACGGTGCGGCGCAGCTCGTCGGCGATCGCCACCGCGCGCTCGCGCGTGCTCTCTATGATCTTCACCTTGGTACGGCTCTGGCGCTGCTCCAGCGCCCGGGCCACGTAGAGACCGATATTGCCGCCGCCGGCGATGACGATGCGTGTCGCCTCCTGCTCCTCGTGGCCGAAGAGGCCGAGCGTGCGCCGCACCTGGTCCTTGCTGGTCACCACATAGGCGAGGTCGCCGGTCACCAGCTGATCGGCCGAATGCGGCACGAACAGGGTATCGTTGCGGAACACGCCGACCACCGTGGACGGAAGGTCGGGGAAGAGCTCGCTGAGCTGCGCCAGCGGCGTGTTCACCACGGGGCAATCCTCCAGGCACTCGATCGCAACGAGGATGATCTTGGAATCGGCGAAGCGGACGACGTCGGTCGCGCCCGGCAGGGCGATGCGCCGCAGCACCATGTCGCCGACTTCCAGTTCCGGCGAGATGATCACGTCGATCGGCATGTGATCGCGCGAGAACAGATCCATGTAGTGCGGCTGCAGATAAGACTGAGCGCGGACGCGGGCGATCTTGGTGGGAACGTTGAAGAGCGAATGCGCGACCTGGCAGGCAACCATGTTGACCTCGTCGTAGAGGGTCACGGCGATGATCATGTCGGCTTCCTGGGCGCCGGCCCTCTCCAGCACGTCCGGCTGCGAGCCGTGGCCGACGAAGCCGCGCACATCGAGGTTGTCGCGCACGCTGCGGATCAGTTCGGCGGACGTATCGATAACGGAGACGTCGTTCTGCTCCGCCGCAAGCCTCTCGGCGATGCCGTATCCGACCTGTCCCGCGCCGCAGATGATGACACGCATGCAGCTAGACTCCGAGCGACTTCAGTTTGCGGTGAAGCGCGGAGCGCTCCATACCAATGAATTCCGCCGTGCGCGAGATGTTGCCGCCGAACCTGTTGATCTGGGCGATCAGATATTCCTTCTCGAACAGCTCGCGCGCCTCGCGCAGCGGCAGCGCCATGATGTGCTGGTCCGACTGGCTGGGCGCGCGCGGCATGACGTCGCCGATCTCGGCCGGGAGCAGGTCGGCGGTGATCGGCGCATCGGGGTCGTCGCCGCGTGCGAGAATCATCAGCCGCTCGATGTTGTTGCGCAGCTGGCGGATGTTGCCGGGCCAGTTGTGCGCCTGCAGAACGGCCATGGCGTCGTCGCCGATGCGCCGCGGCTTGATGCCGACCTGAACCGCCACCTGCCGCATGAAGTGATCGATCAGGAACGGGATGTCCTCCCGCCTGTCCGAGAGCCCGGGAACGACCACCGGCACAACGGCAAGACGGTGATAGAGATCCTCGCGGAAGCGCCCCTGCGCGATCAGGTTCTCGAGATTGTAGGACGTGGACGATATGATGCGGACGTCGACCTTGACCCTCTTGGTGCCGCCGACCCGCTCGAACTGCTGGTCGACCAGGACACGTAGGATCCTGTTCTGCGTCTCGCGCGGCATGTCGCCGACCTCGTCGAGATAGAGGATGCCGCGGTGCGCCTCCTCCAGCGCGCCGACCTTGCGCTCCGCCCCGTTGGCCTCGGTGCCGAACAGCTCGATTTCCATGCGCTCCGGCGTGATCGTGGCCGCGTTGATGGTCACGAACGGACCGCCGCTGCGGCTCGACCCGGCGTGGATCGCGCGCGCGACCCTTTCCTTGCCGGCGCCGGACGGGCCGATGATCATGACGCGGCTGTTGGTCGGCCCGACGCGCTCGATCGTCTGCCGCAGCTGGTTCATCGCGTGCGAGGGCCCGATGAGCTCGACCGACTCGCCGCTGCGCTTCTTCAGGTCGCTCAATTCGCGGCGCAGCTTCGACGTCTCCAGCGCGCGCTCGCAGATCAGGATCAGGCGGTCCGCCTTGAAAGGCTTCTCGATGAAATCGAAGGCACCGCGGCGTATCGCCGAAACCGCGGTCTCGATGGTGCCGTGACCGGAGATCATGACCACCGGCAGGTCGGGATGCATCTTCTTGATCTCGTCGAGCAGCGCCAGCCCGTCCAGCCGCGAGCCCTGCAGCCAGATGTCGAGAAAGACGAGGCGGGGGGCGCGGTTGGCGATCGCGGCCAACGCGCTGTCGCTGTCATGGGCGGTGCGGGTCTCGTGTCCCTCGTCGCCCAGTATGCCGGCCACGAGTTCGCGGATATCCTGCTCGTCGTCGACGATCAAAATGTCAGACGCCATTTGAAACCTTCTCGTTCTGCTTTTCCCCCGCCGGTGCTTCGCCGGCAGGTGGCTGGACGGCTTGCGCCTTCGATGCCGGGAAGACCATGCGGATCAGCGCCCCGCGTCCCCCGAAGAAAGCCTTGGGTGCGTCATGCAGTTCCAGACGCCCGCCATGATCCTCCACGATCTTCTTGACGATCGCGAGGCCGAGGCCCGTGCCCTTCTCGCGTGTCGTCATGTAGGGCTCCAGCAGCCGCTGCCGGTTTTCGCGCGGCAATCCCTTGCCGCTGTCGATCACGTCCACGTAGATGAAACCGTTGTGCCGGCGCGCGCGGATGTGGATCGCGCCCGGCGCGCCGTCGGCACGCTCCGCTGCCTCGATCGCTTCCGTGGCGTTCTTGATGACATTGCCGAAAGCCTGCGTGAGCAGCCGGCTGTCGAACGTTCCCATCAGCGGGATGTCGCCGAAATCGCGCTGGAAGGCGATGTCGCTCCGGCTCATCTCGACCAGGAAGGACGCCTCGCGCAGGGGCTCGCGCAGGTCCAGAGCCTGCATATCCGGCTTGGGCATGCGGGCAAAAGCGGAGAACTCGTCCACCATGCGGCCGATGTCGCCGACCTGCCGGATGATGGTGTCGGTGCACTGGTCGAAGATCTCGCGGTCCTCGGTGATGACCTTGCCGAACCGCCGCCTGATGCGCTCCGCCGAAAGCTGGATGGGTGTCAGCGGGTTCTTGATCTCGTGGGCGATACGCCGCGCGACGTCCGCCCAGGCGGTGGAACGCTGGGCCTGCATGAGGTCGGTGATGTCGTCGACTGTTACCACGAACGACTTGTTCGCCCCCTCTCCTTCTCCCTGCTCGAGGGTGATCTGGACGTTGAAGGTGCGCTCGGTACCCCTGCGGTAGAAGGTAACCTGGTCGCGGTAGACCGGCTTTCCGGAGGCACGACCGGCTTCGAAAACGTCCGCGATGTGTGGCTGCAGTTCGGAGATCTTGAGCCCGATGCTCGATTCTTCCGATATGCCCAGCATCGTTTCGGCTGAACGGTTGACGATCGTAACGGTGCCGTCCGGCTCGACGCCGATCACGCCGGCGGTGACGCCCGACAGCACGGCCTCTGTAAAGCGACGGCGGTCGTCGATCACGTCACGCGCCGAAATCAGCTGGTTGCGCTGGGTCCTGAGCTGCCGGATCATCTTGTTGAACGTATCGGACAGCGAGGCCATGTCGCCATCGCTCGCCTGCACGGGAACGGCGACATCGAGATTTCCACTCGCAACCTCGCCGGCGGCCCCGATGAGCTGGCGGATCGGCCGCACCAGGCGGTCCGCCACCGTGATGCCGGTCCAGATCGCGGAAAGCACGATGATCAGCGCCAGGCCGAGATAGACCAGCGCGAAGGCAACCTGCGTGGTGAGGCGGTTGCCTTCCAACTGCTGGTATTCGTCCGTGTTGGCCCGAACGATCTGACGCGCCCGTATGACGTCCGCATCGATCTCGCGGATCGTGTAGAGGTAGAGGTCGGGATATTCCCGCAGCTTCATCACCGCGCCGACGATGTTGCTCGACCTCGGCTCGATAAGCACCGGTTCGCCGTCGGTGGCGGCCTCCACCGCCTCCATCAGCGGCGCCGGCAAGAGCACCTCGGTATCGGTCCGCGCCGCCGTGACCAGCGAGCCGTCCTCACGGATAAGCGCCGCATGCGCAAGCCCGCGAACCACCGCCTGCCGCGTCAGGAAGGCGAGAAAACCGTTGCGGTCGAGATCGTAGAGCGTTCGCACCTGGCCCTGGTCAAGGTCGTAGGCCATGGACAGCGTGGTGCCCTGCAGGCTTCGGGCGTTTTCCTGCACATAGGCTTCCGCGATCGACAGCGAGGAACTGACGATGACCTTGGTGCGCAACTCGAACCAGCGGTCGAGGCCGATGTCGAGCGTGACGGAGGCGATGATGGCCACAAGGATCGCGGGGATGGCGGCGACCAGCGAGAACATCGCCACGATGCGAACATGCAGCCGAGAGGCTGCCCGCCCGCGCCGCCGCGCCGACCAGATGCGCCACGCCTCGCGCCCGATCAGCCCGAGCAAGCCCAGCACGAAGGCGAGGTTGATGCCTATGACGATGAGGGTGACGCGGCCATCGGGCGTGACCGGTGTGAGGCCCAAAAGGATGGCGAAGGAGATGCCGGCAGTGACGAGGGCGGCCGCGATGACGAAGCCGCCGAACCAGGCGAGCGGGCGGCGGCCGTCACTCCTGTTCAGGTCTTCCACGTCCTGGCTCGGGAGCGTCCCGGTGATCATGTGGACAGTCTAGCCCTCTGTTGGGTTGCTTGTATGCAACGCAATGTGGCTTATTTGCAACAAAGTGTAGGCCGCGCCAATGCTGCGAACGTGCACTCGCGCTGGCTGCTGAGCTCGCCGCAGCGGCGCCACCCGGCAGGACTTACCCGCGATCCCTGAACCGGTTCGTTATCGGGTATCGGCGGTCGCGGCCGAAGTTCTTCCTCGTGATCTTCACGCCCGGCGCCGCCTGCCGGCGCTTGTATTCGGCGATGTAGAGCAGGTGCTCGATGCGGTGCACGGTATCGCGGTCGTGGCCCCGGGCGACGATCTCGTCGACGCCCATCTCGTTCTCCACCAGGCATTCGAGGATGTCGTCCAGCACCGGATAGGGCGGCAGCGAGTCCTGGTCAGTCTGGTTCTCGCGCAGCTCCGCCGACGGCGCCTTGTCGATGATATTCTGCGGGATGACCTCGCCTGACGGACCCAGCGCGCCGGGCGGCACAGTAGTGTTGCGCCAGCGCGCAAGCGCATAGACCTGCATCTTGTAGACGTCCTTGATCGGATTGAAGCCGCCGTTCATGTCCCCGTAAAGGGTGGCGTATCCGACCGACATCTCGCTCTTGTTGCCGGTGGTCACCACCATCGACCCGAACTTGTTGGAGATCGCCATCAGGATGGTGCCGCGCGCGCGGCTCTGAAGGTTCTCTTCGGTGATGCCTTCCTTCGTGCCTTCGAACAGCTGCGTGAGCGCATGCGAAAAGCCTTCGACCGGCTCGAAGATCGGCACGATGTCGTAGCGGCAGCCGAGCGCGCGGGCGCAGGCCTCGGCGTCTGCGAGCGAATCCTTCGAGGTGTAGCGATACGGCATCATCACCGCGCGCAGGCGCTCCTCGCCGAGCGCATCGACCGCCAGGGCCGCGCAGATGGCCGAATCGATACCGCCGGAGAGCCCCATGACGACATTCTTGAAGCCGTTCTTGTTCACATAATCGCGCAGGCCCAGCATGCAGGCGCGATAGTCGGCCTCCTCTGTTTCAGGAATCTTCGACATCGGCCCATCGGCGCAGCGCCAGCCGTCATCGTCGCGCTTCCAGGTGGTGACGACCACCGTTTCCTCGAACTGGCTCAGCTGGAAGGCCAGCGACCGGTCCGCCTGGATCGCGAAGGAGGCGCCGTCGAATACGAGTTCATCCTGTCCGCCGAGCTGGTTTGCGTAGATGATCGGCAGCCCGCTTTCGATAACCTGGCGGATGACGACCTGATGGCGCACTTCCACCTTGCCCCGATAATACGGCGAACCGTTGGGAACCAACAGAATCTCGGCGCCACTTTCCGCCAGCGTCTCGCAGACGCCGAGATCGCCCCAGATATCCTCGCAGATCGGAATGCCGAGCCGCACGCCGCGAAAATTGACCGGCCCCGGCATGTCCGGCCCGGCCTGGAACACCCGCTTCTCGTCAAATTCGCCGTAATTCGGCAAGTCGAGCTTGAAGCGCTCGGCAAGCACCTTGCCGCCGTCGGCGACGATCACCGAATTGTGCACGCCGCTCCTGCGCTTCAGCGGCACGCCCACGACGACGCCAGGTCCGCCGTCCGCGGTGTCGCCGGCAAAATCCAGCGCCGCCTTCTCGCAGGCCTCGAGGAATGCAGGCTTCAGCACCAGGTCCTCAGGCGGATAGCCGGCAAGCAGGAGTTCGGTGAAGAGGACCAGGTCAGCCCCGTGCCGCGCCGCATCGGCCCGCGCCCCGCGCGCCTTGGCTAGGTTTCCGGCGATGTCACCGACGATCGGATTGAGCTGGGCTACCGCGATGCGCAGCGTGTCTGGAATTGCCTTGTTCATGCCGATCCGTCTAGCGCGGCAGCGCCAGACCGGCAATGGCGCAGGGGGACTGCAATATGCGCCAGCGGCATTGACGCGGCCGGAAGGATTAGGGGATAGACGGGACATGGAGGCTTGAATGCGAATCCCGCTCGCCACCCTTGGCCTGTTTCTGCTGTCCGCGCCGGCGTTGGCCGGCGGCTTCGGCACGAATGCCCAGCGTGCCGAAATGCGCATCGGCGCCGCCTTCTACGACACGGGTCTGCTGACCCGGCCGGTCACCAGCCGCGGCGGCGTCCTGAACGGCGAGTTCCTGTTTGCCTCACCCGATTTCCTCGATGGTTTCGGAAGCCCCCGCCCCTATGTCGGAATGGATATCGGCTTGGCCGCCAGCCCGACCCACTTCTTCTATGCCGGCCTGAGCTGGGACTACCACTTCACCCGGCACCTTTACGTGTCGGGCAGCGTGGGTGGAGCCGTCCATACGGCGTCCGATCTGGTCAATCCGCCAGCCCAGCGCGCGCTCGGCTCGCGCGTACTCTTCCATCTTGGGGCGGCGATGGGCTTCGATTTCACCCCGAACCTCACCGGCCAGATCTACACGAACCATTTCTCAAATGCCGGCCTAGCAAACCCGAACGAAGGCCACGATTCATCCGGCATCAGGTTCGGCTACCGGTTCTAGCAGGCTTCCTGAGCTCACTCGCCCATATACTGCGCCAGCTCCTCCGGCGTGCGGTTGACGCCGATCGACATGGAGAGGATGCGCGACAGATGTACGTAAGGCAGGCCGGTTTCGGCGTGCCATTTGTTCATATGCTGCTGGATGGCCGTGCAATCTTTCTTCGAGCTCGGGGCTTCCGCAATTTCCAGGCCTGCGTCGCGCAGCGCCGCCGCCATGTCCGCCGACACGATGTAGGTGTCCCAACCCAGCCAGCGGAGCAGGTACTGCCCTGTATTGCCGCCCAGCCGGCTGCCGTTCCTGGCTAGGAAGGCGGTCAGGCCGATCTGGTCGTCGGCCGGCCAGTGCGCCAGGAACTTCCCGAAGCCGCCGTGCTCGTTCGAGATGCGCTCGACGAACTCGGCGTTCTCCTGCACCGACCTGATCTTCTGCGGGTTGCGCACGATGCGCTTGTCGGAGGCCAGATCGTGCCAGAAATCCTCCGGCTGGAAGAGCAGCCGCTTCGGCTCAAAACCCAGGAACGCCTCTTCAAAACCGGGCCATTTCTGCTCGATCACGCTCCAGACGAAGCCGGCCGAGAAGATGCGGTTGGCCATGGTCGAAAGGACGCGATCGTCCGGTGTGGCGGCGAGCGAGGCATTGTCCGGCTCCGGACCGAGCAGCCTTTTCAGCACGTCGTCACCGCCCTTGCGCTCGGCGGCGCGGGCACGGATCTTCTCGAAAGACTTCATGGTCCCTCCTCCGGTGGCCGCAGCAGACTAGCGCCGCTCCGGGGACGAGCCAACTGACAGGCAACTGACGGTGGTCAATGACCGAACGCGCTGTCTCCGCGATCCAGGATCAGAGGAATGATGATGTCCTCCTCGTCGGCCAAATGGCGCATCAGCATGGCGACAAGCGTGTCGTTCTCGACAGCGTAGGCGTCCGCCGCCCAGCGCTGCCGGTCCTCGGATTCCTGCAGGGCGCGCAGGAAAGCGTTGGCTGTCTCGGCGTTCGCCTCCAGCGCCTCGTGGATCTGGTGGTGGTCGCCGTCGAGGATGTCGAACCCGCGCTTCATTCTGTTTTCGGCCTCGGCGAACTTCGGGAAATAGACCTCGTCCTCGATGCGATGATGGCCGTCGAGATTGCCGAGCAGGAAGTTGAGGCGCGGTGCGAACCAGCTCGCGAATTGCGGCGCCGTCAACCGGCCCTCGCGATAGTTCGCGATGCCGCCACTGAGCATCCCGCCCAACTCGCGGAACATGTCGTGGCGCTGCAGCCACATACCGGCCATGCCGTGGATGTTCTCGTGTTCCTGCCAGGTCTCGCGCGGGTACTTTTCGACCAGATAGCGCAGATCCGGCGGTAGTCCGGTCCTGTCGAGCAGACCGGTCTTCAAATCGCTCATCGTCTCGGGACTCCGTACAAACCTGCCATATAGGAAACGGAAGGGCGCGCGAAAGAAGGCACTTTCGCGTGCCTCGGTTTCGTTCCGGGCAGGTGACACGCGGAGCGGCGGTCCGAAAGGGGCCCTCGCCAACGAAAAAGGGCGCCGCTGGCGCCCTTTTTCGTTGCGATTATTCTGAAATATCAGGCGTTAACAGCCTTTTTTTCCACTACATGATGGCTCTTCTTCAAGAGTTCGGCGACAAGGAAGGCAAGCTCCAGCGCCTGCTCGGAGTTGAGGCGAGGGTCGCAGTGGGTGTGGTAGCGATCCTGCAGTTCCTCGTCGCGGATGGCGCGGGCGCCTCCGGTGCACTCGGTGACGTTCTTGCCAGTCATCTCGACGTGGATGCCGCCCGGGTGCGTGCCCTCGGCGCGATGCACCTCGAAGAAGGACTGCACCTCCTTCAGGATACGGTCGAAAGGCCGCGTCTTGTAGCCGGCCGCGGTGATCGTGTTGCCGTGCATCGGGTCGCAGGACCAGACCACCTTGCGCCCTTCCCGCTCGACCGCGCGCACCAGCTTTGGCAGGTGTTCGCCTACCTTGTCAGCGCCGAAACGCGCGATGAGGGTAAGGCGCCCCGGCTCGTTCTCCGGGTTGAGCGTATCGGCAAGCCGGATGAGGGTGTCCGCGTCCAGCGACGGTCCGCATTTCAACCCAAGCGGGTTCTTCACGCCGCGGCAGTACTCGACATGCGCATGGTCGGGCTGGCGCGTGCGGTCTCCGATCCAGATCATGTGGCCGGAGGTGGCGTACCAGTCGCCCGAGGTGGAATCCACGCGAGTGAGCGCTTCCTCGTAGCCGAGAAGCAGCGCCTCGTGGCTGGTGTAGAAATCAGTCTCGCGCAGCGCGAAATTGGTCTCGGAGGTGATACCCATCGCCCGCATGAATTGCATCGTCTCGGAGATGCGGTTGGCGACCGCCTCGTAGCGCTCCGACTGCGGGCTGTCCGCAACGAAGCCGAGCATCCACTGGTGCACGTTCTCGAGGCTGGCATAGCCGCCCTGCGCGAAGGCGCGCAGAAGGTTGAGCGTTGCGGCCGACTGCCGGTAGGCCATCTCCTGGCGGGCCGGATCGGGCGTACGCGACTTCTCGTCGAAGTCGATGCCGTTGATGATGTCGCCGCGATAGCTCGGCAGCGACAGCCCGTCCTTAGCCTCCATGTCGGACGACCGCGGCTTGGCGAACTGGCCTGCGATGCGGCCTATCTTCACCACCGGCTGCGAACCGGCGAAGGTCAGCACGACCGCCATCTGCAAGAATACGCGGAAGAAGTCGCGGATGTTGTCGGCGCCGTGCTCGGCGAAGCTCTCCGCACAGTCGCCACCCTGCAGCAGGAAGGCGTTGCCTTCCGCCACCTGGGCGAGTTGCTTCCTGAGCTTGCGCGCCTCACCTGCAAATACCAGCGGCGGATAGGATGCCAGATGCTTCTCGGTCTCGGCCAGCGCCGCGAGATCGGGATAGGCCGGCACCTGCTGGATGGGCTTGCTGCGCCAGGAATTCGGAGACCACTTCGTCATTTTCGCACCCGATGCCGATCTGCGCGAGGCTCTCGCGCGGAAAGCGGCTCTATACAGGAACCGCACCACCGATTCCAGCCCCGCAGAGCGCGCGTGGCATACCTCCTCCGAGCGTTCGCTACTCGTGCCGGAGCGCCTCGATCGGGTTCAGTCTGGCCGCCTGGCGCGCAGGAAAATATCCGAACCCCATTCCGGTCAAGGCGGAGAACACGAAGGCCACGCCGATGATCGTGGGATTGAACACGAAAGGCAGGCCCAGAAACGAGTTCACCCCGAGCGCCAGCGCGAGCCCGAGCACGATGCCGAGCATCCCGCCGAAAAGCGCCAGGACAGTGGCCTCGACCAGGAACTGCATCAGGACCTGCCCCTCGAACGCCCCGATCGCCAACCGGATGCCGATCTCACGGGTCCGCTCGGTAACCGAGACCAGCATGATGTTCATTATGCCGATTCCGCCGACGAGCAGGCTGACGGCCGCGACCGCGGCGAGCAGCCCCGTCAGGATGGTGGTCGTCCCCGACATTGCCTCAGTCACCTGCGCCATGTCGAAGACGGAGAAATCGTCTTCCTTGCCGGGCATCACCCCGCGGCGCTCGCGCATCAGTCGCTCAATGTCGGCCTGAACCCTCTTTGTCTGGTCGGCTCGCTCGGCCGACACCATCACCACGCCCACATCGCTGTTTCCGGCGATCCGGCGCTGGTAGGTACGCAGTGGCATAAGGACAAGGTCGTCCTGGTCGGCGCCCATGCCGGATTGCCCCTTCTTGCCGAGCACGCCGATCACTTCGCAAGCGATCTTGCCCACGCGGATGGTCTCTCCGACCGGCAGAATTGAGCCGAACAGCTTGGCGCGGACGGTCTCTCCTATGATGCAGGCGGCGCTGCCCCGTTCTTCCGCCTCGGTGAAGCTGCGCCCAGCAACGATCTTCCACTCCGCGGCCGGCAGGTAGGCCGCGACCGTGCCCGCCACGCTGCTCATGCGGCTGCTGCCGCCATAGACCACGGTCAGCATCGTCTGCGAGATCGGAGCGACGGCGCGCAGCCGCGGTACCTGGCTCGCCATCGCCGCCGCGTCCTTGACGGTGAACGGCCGCGCCGGGCTGCCCGCCCTGCCGGGCCCCTGTTTCCCCGGCACGACGAACAGGATGTTGGTGCCCAGCTTGCCGATTTCTTCGGTCACCTTTGCGGTGGCGCCGCCGCCGATCGTGACCATGGCGATGACCGCCGCGACGCCGATCACCACGCCCAGCACCGTCAACGACGAACGCATCGCGTTGCGCGCGATCGCCTGCAACGCGAGTTTCAGGGTCTCAATCAGCACCGGCTGTCTCCTGCATCCGGTCGGATTCGATCCGTCCATCCACGAAGCGGATCACCCGGCGGGCATAGGCTGCTATGTCGTCTTCATGCGTCACCATGATCACCGTAAGCCCCTGCTCGCGATTGAGGCGGCTGATGATCGTCATGATCTCGCGGCTGATCTTAGTATCCAGATTGCCGGTCGGCTCGTCGGCGAGCAGCAGCGAGGGGCTGGTCACTATGGCGCGCGCGATCGCCACCCGCTGCTGCTGCCCGCCCGAAAGCTGCGCGGGCGTGTGATGCGCCCTGTCGGCCAGCCCGACCTGCTCGAGCGCGCGCAGTGCCCGGACCTGCCGCTGCTCGGCCGGTATGCCGCGATAGACGAGAGGCAGCGCCACATTCTCGATGGCCGTGGTGCGCGCAAGGAGATTGAAACCCTGGAAGACGAAGCCGATCATATGGCGGCGCAGCAACGTCAGCTCGTCACGCCCAAGGGTCCCCGTTCTTACGCCTTGGAACAGGTACTCGCCGGAGGTCGGCACGTCCAGGCAGCCCATTATGTTCATCGCCGTCGACTTGCCCGAGCCAGACGGCCCCATGATCGCGACAAACGATCCTCGCTCTACCGCGAAGTCCACCTCGGCGAGCGCGCATACCCGTGCTTCGCCGCTGCCATAGAACTTTGTGACAGACCGGAACTCGATGAGCGGGCTGACGATCGCGTCCACGGTGTCAACCTCATTTCGCGGTTACGGCGTCGATGATGACTTCGTCGCCCTCGGAGAGGTCGCCGGACAGCACCTGCGTGCTCTTTCCGTCGCTCTCGCCGACCTCGACGTCGATGGCGGCCGGAGCCCTGTCCCGCATCACCCATATGGTCCGCGAACCGCTCGGCCTCTCCGCGGTCGTCACGGTGCTCATGTTGGGCGCGCGGAAGAACAGGAAGCCGGGGCTTTCAGTCGTGGCCGGCGGGGTGTAACGGAGCGCGGCATTCGGGACGAGAAGCGCGTCGCTCACTTCCTTGACGGTTATGTCGGCCGTAGCCGTCATGCCGGGGCGCAGCGACAGGTCACCGTTGTCGACCGCAAGCAAGGCCTTGTAGGTCACGACGTTGTTCACGGTCTCCGACACAAAACGGATGCTCTTTATTTCGGCCGCAAAACTCCGGTTGCGATAGGCGTCTACGGTAAAGCTCGCGGCCTGGCCGACGGCCACGTTCCCGATGTCGGCCTCGTCCACGTCCACCTGCACTTCCATCTCCCGCAGGTCGCCCGCGATAGAAAACAGCACCGGCGCCTGGAAGGATGCGGCTACGGTCGAGCCCTCGTCGACGCTGCGCGTCAGCACAACACCGTCGATCGGGGAGGTGATGGTGGCCCAGGCCAGGCTCGTCGTGGCCTGCTCGAGATCGGCCTGCGAGACCATCACCTCTGCTTCCGCCGCCTGCAGGGCGGCCATGTTGCTGTCTCTTGCCTGTTTGGCTTCCTCGATGGCGTGGACGGAGACGATCCCGCGTTCATGAAGCGTCGCCTGGCGTTCGAACGTGGTCTGCGCGGCGTCGGTAGCGAGCTTCGCCCTCGCGACATTGGCGTTGGCGGCCGCGAGCCGGGCCCTGGAGCCCGCCACGCTGGCCGACAGCGTGCTTGTATCCAGTTCGGCCAGCACGTCCCCTTTGTGCACGACGCTGTTGTAGTCGACATTGACCTCGCGCACGATGCCCGAGATAGCGGTCGAGACGTCCACTTTCGCGATCGGCTGCACCGTCCCTGTTGCGGTCACCACGACTGTGAGGTCGCCGCGAACCACCTTTGCTGTCACGTAGCTGTAGGCGGCGCCCTGGCCGAGATAGAGCCAACCGAGGGTGCCCGCCGCCACCAGGAGGGCCGCGGCTACCAGCCATTTGAGATACTTAGCCAGTCCTCCCCTGCGAGGAGCCGCCTCGCCGATCAAAGTCTGAAGCGAAACTGACGGTGCTTCCTCGGTCACGACACGCAGCCGTGCAGTTTCCGGGCGGGGGGCGTTTTCCGTGGACACGTCAGCCTCGCAGGCAGTGGCATGCGTATCGATGCCAGCTCGCCGGAGGCGCCTCCATGACCTGGATCAAAATTGCCGACATGGGTTTCAGGCACCTGCTTGCTGACCTAGCTGGTCAAGGCAAGAGCAAATGCTAGGTCTGGGGCTCGGAGACGGCCACGCGACAGCGCCCCTCGGCTTTCGCCGCGTAGCAGGCCATGTCGGCCAGTTCCATTGGACTCGGCACACCGGGCGCAGCCGGCGTAATCGCCGCTATGCCGATGCTTGCGCCTATCTTCCATATGCGCCCTTGCCACTCGAAATCCAGGACGGCGATCGCATCGATGATCCCGCGCGCGACGGTCTGGGCGTTCTCGATTGAGCAATCGCAAAGTATGACCGCAAACTCGTCGCCGCCGATGCGCGCGACGAAGTCGGCGCGGCGTTTGCCCGCGCCCAGCACCCGCGCCACTTCCTTGAGGAGAGCATCGCCTGCGGCGTGGCCAGCGCCATCATTGACCGCCTTGAAACGGTCGAGGTCGATGAAGCACAGCACGTGCTCACGGTCCTCCGTACCGGCCTGCAGCCGTGCGTCGCCGAGCTTGCGCTCGAAGGCGGAACGGTTGGGGAGACCGGTCAGGCCGTCGTGCATTGCGGTGTGGGCCAGTTCACGCTGCAGGGCCCGGCTGCGGGAGATGTCCTGGAAAACGAGGACCGCGCCGAATACGCCACCGCCCGGCGCGGCGATGGGGCAGACCGAGCTACGAACGTCGGGCCTGTGCCCGGCACGGGTGACGAGGTATGCATCCTCATCCACATGCTGAGCCGCGTTGTCTGCGAGGCATTTGCTTACCGGGTTGCCGATGGCGCGGTCGTTCTCGTCGACCAGGCGGAACACATCCTCGACCGGGCGACCAAGCGCCTCCTCGGGCGACCAGCCGGTAATCTGCGTCGCCACGGCGTTGATAAAGGTGATCCGCCCGTCGCGGCCCGTCGAGATCACCCCGTCGGCGATCGCTTCCAACGTGACCCTCAGCGTTTCCCGTTCTTCAGCAAGTGCCGTCTGAACCGCCTTCAGCCCGGAAATATCGGTATCGGTGCCGATGACGCGTGCCGGCTTCCCGTCGGGCGTCCACTCAACAGGCCTCCCCCGGCTCAAAATCCAGACCCAGTGACCGTCGCGATGGCGCTCCCGGTATTCGAAGGCGTTGTAGGGTATCTCGCCGGCGTCCTGACGCCTTACCGACTCCGTGATGCGCTCGCGATCATCCGGATGGACGCGCTGGATCCAGGCGTCGAATGACCCATCGACCTCGTCTTCGGGCGCGTAGCCCCGCATGGTCTTCCAGGTCCGCGAGAAAAAGGCGCGCTGGTTGACCATATCGTGGTCCCAAACACCCTGCCCCGCGCTTTCCAGCGCGAAGCTCCACCGTTCCTCGGCATCCAGAAGGGCGCTCTCCGCCTGCTTTTGCCGGTCGATATCCGTAATCTGGATGACGACAAGAAAGGGCAAGCCGGTCGCCTCGTGTCGGAGCAGCGAAGCCGAGGCCAGCCCCCAAAACCAGCCGGAGCCATCAAGCCGCCGATAGCGCCGTTCAGCCCGGTACTGATCGATTTCCCCGCGCATCAGGCGCCCAAGCTGGTCGCTGGCCAGGAGGCGATCCTGGGCGGAGACGAGATCGGCGGCACTTAGCCCGATGCAGTCCTGCGGCTCGCAGCCCAGCATTCCGGCATAGGCGCGGTTGACATAGGTGATACGGCCGTCGAGGCTCGTCAGCGCCATCCCGACCGCTGCGTTCTCCATAATGGTACGCAGCAGGTTTCCGCTCTGCGGAAACTGGAGAAGCTGACCATCGTGGTTGCTGAGCGTCTCGCCTGCCATCAACCTAAGATAGAACAGGGTCATGAAGATAGCGTTGCGCGTCTACCGCGATTTTTAGCGGCCTGGCCGATCGATCCTGTTCCGGATGGCAGGTTGACTTTGACGTCGACGTCAATGGTAGCCTCGCCGGCAATGCGTTCCGGGAGGGTGCCCATGTCTACGGGCGAGGCCGAGCATCGTGTTCCAACTGCGAACAGCAGCGGCGGCGAGATTCACCGCCGCGACATCGCGTTTCGCGCGGCCGACGGTTTTCAGCTGGCCGGCACGCTTTTCCAAGGTCGCGGCGACAAGCCGCTGGTCCTGATCTCATCAGCGACAGCGGTTCCCCGCGGGTTCTATGCAGCCTTCGCCGAGGCCATGGTACGCGAGGGCGCGCGCGCCGCACTGATCTACGACTACCGCGGCACCGGCGGCTCAGCCCGCTCCCGCGGATGGAGCGATCGCATCAACATGAAGGACTGGGCGTTGCTGGACCTGCCGGCCGCCGCCGCCGCGCTCGACGAGATCTCACCCGCTCACAGGATGGTCGGCGTAGGCCAGTCGTACGGCGGACAGGCGCTCGGCCTATGCGGCATCTCCGGACGCTTCACCCGTTATGGCATGGTGGCCACCATGTCGGGCTACTTCAAGGGCCTCAACGACCGCACGGCGTGGCTTCGCATGAACGGCATCGGCATACCGGTTTCGCTGGCGTTCGGAGACACGCCGCGCTGGCTCGGCATCGGAGAGCCGATCCCGGGCACCGTCTTTCGCGACTGGGCGCGCTGGTGCCGCATGCCCGACTACTTCTTCGACGATCCGACGCTGCCCGAAACGGCACGTTATGCAAATGTCCGCACGCCGATCCTGGCATTCGGCCTGACCGACGACCGCTGGGGGACGCCGCGCGCTGTCGCCGCCCTGATGCGTCACTACGGGAGCGCACCGGTCGAATTGCGCTGGCTGTCACCGCAGGACGCGCACGGCCACGCGATCGGCCACCTCGGCTTCTTCCGTTCGCGCTTCGCGGAGACGCTGTGGCCGCAGTTGATCGCCTGGCTGCTTGAAGGGACGCCCGTCACCATCGGTCGGCCGGCGCCCTGAAGGAACCGCTCAGGCGTCCACCCGCTCGCCCTTCCTGAGCCTGTAGCTCGGCGCGTACATCGTCACCAGTTCCTCGGCGGCCGTCGGGTGCACGGCCATGGTGGCATCGAAATCGGCCTTGGTGAGTCTGGCCTTTACCGCGATACCGAGGAGCTGCGCCATTTCGCCGGCATCGGGGCCAAGAATATGTGCGCCCACGACGATCCGAGAGGCCGCATCCACTACCAGCTTGACCAGCATCTTCTCCTGCCGGTTGCCGAGTACATTGCGCATCGGACGGAAGGTTGCGCGGTAAATCTCGACCTCGTCGAAGCGATTGGCGGCATCCTCCTCGGAAAGCCCGACCGTGCCGATCTCGGGCTGCGAGAAGACGGCCGTCGCAACGCAGTCGAGGTCGGGCCTGGTTGGCTTGCCTCGGAACACGGTATCGACGAAGCACATCGCTTCGTGGATGGCGACCGGGGTCAGCGGAACGCGGTTCGTGACGTCGCCGACGGCATAGATGTTCTCAACGCTGGTGCGCGAGAAATCGTCCACGACGATCTCACCGGTCTTGCCCAATTCGACGCCGGCGGCCTCCAGGCCAAGGTTTTCGGTATTTGGCGTGCGGCCCAGGGCCAGCATTACCTGATCGGCGGCGATGACCTCGCCGTCGTTGAGATGCGCGTCGAGCCCGCCATCTGCTCGCTTTTCGATCTTCTCGAAGATCGTGTGGCAGAGCACGCGAATTCCCTTCGACACCATCGTGTCGTGCAGCATGGTGCGCAGATCCATGTCGAAGCGACCGAGGATCTCCTTGCCCCGATAGATCAGGGTCGTCTCGACGCCGAGACCGTGGAAGATGTTGGCGAACTCGACCGCCACGTACCCGCCCCCCGCGATCACGATCGACTTCGGCAGCGTTTCCAGATGGAAGGCGTGGTCCGAGAGGATGCATAGCTCATGACCTGGAAGGGCAGCGTGCGGGTTTGGCCGTCCTCCGGTCGCGATCAGAATGAATTCGGCGGTCACCGTGCGGTTCTCGGCCACAATGCGCACCGTGTGTGCGTCGAGAAGCTCAGCGCGGCTGTGGTATGTCTCCCCGCCGGCCTTTTGCACGCCGCTCTCGTAGATCGATTCGAGGCGCCCGATCTCACGGTCCTTGTTGGCGATGAGCGTCGGCCAGTCGAACGACGTTTCGCCAACAGTCCAGCCGAAGCCGGCAGCGTCTTCAAAATGCTCGGGAAACTGGGAGGCGTAGACGAAGAGTTTCTTCGGTACGCAGCCGCGGATGACGCAGGTGCCGCCAAAGCGGTATTCCTCAGCGATGGCGACGCGCTTGCCCAGGCCAGCTGCCACGCGTGCGGCGCGGACGCCGCCCGAGCCGCCGCCGATGACGAACAGGTCATAGTCGTACGTTGCCATCAGGGGCTCCTTCATCGCTGGCGGGCGCAAGCTCTACGTTTCGTAGTGCCAAAAGAAAAGCCCGGCGCATGGCCGGGCATCTTCAATTATTCTGATGGGACGCGATCTACTGATTGACCTGTTCGCCCCCCGCGGCCGGCTCGGCTGGCTGGGCCTGTGCGCCGACGACCGACTCGACATGCTCGCCGACGGCCTGGGCAAGATCGCGCGCGATGCCGCGCTGCCAGATGGCGGCGGCCTGAAGGACTTCGCGGCTCACGATATCGCCGTCGGACAGCAGCTTCTTTCCGGTTTCGCTGTTGTAGAAGCTCGAGATCTCGTTGAGCTGCTGCTCGGTGAAGATCTTGGCGTAGATATTCGCCGCCGCCTTCTCCAAGTCGCCGCGACGTGCGGCCAACGCCAGCGCCTTCTCGTCGACTGTCGAGGAGATGAGCTGCACCAGATCGGGGTTCTTCTGCGTCAATTCGCTCTTCAGCGAGGCAGCTACCTGCGGAAGCACCATGTCAAATTCCGCGGTCGCCCCCAATGCCGAGATGGCGGTACGGGCGGCCTTGAGGTGGCTTTCCGAAATCTCCTGCGCGGCAAGCGGCGCGGCCGAAATCAGGATCGCCGTCGCCGAAAGGGCTAATGCCAGACGGCGCACGCGGATGGCCAGGTTCATGTCGTTAGAAACTCCCTCTTAGCGGATTGCGGAAACGGTCTCGACCCCGGCTTCTCCCGCCACGATCGCAATGTCCGCCAACCCCAGAAACAGACCGTGCTCCACGACACCGGGTATGTCATGCAGAGCATCTGCGAGTGCTCTTGTATCCGGAATACGGCCAAAAGATGCATCGATTATCAAATGTCCGCCGTCTGTAACAAAAGGCTCCCCCTGCGTCATCCTCAATGTGGTGACAACGTTAAGGCCGAGCCCGGCTGCGGCCCTGCCGATCGCCAGTTCGGTGGCCTTCAGGCCGAACTTGTTGACCTCAATCGGCAACGGAAACCTGCCCAGCGTGTCCACCAGCTTGGAGCGGTCAGCGATCACGATCATTCGCGCGGAGGCCGCGGCGACGATCTTTTCGCGCAGCAGGGCCCCGCCACCACCTTTGATAAGGGAAAGCGCGCGATCGATCTCGTCAGCGCCATCGACGGTAAGGTTGAGCGCAGGCTGCTCGTCCAGCGTCGCGAGCGGGACGCCAAGTTCCCGGCACAGCGCCGCCGTTCGCTCCGATGTCGGCACCCCGACGATGCTCAGGCCGGCGTGCACGCGTTCTGCAAGCAGCCGTACGAACTCCTCGGCGGTTGATCCGGTGCCAATTCCGAGCTTCATGCCGTCTTCGACGTAGCCGAGCGCGGTGCGTGCTGCCTCAATCTTCAGGTTCCTGGAATTCATGCCTATCTTCCGCCGGGAATCGCGTCCCGCTCCTAGCATCTTTGGGCGGCTGCGCAACAGGTGCGCGGAACTTGCGGTTCGGTTCACCCCACGGTAATCGCAGCGCAGCGCGGGAAGGAATCTCATGGCAAGGCCAATCATTGTCTTCGATCTCGACGGCACCCTCGTCGACACGGCGCCCGACTTGCTGGACAGCCTCAATCACTGCCTCGCGCTGGCCCGCATCCCCCCGGTGGACGAAACCTCGCTACGCAGCTTCGTGGGCATGGGCGGCAGGGTGATGATCCAGCGCGCATTTGCCGCGCGGAACCAGCCGCTGGCCGAGGATCGCCTTGCCGAGCTTCTGGTCGCATTCCTTGAGCACTACACGGACAACATCCCGGGCCGGTCGCTACTCTTTCCGGGTGCAACCGACGCCCTGGTTCGCCTTTCCGTCGCCGGTTTCGCACTCGCCGTCTGCACGAACAAATACGAAAGTCTTTCGCGCAAGCTGCTGGAGGCGCTGGGGATCGCGGACCGGTTTGCGGCGATCTGCGGCCAGGATACATTCGACTACCGAAAGCCCGACCCACGGCATCTGCTGTCGACGATCGAACTGGCGGGCGGCGACGCCGCGCGCGCCGTCATGGTCGGTGATTCGAAGACCGACATCGACACGGCGAAGGCGGCTGGCGTGCCGGTCGTTGCCGTCGATTTCGGCTATACCGACCGCCATGTGCGCGAATTCGAACCTTCGCGTGTCATCTCTCATTTCGACGAGCTTACATTGGACATGGTGGAAATGCTGGTGGGAGAACTCGCTCGATAGCGGTCCTTGACTTGGCCGCCCGGCCCACCTTATATCCCCGCGCGATCAGGCCTGTGGGTCACGGATCGGGCGATTAGCTCAGCGGGAGAGCACACCCTTCACACGGGTGGGGTCGCAGGTTCAATCCCTGCATCGCCCACCATCGCGATTTCCGTTTCCTTGCGAGATGTGAGACCCAAACAAAACGGCCCGCCATCCTTGGATGGGCGGGCCGCTCATGCCTTCGGGAGGCAATCGTTTCCTGCAGATTACTGAATCTGGTTGATGGCGGCGCACAACCCTGCTTCGCCGGCGATTTCTGAACCGCCAGCCGAGCCATCACCTTCTCCGCACGCTGCGCGCAGGCTGGCCTGCTGCTCAGCCGTAAGCTGGGCAAAGGCCGTCTCGATCTCGGCCTGCGACCGAACCTCGGCGCGAGTGTCGTCGGTGAAGAAACCGGCGCCATCGTCGTCGAGGGCGTCGAGCGCAGCGCTGACCGAGCCTTGGGCGCCGACCGCAGCCGTCGTCTCGGAATCCACTTCGTCGCTCTCGATGTCAGCAGCCACGTCGGCATTCGTGTCGAGGTTGGCGCCAGCACCGCCGGCAGACGTGTCAGCGGCAGCATTTGCGTTCAGACCCACATTTGCGTCGGCGTTCACGCCGCCGACGTTGGCATCCACACCAACATTCACATCCGCGTCCGTGCCCAAGCTAACCTGGGCCATCGCAGTACCCGACGCGAGCGCAAGCGTGAGCGCGGAAATCACAAGCATCTTCTTCATTGCCTAAGCTCCTTGGTTATTGTCTCGTAAGCACCCGGCTGCATGGACAACATTTCCCAAGTCGCTTTGTTCCGGGCTCTCCGCTCCCTCAATGCTGTTAACAATAAGAAAAGCCCGCCGGTTAGGCGGGCCTTCCGAGACGGTAGCGGGCGCGGCTACGCTGACGGCGCTCGCGCCTCCCCCACCCTCTGCATCGCCTTGCGGACGTGCGCATCGCGTCCGTAGACGTCCGGGCTGTAGCCAACCGGTCCGTCGGCCTGCGGCCAGGCCGTGAAATAGACTACGTAGACCGGCACCTTCCGGGGCAGATTGACCTGGCCGTGGCCGCCCTTCAGCCGCTCGGCCACCTGCGCCCGCGACCAGCCCAGCACCGCGGCGGCCATGCCGCGCGGGTCCTGGAGCCTGACGCAGCCGTTCGAGTAGGCCCGATTATCCCTGTCGAACAGGTGCTTCTCGGGCGTGTCGTGCATGTAGATCGCGTGCCTGTTCGGGAACATGATCTTCATCTCGCCCAACGAATTCGACGGCCCAGGCGGCTGGCGCACGTCGAACGGGATATTCGCGCCGTGTGACGGCCAGTTGACCGACGAGGATGGGATTCGCCTGCCCCGCGCGTCGGTGATCTCGTAGCCGATGCGGTCGAGGTAACCCGGATCCTGATAAAGCTTGGGCAGATACTTGTTGACCAGGATGGAGCGCGGAATGCCCCAGTAAGGATGGAATTCCACGTACTCGATTTCGTCCTGGAAAAAGAAGGTCTGCGTGGCCGTCTTGCCGACCACAGTGCGCATTGAGAGCTTTTCCTCGCCTCCCTCGACATAGCGCGCGGTGAACTCCGGCACATTGATCAGCACGTGACGATCGCCGAACTGCGAGGGCAGCCATCGCAACTGCTCCAAGGCGACAAGGACCTTCTCCAAGCGGTCGGCCTTCGAATTGCCGGCAATGGCGGCCACGGTTCTCGGGCCGATGACGCCGTCGGGCTTGAGCCCCTTCGCCTGCTGGGCCGCCTTGATCACCGGAACGAGTTCGTCCGAATAGACTTCCGCGCCGGCGGACGAGGCAAGCACGGGCCCGTGCTCGGCGCGAAACGCTGCGTCGGCGTCGCGTTCGATCAGCTTCAGCAGCTTCGCCAGTTCGGGGCTCGACTGACCCGGCCGCAAGAAAGTGTCCGGGGCCACGACAATGGCATTTTCCATGCCTCCACGCAGCGCTTCCAACTCGACGCGCAGGGCCGCATAGGCCTTATTCTGGGGATGCCAGGCTTCGAGATATTTGCGGATGGCGAACGTATCGCCCAGCACATCGAGTACACGGGCGTAGTCGAGCGGTTTCGGGGCGAAGTCGTGGTAGCCGGAAATCTTGTTCGGATCGATCCGGCCGCGGTGCGCGTCCCGCACATAGCGCAGGACCCGGGCCGAGAGGTTCATCTCGAAACGGGCCAATTCGCGGGTCGCTTCGTCAGTGTTGAGCGAATCGAGACCAGGGATTCCGACGGCATACTCGTCCGCCGGGAGCCCGTGCGTATCGGCTTCAGAAAGCACCTCGAGCACGGCCATGGCGCGGTGGGAAGGCTCTCCCGCCCGAACCCAGAGGAAAGCCGGCTTCGACTCGTAATGCTTCAGGAGCGCATCGGCGATGTCCTTCTCGGCATAAAGTTCATAGGCCGAGATGCTTGCAATCGCATCGGCGAATGTCTCGCGCGGATCGGCCGCGGCTGCGGCCGCGTCGAGTCGCACCACATTGGGCGATTCGCCCGTCCGGGCGCTTGCAAGCGTGACGCTGCGGGCAGGCTCTCCCCCCGCATCCTGCTGGCGCGCGCGAACGGCGGCTAGCTTCTTGAAGTCGACTGCAACGAGAGGTTCGGCCTTGTAGGTGTAGTAGGAGGGCGCCGAGACGGTCGGGGCGGCTGGCGGGGGCGTGGCGGGACGTTCATCGACATAGCGGCGCTCGCGCGGGGCTCCACCGAACAGCCTGTCGAACAGCGTCTGGGCCGACGCATCAGTCGTACCCAGCATGGCCAGTACGGCAAACGCGGCACTCGATACCGCAGCGGTCTTTCTGGCGAGAATCGGCATCAATCACCCTTGTGCAGCGCGTGCGCGCCGTTGTCCGGAAAACCCGGCACGTGGACCGGTGTTCCGGACGTCCCCCCGGCTCACCCTCAAATATGCTGGCAGTATAGAGGCTAAATACCGACGGGTTAAGAGAATGTGGCCGCTTTCGGTAACGCCTGTGGCGAGGAAGTGACAGGCCGCCAGTCACGTTTCCGTCAGAATGCGAACGGGCTGGCCGGTATGTTCAGATCTGCGACACCGTCCATTCGACGATCTCGGTGGCGGCCGCTCCGAACGCGCGGTCGAGGGCGGCAACGAAGGCTCCGTTACCGCCGGCGCCAACCGCCACCGTGGCGGTGAACAGCCTTGCGCTGCGCACGACCCCTGTGCGGTCGTTGAGGATGCGGACATACAGCTCGATATCGGCGCGGTCGGTTCCGTCGAGCCTGATCTCGAAGGAGCGGATATCCATGATGAGCTGATAGTCGATCGCCAGCCCCTCGCCCGGTTTGCCCACGCCGATGCGACCGGAAAGCTGGAACGCGTCAGCCAGCCGTGCCTGCACGATTCGGGGCAAGCGGTCCGCCCACTGGGCGCCCGAAAGGTACTGGATCACCGCCGGCGATGGCTTGATGACAATGTTTTCGCCGTCCAACGCCTTGAGCGCCGTCGGCTCCGCGATCAGGATCTGTGCCCCGGTGCGACGTCCAGACGAGGCCGGCCTCGGAGCGGTCAGTTCATAAGTGTCGAGAGGGTCGGGGGTGCCCCCTCCCAGGAGGGCGCAACCCGACAGCAGAA
Organism: Pseudomonadota bacterium; assembly: GCA_023435335.1. Lineage (GTDB taxonomy): Bacteria > Pseudomonadota > Alphaproteobacteria > Rhizobiales > Rhizobiaceae > RCIO01. The sequence goes on from JAEYRU010000257.1 coordinate 29,465, forward strand.
GGACCGACAAAAGCGTCCCGGATGCTAGTTTCCCAACTGCCACGCTATCTGAACCCGTTTCCCGGGCTCCGCCACAGCGACCGCCCCGCCATTGTCTTGGGGCGGGAAGCGGTCAAAGTCAACGCCGCGCGCGGCCATCGAACTGCCGGACCGCACCATCGCCGCCGGTGAGGATGCGTTGCGGATTGCGCTCGAAATCGGAAATCGCCCGCTCGATGCGCTGGATGGCCCGACGCCCGTCGCCAACCAGGGCCTCGAGATCGCGCAGACCTGAAGAGGAGAACCGCGCGAAACCGTCAGTAATCGTCCCCATGCGCGCGTTGAGTGTCTCGCCGACCGCCCGGAATTCCTTGAACGTCTGCCGTGCATCGGCGATCAGCCCCTCCGTCTCGTCGGAGCCGAGCAAGCTGTCGACCTTCTGCAGAACCCCATCGACACGAACAGACGCCTGGTTCAGACGGCTCGCCAGTTGACTTGCGTCGGCAATGAACTGGTCGATCTCGCCGGCCCGCTGGCCGATCCGCTCGGTCACCTTGGCGATATCGTTCGCGGCGCCGTTAACGGTGGTGCTCATCTGTTCGAAGTTGGTGAGCGCGGTGCGCACCGTCCCGCTATCGACGCCGTCCAGAACCTCGTTGACCTTGGCGATCGCGGTGCCGGCCCCCGTAGAGAACTCGTTGATGGACGCAACCGCGCTTTCGACGCCAGCCATGACCTGTTCCAGATTGGCTGTCGATTGCCGGAACTGCGCCGTGACCTGCTCGACGTTGTCCACAATCGACGCGACCTTGTTACGATCGACGGAGCTGAGCAGCTCCTCCGCGGCCTGCAACGTGCTCGAAAGCTGGCCGGAGACGCCGGTAATCGTATCGGAAAGGCTGCTTACACTCTCCAGGAACCGGTCGATGCCGTCGGCATTCTCGGCCAGCGAGGCTGAAAAGGTTCGGGCGTTCTCCACCGTCTCCATCAGTGGGCCACGAGCCTCCTCGACGAAGCCTTCCAGCTTGCCCATCACACTGTCGGCCCGGGTCAGAATCGTCTGCGCTGTCTGAAGAAGGTTGGTGACCGCCGACGGATTCGCGATGATTTCGGCGATCTCGCCCTGCTCCTCAGCCTGTTGCAGGAGGTTCGGCTCGTCCGTGCGCCCGCCCCGGATCTCGATATTCGCCTGACCCGTCAGTCCTGCGATACCGATATCGGCCTTGGTCGATTGGGTTATCGGCGTCAGCCTGTCCACACGCGTTTCGGCGATCGCTACCTCGGGGTTGTTGACATCGATATAGACGCGGCGCACATCACCGACCTTGACGCCATTGAAGAGCACGGAGCTGCCCCTGCCAAGCCCCGATGCAGAGCCCGGGATACGTACCCGCAAGGTGACTTCCTCACCACGGTCAACGCCGCCGGCCGTCCAATAGACGAAGCCGAAGGCCGACAGTATGGCGATCAGCGTGAACAGGCCGACGGCAATGTAATTGGCTCTGGTTTCCATTCGTCCCGTCTCTAGGCGTTCATCAGGCGGCCGGCGCGATCTGTCGCGCACGCTTGCCGCGGAAATATGACCTCACCCACGGCTCCTCCGAGGCAAGCATATCGTCAATCGTACCCTGCGCGAGGATTTTCCTGTTGCCGAGGACAGCGATACGGTCGCAAACGGAGAACAGGCTGTCGAGGTCGTGCGTCACCATGTAGACCGTCAGGCCCATCGTGTCGCGCAGCTTGCCGACAAGTTCGTCGAATTCGGCCGCTCCGATCGGGTCCAGTCCGGAGGTTGGCTCGTCGAGGAAGACAACTTCCGGGTCGAGCGCCAAGGCCCGGGCAAGTCCCGCCCGTTTGATCATGCCGCCCGAAAGCTGATGGGGATACTTGACTGCGGAGTCGCGCGGCAGCCCGACCAGGTCGAGCTTGAGCAAGGCGAGCTCGTCCATCAGTCTTTGCGGCAAGTCGAGATACTCCCGCATCGGCACCTCGATGTTCTCCTGCACCGTCAGCGAGGAGAAAAGCGCGCCATGCTGAAAGAGAACTCCGAGACGCATGTCGATCTTCATGCGTTCGATCTCGCTGGCCTGGTCGACGTCGACACCGAACAGCTTGATCGTCCCTGCCTGCTTCTTGTTGAGGCCGAGAATCGTGCGCAGCAGAACGGACTTGCCGGCGCCCGACGCTCCAACGAAGCCGAGTATCTCGCGCCGGTATATGTCGAGCGACAGGTTGTCGAGGACGACCTTGTCTCCGAAAGCGACCGTCACGTCGCGCACCGATATGGCCGCTTCCTCGCCCGTGGCGGAACGCGATCGGTTTTCGGTGTCGATCTCTTGCATAAGCACCGCCTCAAAAATCGATTGCCGCGTAAAACATCGCGAAGAACCCGTCGACGACGATCACGATGAAGATCGCCTTCACCACGGAAGCCGTCACCCGACGCCCGAGCGATTCGGCGCTGCCCTCGACTTTCATGCCTTCGACCGAGGCGACCACGCCTATGATGAGGGCCATGAACGGGGCCTTTATGAGACCGGCGAAGATGGTGGACAGATCGATGCCGCTATTCAGCCGATCGATGAAGGCTTCCGGAGTGATGCCGGAGTACCACCATGCCACCAGCATCGCGCCGCCCAGCGCGGCGAAGTTGGCGATGACAGTCAGGCAGGGCAGCGCCACCATCAATGCGACGAGCCGCGGAAAGACAAGCACGCCCACCGGATTGAGGCCTATGACGGTCAGCGCGTCCACTTCCTCGCGCATCTTCATCGAGCCGATCTCGGCGGTGATCGCGCTGCCTGTGCGTCCTGCAAGCATGATGGCGGTCATCAGGACCCCCAGTTCCCGCAGCACCAGAATGCCAACCAGGTCGACGACAAATATCTCGGCTCCGAAGAAGCGAAGCTGGAATGCCCCCTGCTGGGCAATGATACCGCCAACGATGGCCGACATCAGCGCCACCACCGGAATGGCGCCGATTCCCATCCGGTCGATATGGGTGGCGATGGCGGCGGGATTGACCGCATGGCCCCGGCCAAGTTTCATCTGCGCGCCACGAATCGTCGCTCCGACGATGTGCAGCGCCAGCTTGATATCGCCGATCATCCGATAGACGCCGCGACCAAGCGCCTCCAGAAGAGCCATGCCGAACCAGTCGCGGGACTGGGACGGCGTCGCGGTGTCTCGCGGCGTCACGCTGCGGATGGCTCCGACGAGCGTCTCGGCCTCGGTGCTCACGCCCGTCAGTGCCACGGCCGCACCTCGCTCCTCAAGGCCAGAGACAAGCCGATGGATGATCCACGCCCCAGCGGTATCCAGCCGCCTGATGCCGGACAAATCGATGCGCAAGCCAGCCGACAAACGCCCCGACTCGATTTCCCGGACGGCCTCATCGGCCTCAGCAGCCGTTGTTGTGGTCCAGGTACCAGCGAGGAAGATCGAGGTTTCGCTTCCGGTATCCGAAACAGAAACGGTGGGCAGCGTCGGATCGTCGCTTGCCGTCGTGCTTGCGTCGGAACGTCGTTTGAACAACATCATGTATTTCTTAGTGCAACGCGCCAATGATTGGAATGATCGGAGCCGGCATGCCGCGTGAACTGACGATCACGGTCGAGCGCTATCCCATTGCGGGCATATTCACAATCTCGCGCGGTTCCAAGTCCGAGGCGGAGGTGGTGGTTTGCAGCGTCACCGAAGGAACGGCCACCGGTCGCGGCGAAAGCGTGCCTTACAAGCGCTACGGCGAATCGATCGAAGGTGTCAGCGAGGCGATACAGGCCGCCAGCGCCGACATCAGGAACGGCATCGGCCGGGAAGAACTCATACAGAGCATGAAGCCCGGCGCGGCGCGCAACGCGGTCGATTGCGCCCTTTGGGACCTGGAAGCCAAGCTCTCGGGGCGGCGCGCCCATATCCGTGCATGTACGATGCCCCCTCGCCCGATACCGACCGCGATGACAATTTCCCTCGCGGACCCCGAGACGATGGCCGCGGAGGCCCGGGCCAATGCAGCGCGACCGCTGCTGAAAGTGAAGGTGGGATCCGCCAACGACATCGCCCGCATGCATGCAGTGGTCGCGGCCGCCCCCCGCAGCCGCATCATTCTCGACGCCAACGAGGGCTGGACGGAAGACAACATCAGGGAGAACCTGCTGGCCGCCGCGGAGATGCATGTCGCGCTGATCGAACAGCCGCTGCCCGAGGGCAAGGACGCGTTGCTGCGCGATATCCCTCATCCGGTTCCGATCTGCGCGGACGAGAGCGTGCATACCGCGGACGACCTCGAGCGCCTCGTGGGCCTCTACGACGCGGTCAACATCAAGCTCGACAAGGCGGGTGGGCTTACCGCCGCGCTGAAGCTGCGCGACCGGGCGCGCGAACTCGGCTTCGGCGTGATGATCGGCTGCATGGTGGGCACTTCCCTGGCAATGGCGCCGGCGGTGCTTCTGGCCCAGGATGCCGATTTCGTCGACCTGGACGGGCCCCTGCTGCTTGCGCGCGACCGGTATCCCGGCCTCACCTATGCCGGCTCGCTCATCTCTCCCCCCGCTCCGGCGCTCTGGGGCTAAGCGAGACAAGCCCGATCAGGAACAGGCCGGCGAGCGCCGTCGCCGCCATCACGTAGAAGCCACCGACGCCGAGGTTCGCGTAAAGGGGACCGGATGCGAGCGTGACCAGGCCCATCGCGAGCCCGTTGCCGAAGAATACGAGGCCCTGCGCGGTTCCCATCTTTTCCTCGCCGATCATCTCGGCCACCATCTTGGGAACGCCGAGCAGGATGAGCCCCGTGGACAGCGAATGGAGTGCCTGAGCCGCCAGGAAGGCCGCTGCATTTCCATCGAGAACCTGACCGATGAGCGGGAAGAACATCCAGCGCACCAGCGCTGCGACGCCGGCTATGCCAAGGATTGCCGGGGCCGAGAAACGGCCGAGGAGCCGCTGGTAAACGAGCATCATGCCGATTTCGGCCACCACGCCTCCGGCCCAGAGCATGCCGATAGTCGTCTCGTCGATGCCCGTGGACTTCCAGTAGATCGTGCCGAAGCTGTAGAGGAAGCCATGACTGGCGTTGATCAGCGCCGCGCCGCCGATGAACAGCAGAAAGCGGCGGGTCAGCATCGAACCCGGCGCGTCCCGCAGCTTGGCGGCGGAGAGCGGCGACGGCTGGCGCGGCGGTCCGAGCCTCGGCGCGAAAAGGCTGGCGCCGACGCCAACCGAGAGACCGGCCGCGAGGATGATCGGAACGGCCGATGCGCCGGCATAGCCGAGTATGGCGCCGCCCCCGATATTCGCGGCGAGAAAGGCGATGGAGCCCCACTTGCGCATGCTTGCGTAATCAGCACCGAACCGGCGGACACCCGACAGCGCCAGCGAATCGGCCAGCGGCGAATGCGGGGTCCACACAATCTGGATCGCAATCGAAAGCCCCAGCACCAGCGCGTAGCTCGGGGGCAGCATGTACCCCAGCGACAACACGGCGGTGGTTGCCATTACTGCGATCAGCACATTGGCACGGTCCTTCACCCTGTCAGCAAAGGCCGTTATGAACGGAGTCGTCGCCAGCCGCAGGAACATGGGCGCGGACAGGAGGAATGCGATCTCCGTCGCGCTGAACCCGCTTTGCTCGAGCCAGAGCGGAAAATACGGGAGATGAATGCCTACCGGCAGATAGATCGCGGCATACAGCAGGCCCATCCGAAGCTCGAAATGCGGCGGCTTAACGAAGAAGTCGGACGATAGGGCCGGAGCGGCCATCAGGGTTCCTGTCGGGCGAGCGCGCGGCCGAATGCACGCAGGCCACGCGCTTACCATGCTCATGGCCCGGGTGAAACCGCTGATTTCAACCGTTTAAGCCGTCAGGCTGCCTCCGCCTTTTCCGGCAGGGAACGGCCCTGGGCTTCGGGCAGGGCGACCGGCGCCCGCCGGATGCGATTGCGCGCGGGCTGCGGCAGTGCTGCGGCCGTCGGCCAGCGCAGGATGTTGAAATTGCCATCGTGGTCCTCGGCGATCGCCGTGCAACTCTCCACCCAATCGCCGCTGTTCATGTAGCTGATGCCGCCGATCATTTCGATCGTAGCGTGGTGGATGTGGCCGCAGATCACGCCGTCGACCTGACTGCGCCGCGCCTCGTCAGCGACCAGGCCCTGGAAGGCCGAGATGAAGTTGACAGCCTTCTTTACGCGCACCTTAGCCCATGAGGAGAAGGACCAGTAAGGCATCCCCAGCATACGCCGGCACAAGGCAACGATGCGATTAGCGACTATGGAGGCGTCGTAGGCCTTGTCGCCGAGATAGGCGAGCCAGCGCACCGAGTGCACGATCGAATCGAACTGGTCGCCGTGGATGACGAGATATTTGCGGCCGTCCGCGGCCTCGTGCACCACGCGGTCAGCAACGACGATCCCGCCGAAATGGATGCCCTGGAAGCCGCGCAGGAACTCGTCGTGGTTGCCGGCGACGTAGACGATCTCGGTACCCTTGCGCGCCTGCCGCAACAGCTTCTGCACCACGTCGTTATGCGCTTGCGGCCAATGCCAGCTCCGTGTCAGCCGCCAGCCATCGACGATGTCGCCGACGAGATAGATCGTATCCGCCTCGTTGTGCCGCAGAAAGTCGATGAGATATTCGGCTTTGGCCGGCTTGGAGCCGAGGTGCACGTCGGAAATGAAAAGCGTGCGGTGGCGGCGCGGTCGCTCGTCGCTCATTGGGGCGTTCCCGGCTGGTGGCGGACGCGCCTCTATCGCTCGATTCATGTCACAGTCGTGTGACGGCCGGCCCGAGGGCCGGCCTTCGGCGGCAGAATTCAGGTCGCCGGGCTTATGCGCACCGCCGTGCCCCAGGGATCCATGACTTCCCTTCGGTCTTTGGCATGCGCCGACGCCAGCTCGACGAAATTCAGTCCGCTCGTATCCGGGCTACGTGAGGCCGCGCCGCGGCTCTGCCAGACGTTCGCACCAATGTGGTGGTGATAGCCGCCGGACGACAAGAAGACCGCGGCATTGCCGTAATGCACCATCGTGTCGAGGCCGATCGTGTCGTTCCACCAGGCTTCGGCGACGGCGATGTCGCCCACGCGCAGATGGACATGACCGATCACGCTGCCTACTGGCGCACCCTTCCAACCGATATCGTCTCCGCTCAATTCGCCGAGCAGTCCGCGGAAGTCCAACGGCTCGGTCGCCATCTGGATCTGGCCGTCCGCAGACGGCCATTTCTCCTTGGCACGGTCGGCGTAGATCTCGATGCCGTTGCCGTCCGGATCGGTGAGATAGAGGGCTTCGCTCACCAGGTGATCGGAAGCTCCGTCGAGACGTATCCCGTTCTCCGTCGCGTAACCGACCCAGCGGGCCAGATCCTTTCGTGACGGCAACAGGAATGCCGTATGGTAGAGCCCGGCACTTCTGGGATTATCCGGCTTCAGGGCCTGCGATCCCTCAATCTCAAGCAACTCCCGCCCGGCCACGCCGAGCGAGACACTGTCCGCGCCCCGACCGGTTTCCTCCAGCCCGAGCAGCGCCTTGTAGAACTCGGCGAGTTGCTCGGCATCTCCCGATCTCAAGCCCACGCGCGCGACATGAATCGGCGTCGTCGCCGCAAACGGCAGTTCAGTGGCTCTTTTTTCCATCACGGCGGACATGATCTCGCTCCGATACTCTCTGTTGCGAAGAAGATCGCCCCTCCCGGGCCGGGTTACAAGTTCGGTCGCCGCGACACGCTGTTCGCTATTTCAGAACGATCCGCATCGCTCTGTTCATTGCCAATGCTTATCGACATTCCTTGCAGCCGCCTTCGCTGGTCGCTACATCGCCGTCATGAAAGTCAGGGAAGCCGACATCTTGATCGTGCCAGGCCAGTCGAACTCCGGCCCGGCACACTGGCAGAGCCGCTGGCAGGAGCGGCTGTCAACCGCGCGCCGCGTGGAGCAGGCGGACTGGGAGGTCCCCGAACCCGGCGCTTGGGCCGCCGCTATCGCGGAGGCTGTGAACGAGGCCGAGCGCCCGGTCGTCCTGGTGGCGCACTCGTTGGGCGTTCCCGCGACCATCCAGGCTCTTCCGGCCTTCAGGCAGCGCGTTGCCGGAGGCTTCTTCGTCGCGCCGCCCGATGTTCAGGCATCTGCGGGGAAACCGGAATGGCTCTCGCCATTTGGTCCGTACCCCAACGATCCGCTGCCTTTCCCTTCGCTGATGATCGCGAGTCGCAATGACCCGTGGTGCGACTATGGGGTCGCCGAGGATATCGCAGCCGCCTGGGGCTCGCTTCTGATCGATGCTGGAGAAGCGGGCCACATCAATGCCGACGCCGGCTACGGGCCGTGGCCGGAAGGCACGATGGTATTCGCTCAGTTCCTGTCCCGACTTCGTTGACTTAGGTGATCGTAGCTTTCGCCTGGCCGATCAGCGCCCTAGCGCCTTCCGCCATCAGCCGAGCCTCGGCGCCGATGGCGAAGAACCGGTAGCCCATCGCGGCGAAACGCCCGGCAACGGAGACATCAACCAGGTAGGTGCCCGCGTGCTTGCCGGCCCCGCGGGCTTTGGTCGCAATATGCGCGATCGCCTCCATCATGTCCTCGAGGGTCGGCGCGATCCTCTTGCCACCCGTCCACGCAATCGACAGGTCCGATGGACCGACGAAGACGCCGTCTATGCCCGGCACGGCCAGAATGTCGTCCAGCGCCTCGAAGGCCTGACGCGTCTCGATCATTGCGATTGCCATTGTATTGCGGTTGCCTTCGGCGAGCAGCGTCGGTCCATCGCCGCCGCGCCGGGCCAGCGCAAATGACGCACCCCACGAGCGTTCACCCAACGGCGGATATTTCATTGCCGCGGCGAAGGCCCTTGCATCGTCGGCCGAGTTGATCATCGGCGCGATCACCGCGTCGGCACCGAAATCGAGCGCCCGGCTCGCCATGTCGTTGCGGCCGACCGGAATGCGAACCACGGCTGGCTTTCCAGCCGATATGATCGGACCGATGCTGCGTAGCACGCTTTCGTCGCTGTGGCCGCCATGCTGCATATCGAGCGTCACCGTGTCGAAGGACGAGGTGCAGAGCGCCTCGATCGTCAACGGCTCCGGCAAGCTGGACCAGGCCGTGAAGATCGTGTCTCCGGCCGCGAAACGAGCAGCAAGCGTCATAAGCCCCCCCTTCCTCAATGTGGCGATAATGAAAGCCGCCCGGCGGGGGCGGCTTTCAGCGGCCAGTCGCCTCTTCTCAGGAATTGCGTATCTGGTCGACCGCTTCGGCCAACAGGTCTTCCATCTGGCGCCGAATCTGGTGATCCGACTGCTGCACTCCCGCTGCGTCGAAATCGCCACGTACCTTGCGAAAGACGTCCTCGTCGCCAGCTTCCTCGAAATCGGCCTTCACGACTTCTCTGGCATAGGCTTCCGCGTCGTCGCCGCTTTTTCCGAGCTTCTCCGCAGCCCACAGGCCAAGCAGCTTGTTGCGCCGCGCCAGCGCCTTGAACCTCAGTTCCTCGTCGTGGGCGAATTTCCTTTCGAAACCGTCCTCGCGATCCTTCATGCTGCTCATGGCAGTTCCTCCGGTCTGGAATGGAATCCTGTAGCCAGTATGGGCTCGGCCTGCACAAACCAAAAGGCCGTTTCGCGGTCAAGTTGGTGGACGCCGATATCGGTGCGGCAATTCGCGTTTGGAAGCGGTTGACGAGACGAAATGCGGATTGAGCACCGCCGGGTATTGCGATAGAGACCGCGATTGAGACCTTGCGGCCATCCTAAGGCCGCGCCATGCGTGGCAGCACCTCCTGCCACCGGAAACCAGAGAGTGCCATGAATCGCAGGCGCCGTATCTACGAAGGAAAGGCGAAGATCCTCTATGAGGGGCCGGAGCCCGGCACGCTGATCCAGTTTTTCAAGGACGACGCCACCGCCTTCAACAAGAAGAAGCACGAGGTGGTGGATGGCAAGGGTGTGCTCAACAACCGGATCTCCGAGCATATTTTCACCCATCTGAACCGGATGGGCATCCCGACCCACTTCATCCGCCGTCTCAACATGCGCGAGCAGCTGATCAAGGAAGTCGAGATGATCCCGCTGGAGATCGTGGTGCGCAACGTCGCGGCGGGATCTTTGGCCAAGCGGCTCGGCATCGAGGAAGGCACGGTGCTGCCGCGCTCTATCATCGAATTCTATTACAAAGCCGACGCGCTGGACGATCCGCTTGTCACCGAAGAACATGTCACTGCCTTCGGCTGGGCAAGCCCGCAGGAGATCGACGACATCATGGCCTTGGCCATCAGGGTCAACGACTTCCTCTCCGGCCTTTTCCTCGGGGTCGGCATCCAACTCGTCGACTTCAAGATCGAATGCGGCCGCCTGTGGGAAGGCGACATGATGCGCATCGTCGTCGCCGACGAAATCTCGCCGGATTCCTGCCGCTTGTGGGACGTGGCGACGCAGGACAAGCTCGACAAGGACCGTTTCCGGCGCGACATGGGCGGGCTCGTCGAGGCTTACCAGGAGGTCGCGCGCCGGCTGGGCATCATGAACGAAAACGAGCCGCCCCGTCCGGCGGGGCCGGTGCTGGTCAGCTCCAACAACGACGACAAGGGCAGCGTTCACTGAACCGCCCGCCCAGATACGAACCGCTGATAGGGAGCCCGCCGAGGTGATCAAGGCCCGCGTAACCGTAACCCTCAAGAACGGCGTGCTTGACCCCCAGGGCAAGGCCATCGAGGGCGCGTTGAAGACGCTCGGCTTCGATGGCGTGGGCAGCGTACGCCAGGGCAAGGTCTTCGACATCGAGATCGAGGGCGCGGACAGGACAACGGCCGAGACGGCGCTCAGGAAGATGAGCGACAAGCTGCTCGCCAATACGGTGATCGAGAATTTCCATGTGGAACTCGTCGGCTGAGCCGACCAGCCTGCTGCCAGCGAGAGACGTGCGCGCCGCGTCGGCCGGACTCTTCGCGCTCGCCGCTGCTGCTAGCGCCAGGCACGTCGGCCCGCTACTGTTGAGGAGCCCTTGAGATGAAGTCCGCCGTCGTCCTCCTGCCCGGCCTCAATCGCGACCGCGACATGATCGCCGCGCTGACGAAGATTTCGGGCCAGCGGCCGCTCACAGTCTGGCAGACCGATACGGAAATCCCGGATGTCGATCTCATCGTGGTGCCAGGCGGCTTCTCATATGGCGACTACCTGCGCTGCGGCGCGATCGCGGCCCGCATGCCGGCAATCCGGGCGGTGAAGGAGAAGGCCGACAAGGGGGTTATGGTGCTGGGGGTCTGCAACGGCTTCCAGATCCTGCTGGAGGCAGGCCTGCTCCCTGGCGCGCTGATGCGCAACGCCTCGCTCAAATTCGTCTGCCGCGAAGTGAAGCTCGAGGTTGCCAACGCGAACACGGCCTTCACCCGCAGTTACAAGCCCGGCCAGATCATCCGCTGCCCGGTCGCGCACCACGACGGCAACTATTTCGCCGATCCCGAGACGCTGGCCCGCATCGAAGGGGAAGGACAGGTGGTTTTCCGTTATGCCGAGGGCACGAACCCCAACGGCTCGATCAACGACATCGCCGGCATCGTCAACGCTCACGGCAACGTGCTGGGCCTGATGCCGCACCCGGAAAACCTCATCGAGGCCGCGCACGGCGGTAGTGACGGGCGCCCGCTCTTCGAAAGCGTGCTGGGACTGGCGGCGTGAGGGGCGCGCGACGCACCGCGCCGCTGATCCTGGTTGTCGCTGGCGCGCTGGCGGGTTGCCAGTCCGCCGTCGAGCCTCCTCCGGCGGCCGGCAAGAGCGCCGCCTTGCGCAACATGGAACAGGTCGCCATAGCCGCCCACCGATGCTGGTTCGCTAGCCGGGACCCGGCTTTTGCCGGCTACAGCTTCGCCAACGAACTCAATTCCTTCTCCGGCCGCCCGCGCTTCCTGCTCGTGCCGAGGGGAAATTTCGGCGGGAAGCCGCTGCTGGTCGTGCAGGCGGAGGGCCCGGCCGGGCAGGTCAGCGCCTTCGGTCCGCTGCTCGACGGGGCTGATGGCCCCCGCATCGCCGCCGACGTGCGGCGCTGGGCAGGAGGCTCCCAGAACTGCGCCGGGGTGGCCTGACGTGCTTGGGCGGGCGCTGCAGCTGGCGGGGATCGTGCTTGGTCCCATCGGCCTGGCGCTGCATTTCTACGTCGCCCTGCAGTATGGCGCAGCCAACGGTTACAGCGTTGCCGGCTCGGTCGTCTTCTACCTCAGCTTCTTCACGATCCAGACCCATATACTGGTGGTGCTGGTCTACTGGGCCGCCCTGCCCGGCGCTCCCGCCTTCCTTGCTCCATTTGGCGGAGTGCGCATCAAGGCCGCGCTCATCGTCGCGATGAGCGTGGTTTCAGTCGTCTATATGGTCGCTCTGCAGAACCTGTGGGACCCGCAGGGAGTTGCCTATGCGGGCGATCTGATCCTGCACTACCTGGCGCCCGCGATATTCCTTGCCTGGTGGCTCGTGGCAGGCCGCGACGGCAGCTTGCGTTTCCGCGACCTGCCCTGGTTCGCTGTCTTCCCCCTCGCCTATTTCGCCTATGTCATGGCGCGAGCAGAAATCGCCGGCGAGGTGCCCTATCCATTCCTCGACTATACGCAACTCGGCCTCGCCGGCCTCCTCCGCTCGGTCTTGTCCATACTCGTTCTTTTCCTCGGCTTCGGGGCGGTCTATGTGCTGGTCGACCGCTCGCTGCGTGACCCCCGCTCTCCAGACCTCAGGCCCCGCCGCAATCCATGATCCCCAACGCCATTCCCATCACGCCCGATCTCGTTGCCGCCCACGGCCTCAAGCCGGACGAGTACCAGCGCATTCTCGACCTGATCGGGCGCGAGCCGAGCTTCACCGAACTCGGCATCTTCTCGGCCATGTGGAACGAGCACTGCTCGTACAAATCGACCAAGAAATGGTTGCGCACGCTGCCCACGACCGGGCCACGGGTGATCCAGGGTCCTGGAGAGAACGCAGGCGTGGTCGATATCGGCGACGGCGACTGCGTCGTCTTCAAGATGGAGAGCCACAACCATCCCTCCTATATCGAGCCGTACCAAGGTGCCGCGACAGGCGTCGGCGGCATCCTGCGCGACGTCTTCACCATGGGTGCGCGGCCGATCGCGGCAATGAATGCCCTGCGGTTCGGGGCGCCCGACCATACTAAGACGAAGCATCTTGTTGCCGGCGTGGTCGCCGGTATCGGCGGTTATGGTAACTCGTTCGGCGTGCCGACAGTCGGCGGCGAGGTGAATTTCGATCCGCGCTACAACGGCAATATTCTCGTCAACGCCTTCGCCGCCGGCTTGGCCAGGACCGATGCCATTTTCTACTCGAAGGCCGAGGGCGTGGGGCTTCCGGTCGTCTATCTCGGCGCCAAGACTGGCCGCGACGGTGTAGGCGGCGCAACGATGGCTTCGGCCGAGTTCGACGAGCAGATCGAGGAGAAGCGCCCCACCGTTCAGGTGGGCGATCCCTTTACCGAGAAGTGCCTGTTGGAAGCATGTCTCGAACTGATGGCTTCGGGCGCGGTCATCGCCATCCAGGACATGGGTGCCGCCGGCCTCACCTGCTCGGCTGTGGAGATGGGTGCGAAGGGCGATCTCGGCATCGAGCTCGACCTCGACAAGGTGCCGGTGCGCGAGGAACGCATGTCGGCCTACGAGATGATGCTGTCCGAAAGCCAGGAGCGCATGCTCATGGTCCTGCGTCCCGAAAAGGAAGAGGAAGCCGAGGCGATCTTCCGCAAATGGGGCCTCGATTTCGCGGTCGTCGGCCGCACCACTGACGATCTGCGCTTCCGCATCATCCATCAGGGCGACGAGGTCGCCAACCTGCCGATCAAGGAACTCGGCGACGAAGCGCCGGAATACGACCGTCCATGGGTCGAGCCGCGGAAGGCGCCCCCGCTGGCCGCGGACGACATACCGCAGGCGGATGTCGCCGACGCGCTCCTGAAGATGCTGGGCGGAGCGGACCTCTCATCCCGCCGCTGGGTGTGGGAGCAGTACGACACGCTGATCCAGGGCAATTCCCTGCAGATCCCGGGCGGCGACGCCGGCGTTGTGCGGGTCGACACCCACCCGACCAAGGCGCTGGCCTTCTCCTCCGACGTGACGCCGCGCTACTGCGAGGCCGATCCCTTCGAGGGCGGCAAGCAGGCCGTGGCGGAATGCTGGCGCAACCTCACCGCGGTCGGCGCGGAACCCCTCGCCGCCACCGACAACCTCAACTTCGGAAACCCCGAGCGGCCCGAGATCATGGGCCAGTTGGTGGGCGCAATCAAAGGCATCGGCGAGGCCTGCCGAGCCCTCGCCTTCCCGATCGTGTCAGGCAACGTCTCGCTCTACAACGAGACCAGCGGCCAGGGCATCCTGCCGACGCCCACCATCGGCGGCGTCGGGCTCATCCCCGATTGGGCCAGGATGGCCGGTATCCGCTTCGCGGCGGGCGGAGAGACGATCCTGCTGGTTGGCGCGCCGCCTTCCTGGGGTAGCCATCTCGGGCAATCCATCTATCTGCGCGACATCCACGCTCGCCGCGACGGCCCTCCCCCGCCGGTCGATCTCGAGCATGAGCGGGTCGTCGGCGATTTCGTGCGCGCGCTGATCCGCGAGGGAACCGCGACGGCTGTCCACGACGTTTCGGACGGCGGACTGGCGGTCGCTCTGGCGGAGATGGCGATGGCATCCGGCATCGGAGCGGCTGTAGACCGGCCCGATGCAGCAGATCCGATTGCGGTCTGGTTCGGCGAGGACCAGGGGCGCTACATCGTCACCGTGCGCAAGGACGATGACTTGCTGCGGCGTCTGTCAGACGAAGCGCGCGGGAAAGGCTTTTCGGTGCATGCCATAGGCGATACGGGAGGCACGGAATTGAAACTGGCGGGTGCCCGTGCAATACCGGTTACCGAACTGAAGGCTGTCCACGAATCGTGGTTTCCGCGCTTCATGGGCGATTGAGCGGGGCGGACTTCCATGCCGATGAACCCAAACGACATCGAGCGGATGATCAAGACGGCCATCCCCGACGCCAAGGTGACCATCCGCGATCTCGCCGGCGACGGTGACCACTACGCCGCCGAGGTCGTGGCCGAGAGCTTCCGCGGCAAGAGCCGGGTGCAGCAGCACCAGATGGTCTACAACGCGCTCCAAGGCAACATGGGCGGCGCACTGCATGCGCTCGCTCTCCAGACCAGCGCACCTGAATAAGGTCCCGCAGCGGTGTCCATCGTCGAGGAGATCGTGAAAAGCGTGGTCGACGGCGTCATACGCGAACTCGGCGGGAAGCGCGCACGCCGCAGAAGGCGCGCCCTCACGCCGATCGAGCGGCTGCGGCGGATCGAAAAGCTCCTGAAGCCCGCGGCCCGGCAAACGAGCCGCAAGAAGACGACGCGAACCCGCTCCGCCGCCCAGCGGCAACGCGTGAGTACACGCACGCAGAAGCATCGGAAGTCGCTAAGGACCGGCAAGGCGCGTCGCTGATCACGCCGCTCCGGCGCCCAGACTGGCACAAGCAGCAACTCATCGCTGCCCCACACTCGGTTGTCGATTTCGCCCCTCCCCGTTCGTCTTGGGATTGAGGTCCCGTCCATGCGGGGTCCGAAATGGCGACAAGGATTTCCGAAATGAATCATTCCTATCGTTGGGTCATCGTTGGTGCCGGGGCGCTCATGACGTGCGTAGCCATCGGTGCCATGTTTTCACTCGCCATCTTCCTGGAGCCGATCGCATCTGAAACCGGATGGTCGCGCGCCGGCATTTCCAGCGCAATGACGCTCAACTTCATCGTCATGGGTCTCGGCGGCTTCGCATGGGGGGCGGCGAGCGACCGCTACGGCGCCCGCATCGTCGTTCTCCTCGGCGCCGGGTTACTGGGGCTCGCCCTGGTCGTGTCGAGTTGGGTGACGTCCCTACCCGGTTTCCAGCTTGCCTACGGCGTCCTTGTAGGCCTGTCGGCCAGCGCCTTTTTCGCCCCGATGATCGCCACCACGATGGGCTGGTTCGAGGAAAGGCAGCGCGGCCTCGCAGTCGCGCTGGTTTCGGTCGGCATGGGAGTGGCGCCGATGACCATATCGCCCTTCGCGCGCTGGCTAATCACTGCCTCCGACTGGCGCACGGCCATGCTGGCAATCGGCGTCATGTCCTGGGTGTTGCTGATTCCAGCCGCGCTCCTCGTCCGCCGCCCCCCGCAGACTTCCGCCGAAGGTGCCCCTGCGGACCAGGCGGGCGAATCCGGCGGGATGAGTGTCAGCCAGGCCTTGCGATCGCCGCAGTTTCTCGTCCTCGGCTTCACCTTCTTCGCCTGCTGCGCGGCCCATTCCGGCCCGATCTTCCACATGGTCAGCTATGCCATGTTCTGCGGAATCGCGCCGATGGCGGCAGTGACGATCTACAGCGTCGAGGGCCTAGCCGGCCTCGGCGGGCGCTTGCTTTTTGGCGTCGCCGCCGACCGGATCGGGGTGAAGCAGGTGCTGATATCGGGACTGCTGATCCAGGCGGCTGTCATTCCCGTCTATCTGCTGGCGCGCGACGTCAGCGAGTTTTATGCCTTGGCAGTCATCTTCGGCGGCACTTACGGAGGGGTGATGCCGCTCTACGCCGTGCTCGCGCGCAACTACTTCGGCCAGGCGATTCTCGGCACGGTGTTCGGCG
The DNA here is from genome assembly GCA_023435335.1 of Pseudomonadota bacterium. Classification (GTDB taxonomy): domain Bacteria; phylum Pseudomonadota; class Alphaproteobacteria; order Rhizobiales; family Rhizobiaceae; genus RCIO01. The sequence goes on from JAEYRU010000257.1 coordinate 46,069, forward strand.
CCGCCACCATGCTGTCCAGCCTCGGCATGGCTTTCGGTCCCCTGGCCGGAGGGTGGGTCTTCGATTCCGCCGGCAACTACAACTGGCTGTTCATCGGCTCAGGCCTCGTCGGGCTCGGCGCGGTGGCGATCGCGCTTGCCTTCCCACCCATGCGACGAACCGGCCTGCAGCCCGCCTAGGGGGTGCGACCCCGGTTCACGGCGACGCGGGCCGTGCCGCATTGCGCGCACGGCCCGGGTGCAATAAATAGAAGGTCATCCCAGGACCAAGCCGGGCCTTGAACCCGGCCGCGAAAGGACAACGGCATGAGCGGCATCGCGGAATTCATCGACAATGAGCTGAAGAGCAACGACGTGGTGCTGTTCATGAAAGGCACGCCGGGCTTTCCGCAGTGCGGCTTTTCCGGGCAGGTCGTGCAGATTCTCGACTATCTCGGCGTCGACTACAAAGGCGTCAACGTGCTGACCTCTGACGAACTGCGCCAGGGCATCAAGGAATTCTCGAACTGGCCGACAATTCCGCAGCTTTACGTGAAGGGCGAGTTCGTCGGCGGTTGCGATATCGTGCGTGAGATGTTCCAGGCCGGCGAGTTGCAGGGCTTCCTGACCGAGAAAGGCGTTTCTGCGCGCGGAGCCGCTTAGTTCGCGGGGCCCGCAACGGCCCCGATTCCTGCCAGTACCCTCGATCCGACGATGCGCCGGCTTCCGGCGCATCCGTTTCATTTCACTGCGAGGCCGGTCATGGACCAGCAGGTTTCATCCGCGCGCAGCGCCGGTGCCTATGCGCTCGCGATCCCGCGCTGGGAACTGATCGCGCTGGGCGCCGCCCTGATGGCGGTCAATGCGCTCGCCATCGACGTGATGCTGCCCGGCCTTCAGCAGATCGGGGCGAGCCTCGGCGTCGAGAACGAGAACCACCGGCAACTGGTCATTTCCGCCTATGTGGGTGGGCTGGGACTGGCCACGCTGTTCTTCGGGCCGCTCTCTGACCGCTTCGGCCGGCGC
>JAEYRU010000279.1 GCA_023435335.1 Pseudomonadota bacterium
AGCGCTGACATGAACCGAAGGCTCCCACCGGAGTGGGCCACACGATCAATGGCCTGTTCCCCTCATGCAGACCGGTTTCACTGGATGGCGGCAGGACGCAGCCTGAAAGCCCTGACCGCGGGCAAAGTGACAAAGGAGGGAGGCCGAGCCGTGCTGGAGCCCGTCATGTTGCGGCGACCCGATGTTCGCGTACAGAACACGGTCTGCTCCTTGTTGTATCCCGGCGCATGAATCCATGGGAAAAGCAGCTAAAGACATCAATACGGTGCCGAGGCTGATCTCTGGCTGACGAACCAACCGCTGCGCTTGACTGGGAAACGGCCACCAAGGTGGTTGAGTTGTTGAAACAGCTGGGGCAGGCGCGCGGCACAACCATGGTGATGGTCACACACGACCATCGCATTCTCGATCGCGTAGACCGAATCCTGACGCTGGAAGACGGCCGTCTGGTCGTGGATGAAGTTCGTCCGCCCAGCCGCGCCGGTCATGAGCCCCGCCGTGGCAAATGGCTCGGCGACAAACAATGGAAACCCCAATAGGTTCGAATGCGAGACTAGATGCCATGATCGGGATCGGGATCATCACCAAGCTAGCTTTGGCCGTGGCGGTTGCCCGGTTCGTCCGATCTCGGAAGGAGGGGGAGCCGTGAAGATGTATTCACCAGCGGAGTGGTGGTTGAGGATAGCGGCAGGCGTGGCAGTCGTCTTCGGCATGCTGACCATTGTGTCTGGCGGGAGCGCACTGTTCGGGGGACCCGTCGCCAGGGCGGTGGCCGGGGATGCAGTCTTATTCGTCCTTTGGTTCAACTTTCTGTCAGGGTTTGTCTACATTCTTGCCGGGATCGGGATTGCCATGGGTCGCCGCTGGGCGGTCACGCTTTCCATCGGGCTGGCTGCGGCGATTGCAGTTGTGTTTGCCCTTTTCGGATTGCACATCTACGAGGGCGGAGCGTTCGAGATGCGCACCGTCGGGGCCATGAGCCTTCGCCTGGTCGTTTGGGTCGCAATCGGTGCATTGGCTGGTCACCACATTATGTGGCGCAATGCGCTACATGGATAGGCACGCGCGCTTTCTCTTTTGCAGGCATCACGCTCATTTTTTTGACCGGTGACCTGCCTGCCACATTGGCGGCGACCTCGACCTTGGCCGAGATCGACTTCTGCGGCTGTCCGGGGACGGGCTGTTGCGCCACGCCTCCTCCGGCGTCTCCACCGGGGTTGCGTTGTTCAGTTCCGTATTGTCGATCTTGCGTGCCATCTGGGGACCTCCTCTCGTTTGGCTCAGTCACGACTGGCACATCAGAGCAGGGCCCAGGTAGTTGGTACGGTTAGCCCCTATCTTGCTCGGAGCAGCGCGGCAGGCCTCCTGAGCGACAGCGGCCTGAACGGCGGATTGGCCGATGACGGCTTATCCTCAACCCGTTCCGGCTCTGGCATCCGCACCACGTTTGCCGCTTTCATAGCCTGCTTGCGTCGTTCCACCCGGCTTTCCTTCGACGCGAGAGTTGGAGGAACATACCCCTGCTTCAGGACTTCGAAGTCGAACTCCAGCAGGTGATCCGGATGGTCAACCGTAACGGGTGTGGCTGGGATGGCCGCCGGAAGAGCCCACATGTCTTCAACGTGAAGCCCTTGACCGCAGATCATCGAACAGGCCGGCTGCAATGGCCTTTTGGTAATAGCCCTGCGCCAGGCCCGCCAGTCGCGTCGCGCCATGTCCAGAGATGACGGCCCAGGACACCTTGGGCAACGCGGTAATCTCGCTAGCTGGCGGCATTGTTCCGGGCCGAGATCGACCGGATACGCGCTGGCTTCGCTGAGAGCAGACTTTGGCACCGAACCCGGTGAACGACAGGCAAGCGCCCCCCAATTCGGCGGTTGAGGCGTGCAGCGGTACTCGCTCAAAGCTGTCATGCGATTCAGCATACAGCCTGCCGCCTGGTGCCCCATTTCCGCCCCACAGGTTCCTTCCCCGTCAAATAGCTTGCGTCGCGTTTCGGATAAAACGCGTCGCTTCGAAACACCGTCTCGGCAACTCATCAAGCAGTCGCAGCTTGGCGGTTAACGTCAGCCAGCGGCCTCCTACTCAGAGGGCGTGAGTACGAAGTCCGAGCGGCGGCATGCTGGAATCCTCCAGGATAAGTGGCAACTGGAGAACTAGGATCGACTGTCAAGCCATCGTTAATAGGCAACAGACGCGGCGAGGAACCAAGGGTTGCCAGTGTACAGTGGACGGGTTTCGAACTTCGCCTGCTGAAAGCCCGTATGGCCCTCTTTCATGCCAAGGAAAGGTGCTGATCTCGCGATGCTGCAGTAGGTTGCTAAGCCGACCCGGATCGCTATCGCGGCGCGCTGGACATTGTTGAGTCTCGGTCCACGAGCAGGGCGCCGTCCCAGAGATCATTTCTCGGGGGCCGGAAGGCGAGGGCAGCGCCTGCAAAACGGGATTAGCCCCGGTCCGGAAGCACTCGATTGCGCGCTGGCAGGCCCGGAACAGTCGGTCCGACCAGCCGCCGGAATCTAATTCTCCGATCTTGCTTGACCCTATAGGAAGCGCTGGATGGCAGGGCGCGCGTACGCGAGGCCGAATTTCAAGACTGCGGGACGCGCCAGACCTCGCAGCCAAGTCCCGATTCGCCCGTCGAAGGTCCTGAAAAGCGCACATATCACGATTCGTTGCGACCCGCCCGAGCCGTGCATGCTTGACCTCCTGGACTGAATCCTGTCGAGAGTGGGTGGCAGGCCAAGATGAACTTCTCGAGAAGCAATGCCCCCCGACACTCGCGGAGGCCGCGTGTCGACACAGATGGTGAGGCGAATTGGGAGCCCCAGCTTGACGAGGTGCCATCACGCGGACGAGGCCAAGCGGGAAGCGACGTCGCCCGGCCGTCAGATGGCGTGCATGTCAGGATCCGGCTGCGGCATCATTCTCTTCGCGAAAGCAAAACAATGACGCGCGGGAGCGGGAGCGATGTTGACCCCCGTTCGGCAGGCGGCGCAGGTCCCGTCGGTGCCACGGGCTTGCAACGCGTCCTTGAAAACCTGGCCTACCGGCCCACACCCGCCGACTGGCGCGAGTATCGCCTGAGGCGGGCGCTCGCCCGGGTCACCCGGCTGCCCGGAGTTCGCCAGGCAGCCCGAGCAATGTCGAGGGTGGCCGCAAGGATCGAGAGGTTCCACAGTCTCGAGTCGGGGCTGCCGGCTACGGTTGCGGCGGTCGACCCAGGGTCCCGTCCGCTTCCGACGGAGTTCGGCTCCGGTTACGGGTATGCCGATGAGCTTCGGGAATTGGCCGCAGTCGTCCACTACCGCTCCGAGCTCGAAGGCATGCAGGCGGACCGCGCCAGTGAATCCGGGATGGTCCATGCCGAGATCCTTGGTCGCGTATCGGCGGCGCTGAATAAGCACCCCGAGATACGAACCGTCACGAATTTCGGCGTCGGCTACGGCCATGTCGACAGTGTGCTGGCGCGTCGGTTCCCTGCAGTCAGGTTCTACGGCTTCGACCGGTCCGCGCTGACGAAGGCTTTCAACGAGCACGCGTTTCAGCTCCCCAATCTCGGGTTCGTCGCAGGTGATGTGTTCCAGCATTTCGCTACGGTCCGGACGGCTGGTCCCTGGCTGCTGCTGCACGCCAGGACGCTTACCATGCTTCCGCGCAGCTTTGTCCGGCGCCTGTATCAAAGCGCCGGTGACGCGGGCGCTGTGGCCACGGTCGCGGTGGAGCAGTGCGGGATAAGCTGGCAGACCGGCCGGCCCTACGACTTCAGCGGGGATCCGGAGCAGCCGTCGGTCGCTCTGAGCGCGGGAATGTTCGTCCACAACTACCCGGGGCTTCTGATGGAAGCCGGCTTTGACGTGACCGATGCGGCGCTTCTGGAGCCGCACAACCCTGATCGGACGCTCCGGTTTGCCAGCATCACCGCAGAACGTCGCGATCCGTAAGTTGGTCGGCAGGCAGCCTGGATGATCCTCAAGCCCGCAAGGAGGGGCATTAGGAGGAGGCTGCGCTGCCCCGAGCTGGCAGGCCATTCGATACCCCCAACTCGCCGCATGCTGCAACAATTGACCAGGGGCCGTGGCGGCCGGCATCATCCGATGCGGAACGTCCCGCTTACCGTCGGTTGACTGGCGCCCGACGAGCGTCCGACCGGATGTGTTCCCCATTTCGGGATGACAGGAACTGGCGGAAGTCTCGCGGCACCTGGCCGGCAGCGCGGATCAGCAGGCCGCGGCATGCGAGTTCGAACTTCTCACGAACATCGAGAACGTCCCCGATCCTGGCGGGTATGAGTGCCTTGGCGAGGCCTCTCGCCCGCAACTGCGCAGGATAGGCGAAGAGTTCGGAGTTGATGAAATCGCGCCGCTTGTCGCCTGCTCCTCGCCACGCTTCGCGCTGCAGGGTCTGAATCGCGCGCTTGAGATCCAGTTCGCGCTTCAGGTATGAGGCGCTAATGCCGAGATCGCGCGTCGTCTGCGCCCCGTTCTGCGCCCACACTGCAAGCGGTTCCTTCGCCACGTAGAGGCGTTCGGTGACCGAGAATGTGCGCATATACTCCTGCAAGGTCGCGGTGCAGGCGTACCCGATCTCCAGCTGACTCGTGGCATCCCTGGACCAGAAGACGGCGCCGTTGGATACGCCGATACCTGGAATCAGCGATAGGCGGAATTCCTCTGGCTCGTAAATGCGCTCCATGAACATTTCATCGAATATGCCGAAGTCACTCAGCCTGGCTTTCGACGTGCCGCTGTCGAACTCAACATACTGGTTGCGCAGCATCAGTTCGACGCCCAGACGCCTGCATGCATCGACGTTCGCCTGCATGAATTCGGGCAGGATGTAATTGTCGTCCTCGATGACGCAGAAATAGTCGGCCTGCCTGGGATTATCTTTCGAAAAGCATTTGTCGATGTTGCGCGAGGCGTATGCCTGCGGGTCGTTGTGATTGTAGAAGACGCGCGGGTCCCCGAGGTCGTTGCAGACATCGCGTGCCGAACGTCCCGGGTCGTCGTCGTAAACGTCGCATACCCAGTTCTGCCAGGTCTGCGCCTGCAGCGATTGCAGGCAGCGGCGAAGCGCATCGGGGCGTTTGTAGGTAGGGGTCCGGACCTGAACGAGGGCGTCAGCGGGCATCGACGGCTCCCATGATCCGCGCCGACCGCCTCCGCCGTGACTGCCAGTGCTCCGAAGCCGACTTGGCCAGGGGCGCCAGCAGGCGCGGGTTGGAGGCGAGCATGCCGAGTGCGCGCCGCGTCTGGAGCCCTTTCATTGCCGCGACGAGCCGTTCGAAGGCGAGAGCGCGGTACAACGACGACAGCCGTCGGTCCAGTGCAGCGCTGACTGCGGGGGAAAGACGCTCGCCGCGATCCGCAACGAGCCTCCGCTGATTGTCGATCATGGCCAGCACGTGGGCCTCCGACAGTCGATGCGAGATGGACGACGCGTGGCGACGATAGAGATAGAGTGCACGGGGCAGAACGAAGAAGCGGGCGCCCTCCAGCAACAGGCGCAGCAGGAAATCGTAATCTTCAGCGATGCGAATGGTCTCGTCGTATCGCATTCCCGCGATACGCGATCGCCTGAACAGCGGCTTGAGGTAGCCGAGCGGCGGCAACCCTGCCCCGCTGGTATTGGTCTGGACGAAGAGTTCCGCCGAGATGCGCAGCGGCTCGTCGCCCGCCCACGCGCCCAGCAGGGTTGCACCGGCGCCAGTTTCCGAAAAGAAGTGCAGATCGTCTGCGATGGCATCGGCTTTCAGATCGCCGGCGGCGGCAAGCAGGGTGGCGAAACGTGCGGGACGAACGATGTCGTCGGAGTCGACGATTGCTATCCACTCCCCGCGTGCCACCTGCAATGCCTGGTTGCGCGCGGCGGCCGGTCCGCGGTTCTCCGACGCCTCGATCAGCCGGACCCGTGGATCGTACGTGGCAAATTGCCGGACCACGGCCACACTGTCATCAGGGGAGGCATCGTCCGAAACAATCAGTTCGATGTCGCTGACTGTCTGAGCCAGCACGGATTGGAGCGCTGCCGGCAGGTAGGCTGAAGCACCGTAGTTGGCCATGACGACCGAAATCAGGGGACTCCGGCGCGTACGCGAATATGTGACGTCGTTCAAATCGTCACTCCAGACGAAAGACGCCCCCGGATGCAGGATAGGGAGAAAATGGTGCAACGCAATACGGCGCCGGCTTCTACAGCGGACGGGATCGGGTCTGCTCAACTGCAATAAGGACTATGACTAACGGCGCAACTGCAGCATCTCTATTTGTCTTATTTGAATCTGTTGAGCGGAAGTCGGCTGCGCGCAAGATGGTCAGTAGATGCCCTCCTGAGCCTTCACGTTTTGCCAACGCTCGTAAAGGAATTTGCAGGCCTCCGCCCGTTGAGATTTGGCTCCCATTGAGCATCTTCGTTTGCGATCCCAATGACCCCGCAACATGTGCGGCACCACTGACCCCGGAATAATCTAAAGCCGCGGTTGCGTGCGGATTGAGGAAATGGCAACCTATGTTGCGTTGCAACATGCCGGTGTTGAAGGGACCGTTGCGAACGCGAGGTACGAAAGAAGGCGTAGGATTTTCGCTGAGTGCGGCCAGGCCGGCGGGCTGAGCCGCATCTTCATCTGAAACAGGGGCGGGGTTGAGGTGCTCTCATGAGGGCTGCAACCATTATGCCGTCTGTTTTCCGGACTGAAAGAGCCGGCGCCCCTACAATATACGTCCAGCTTCGGCGCGGGATGGCGCTCGCGCTGCTTGTCTCGGGCAGCATTCCCGCCGTCGCCTTTGCCGAGGAACCGTCATCCTTCCGCGACGATTTCGACAGCCTGGACCGCGAGCGCTGGTACGTTTCGGACGGCTGGGCAAATGGCGAGTGGCAGAACTGCACTTGGTCGAAGAACCAGATTGCGCTTGGCGACGGCCTGCTGACGCTGAGCTTCGAGAAGCGGCAGACCAAGGATAGGGAATATGCCTGCGCCGAGGTTCAGACCCGCCAGCGCTTTGGCTACGGCACCTACGAGGCGCGGCTGAAGACCGACACCGGGGCCGGTCTCAATGCCGCCTTCTTTACCTACATTGGCCCGGCGGATGGCCAGCCCCATGACGAGATCGATTTCGAGGTGCTCACCAGGGATACCTCGAAGGTGAGCGTCAACACCTATGTTGCGGGCAAGCCTCGCAACGGGTCGACTGTGGACGTGATCGGCGGCGCGGATGCGGACTTCAACGACTACGCCTTTGTCTGGGAGGAGAATCGGCTGCGTTGGTATGTAAACGGAGAACTCGTGCATGAGGCGAGCGCGCCGGCGGAACTGCCCAGCCATCCGCAGAAGATATTCTTCAGCCTCTGGGGCAGCGACACCCTCGACGACTGGATGGGCGCCTTCGCAGATCCGGGGCGCAAGCTCACCATGCAAATCGACTGGGTCGCCTACACCGCGCCCGACGATGAATGCCAGTTCCCGGAATCGGTTGCATGCGGTCTGCAGTAGGGGCGCCTGTCCTGCGCTGTCTGCGACTTGCGCGCTAATCTCTGAAGGATCCGCCATGGCGCTTAGGGAAACTCAGGAAGCGGATGAGGCCTCATACGGTCATCTTAGGAGTGGCCGGAAGCGGGCAGCGGTTCGCGGCGTCTTCTGGTCGGCGCTGAGCGGCGTGGTGCCCGCTGGCGTCTCCGCGGGCGTATTCACCGTCACCTCGCGGTACCTGACGCCGGCGGAGTTTGGCCTCGTCGCCCTGGCCGCGAGCATAGCACTGCTGGCCAGTGCAATCGCACCCGCCGGCTTCGGGCAGGCTCTGATTCAGCGCGAAGCCATCGGGCGTGCCCATCTCGATTCCGTCTTCTGGCTGTGCCTGGGCACAGCATTGGCGATCTTTGGGGGGCTCGTGCTCGCTGGCCCGTGGCTCGCATGGCTGCTTGATGAGCCGGGACTTGCGATATTTGTGCCGGTGCTCGCGGCACGCGTTGTATTCGACCTCGTCGCAGTCGTTCCCAACGCGCTGCTTACCCGGGCCATGTCGTTCGAGAAGATGGCCTGGCGCGCGACTTTCGCCTCGCTGGTCGCCGGCGCCGTTTGTCTCGTGCTGCTTTTCATGGGCTACGGGATCTGGGCGCTCGCGTTGTCTCAGATCGCTTCCTCGATAGCGATCTGCCTCGGGTCGCTGCTCGCGGTCAGCTGGCTTCCTTCCTGGCGCTTCAGCGTCGGAGCGCTGCGCGAACTGGCGCGCTACGGCATGTTCGCCTCCGGCCACCGGATCATTCGACTGCTCAATGTCGACCAGATCCTGATCGGCGCGCTGCTTGGGGCTGCTCCGCTGGGCGTGTTCAGCTTCGCGCGCCGGATATTCCAGATACTCAACGATCTGATCGCGGGCGCTCTCAACTCTGTCTCCTATACACTGATGTCGTCCCTGCAGAGCGAGCGGGAAAAGCTGCAGGAAGCCTTCCTCTTCTCCACCTTCGCGTCATCGGCGATTTCGTTCCCGGTCTTCGTCGGCATGGGCGCCATTTCCGGGGACGTCGTGCCCATGCTTTTCGGCGATCACTGGCTTGAAGCGGTTCCAGCGATCCAGGGCTTCTGTTTCATAGGCCTACTGAGTTGCATCGGGATCCTGCAGGCCTCTCTCATCACCAGTCAGGGCCATGCCGGCTGGTGGTTCTACTATCTAGCCGCCAAACAGGTCGTCACGGCTCTGATTATCGTGTGCTTCTACCGCTTCGGCGTGACAGCCCTTGTCCTCGCGATGGCGCTGCAGAACATCCTGATGTGGCCGGCGAGCGTGAAGATGGTGCTGAAGATACTGAACGTCGGTCCGGGCGCATACCTGCGCCCGTTTCTGGCACCAGCGGTGGCGAGCGCCGTCATGCTCGCCGGCGTCATGGCCATCCAGCGCTTCGGGCCCAATCAGTCCGCCTATCTGCATCTTCTGAGCCAGGTCGCGGCCGGGGCGCTGACCTACTCCCTCGTTCTCCTCGCGCTCGACAGCACGCGGATATTGCAGGTGCGCGATCTCATCATGAAGCGGAGGCCCGTGGCAGCATGAAGCTCTGTTATTTCCGCGGCCATCAGCCGAATTTCGGAGACGAACTGAATCCGTGGCTTTGGCCGCGGATACTGCCTCCCGCGTTTCTCGACGATGAGGACGATGAGTTGTTCCTGGGCATAGGGTCGATCCTTTTCGACACTTACCCGACTGCCGTGCGCAAGCATGTGCTGGGGGCCGGCTATGCCGGGTATACCGCCCCCCCGCCGGTCCATGACGGGACGTGGAATGTGGTCTTCGTGCGCGGCCCGCGCACCGCCGCGCGACTGCAATTGCCCGCGGAGAAGGCAATATGCGACAGCGCAATTCTGCTTCGGGCTGTGGAATTGCCGGCTCCGGCTGACAGTTCTGGCGTCGCCTTCATGCCGCACTACGAAAGCCTCGCACGGGGTTCATGGGCCGAGGCATGCCGTCTCGCAGGCATCAAGCTGATCGACCCCCGTGACGATGTGGAAAGCGTGATCGCGGAAATTCGCTCAGCCCGCATGCTGATCACGGAGGCGATGCATGGGGCGATTGTCGCCGACGCGCTGCGCACCCCCTGGTTGCCTGTGCTCCCCATCAATACGACCCATCGTCAGAAATGGTCCGACTGGGCCGATGCGCTGTCGATAGATTTGCGCAGCCAAATCCTGCGCCCCTCTAGCCTGATGGAACTCTATGTCGGCTTTTCCGGGGGGCGCGGAAAGGTGGAAGGCCGGGCGGGGCGGGTCAGCCGTCATGCCCTCGCGAAGCCCGCAAACAGAATGCTCTCCATGATGGCGGCGGAGCACCTGCGCAAGCTCGCCAGGCTCGAGCCCCAGCTCAGCCGCGACGATAGGATCGAGGAAGCGACGGAGCGCGCCCTCGCTGCCGTGGCGGCGTTCGCCGGCACACACCAGCCTTCGCGGAGGACGGTCGCTTGAAGCTCACCTATTTCACGGGAAGCGTCCCCAATTTCGGCGATGCGCTCAACCCCTGGCTCTGGCCGCGGCTTCTCCCCGAGGGTTTCCTGGACGGGGACGAAAGCGAGCTATTCCTGGGCATAGGCTCGATCCTTTGGGATCACTACGAGCAAAGCTCGCGGAAGATTGTCATGGGGTCGGGCTACGGCGGATACGCAGACGCCCCGAACGTGCATGACGGCACCTGGGAGGTGGTCTTCGTGCGCGGACCCCGCACCGCCTCCTATCTCGAACTCCCGCCGGAAAAGGCGATCTGCGACAGCGCTGTGCTCTTGCGGGCCTTGGAGTTGCCGCCCCCGGCCGACAACATTGGCGTGGCATTCATGCCGCACTATCACAGCTTCAGCCGAGGTGATTGGGGGATGGTCTGCAGGCGCGCCGGCATCCGGCTGATCGACCCGCGCGATCCCGTCGACAAGGTGCTGTCGGAGATTCGCGGCGCGCGCGTACTGATCACAGAGGCGATGCATGGGGCTATCGTCGCAGACGCGTTGCGCACACCCTGGATCGCCGCCTTGCCGATCCACGCCGAGAACCAGGGCAAGTGGCTCGACTGGTCTGAAGCGCTCGGGGTTGACCTGAAGCGGCACCCCCTACAGCCGGCAAGTCTCATGGAGGCCTACATCGCCAGAACCGGGGGCCGCCGCTTCTACGAGGGCCGTGCCCGGCGCTGGAGTGAGAGCCCGGCCGCCCGGCCCGCCAATCGGATCCTTGTCGAGTTGGCCGCCAGGCACCTTCGAAAGCTTGGCAGCCGTGAACCGCAGCTGAGCAGCGACGCGCTTATAGGCGAAGCCACGGAGCGCGCGCTGGCGGCGGTCGAGTCTTTTGTCCGGCTACGGGCGCCGGCCCTGGAGGGTCAGTCATGACGGAGACTGTTGCCGTCGTTGTTCCATACTACCAGCGAGAGCCAGGCATCCTGCGCCGCGCCCTGCGGTCCGTGTTCGCGCAGGAATTGCCGGCCGATCTGTGGGTGAAGGTCGTCGTCGTCGACGATGAATCACCGCATCCGCTCGCCGCCGAACTTGCCGGACTCGCCGCCCCGGAACCTTTCGAACTCGTGCCCCTGTCACGTGTAAACGGCGGTCCCGGAGCGGCGCGGAACACCGCGCTCGACCATCTGGACCCGCGCCGAGGCCGCTTGGTCGCGTTTCTCGATTCCGACGATGTCTGGTTCGAACGCCATCTCGCCGCCGCGGTGGCGACCCTTAGGCGCGGTGCGGCCTTCTTCTTCGCCAACAGCCTCCACGACCACGTCACCTCCTTTTCCTACTTCGACTATATGAGTGACCGTCACGATCTCCGAATCGGCGCGGAGCCGGTCTCTGAAATCATCTCCGGCCGTGAGGCCTTCGATGAGTTTGTCGTGCATTGCATCCCGCATACGTCGCAGGTGGTCTACGATTTCGCGAGCCATCCCGGCGTCCGCTTCGACACCTCCCTGCGGCGCACCGGCGAGGACCAGCTCTTCTGGATCGAACTCGCACGGCGGTCCGACCGTGTTGCCTATTCCACCGCGGTCATGGGAAGCCGCGGAGAGGGCGTGTCGATCTATCGCGAAGCGCTCTCTTGGGACTCCGCCAATGCTCCGAACCGGCTCATCGACGGGCTGATCTTCCGCAGGAAGCTCTCTCGGAGTTTCGAAATGGACAGGGAGCGAAAGCTGCTGAGCCGGGTCGAAGAGCAGGAAACGCGGGACCATCTGGTCTTCTTGTGCATGCGCAACCTCCGTCGGCGCCCGCGCAACACACTCGATGCCCTGCTGAGAGTATCGCGGGAGATTCCCAGTTTCTGGCTGCATCTCCCCCGGACGTTCCTACGAATACCCGCCCATTACAGGAAGATCGCCAGCTGATGACGCGCCTCGACTCTCAATCCTCCCTCCCGACCGGGAGCCCGAAGCTGAAGATCGTTTTCGCCAGTGCGCACCCCTATCCGCCGCAGATTGCCGGCGGCAGCCAGTCGAATACGCATGAAATGGCGACGGAGCTGATAATCCGCGGACACGAGGTGTCCGTGCTTGCCGGACTCACAAGGGACGGCTGGATCGGTGCGCGCAGTCGCACGTTGATGAAACTGCTGCGCCGCAAGGCGATCGGCGATACCAGTCAGGGTTACAGTGTCTATCGGTCATGGTTTGCCTGGGAGGGTGCCGATGAGGTGGCCCGCGCCACCCAGCCCGATGTGGTGGTGGCGCAGTCGGGGCAGATCCTGCGCGTCGCCAAGGCATTCGCCGCGGCCGACGTGCCGTTGGTCATCTATCTTCACAATGTGGAATTCGAAGACAACGGGGAGGCATTGGAAGGTTTTCGCGATGCGACCTTCCTGGCCAACTCGCGATTTACGGCGAACCGCTATCAGGATCGATACGGGATCGAGTCCACCGTAATCAATCCCTTGTTCCAGGCGGAGCGCTATAGCGTCCGCTCGAGCAGGGAGCGGGTGCTCTTCATCAACCCGCATCCGGTGAAAGGCGTAGATATGGCGCTTGCCCTGGCTGCGGCCTGTCCCGACATCCCCTTCGATTTCGTCGAGAGCTGGACTCTGTCGGACGAGCAAAGATCTGCACTGCGTGCCCGTGCGCGCGAACTCGGCAACGTTGTGCTTCATCCCCGCACCAATGACATGCGCGAGCATTACGGGCGCGCCCGGCTGGTCCTTGTGCCGAGCCGCTGGGAAGAGACCTGGGGGCGCGTTGCATCAGAGGCGCATTTCAGCGGAATACCCGCGCTAGCGACAAGCATTGGCGGCCTTTCGGAGGCCGTAGGTCCGGGTGGCATGCTGCTTTCGCCCGACGCCCCACCCGGCGACTGGGTGGCCGCCCTTCGCGCCCTTTGGGACGACCAAGTACTATACGAAGGCCTGTCGCACGCGGCATTTTCATATTCGCAGCGCCCTCAGCTCGACCGCAATCTGCAACTGGAGAAGATGGAGGAAGTGCTGATCGCCGCGGCGGCGGGGGCCCGCCCCATGCAAAGCGGTCGCGGACTGGATCCCCGGGAAGCCCGCCCGATGCCGTTATGAGGGTTGCGGCAACTCTTCGCTGAAGGGCGTGGTGATCTGTTCGCGGGCGCTGCGGACGTCCCGATATCGCATTCGCCACGCCCGATTGGCTCGCACGGCATAGACAAAGGCGCAGGTCGCGATCGTCGTCGTGATGCTGAACTGAAAGAAGACCGCGACCTCTACGTAGCTGCCCGCTATGACCATCGTCAGGAACGCAGCAAGGTATGCATTCTCTGGTCGAGGTGAGCGCAACGCCCACAATAATACCCCGGCCAGCGCTCCATACAGGATGATGATCTGGAGTGCGACGCCGACGATCCCGATCTCGACGGCGTTCGAGATGTAGGTGTTGTGAAAATTGAAGCCCGACCGGGGCTCGATTCCAAAGGCCGCCCACAGGACTTCCGCGGGCGCGTGTCCTTGCACCCAGAATGCCTGGTAGCCTAACCCCAAGAGGGGACGCTGCTCGATCAACTGGCGCCCGAATTCCCACAGATCCGTCCGGCCGGTCAGCGTCACGTCCTTACCGGAATAGGTGAGCACGCTCTCGAGCAGCAGGTCGCCATAGCCGGCGGCTATGAGGGTTACCAAAGCCGTCGCACCTGCCACAGTCAGGGCAACGAACGTCTTCTGCAGCCGGCTCAGCCGTCTGCTTGCCATGATGCACATGGCCATGGCCGCCGCCGGCACCGCGACAAGGAGCGCACCGGTAGATTGTGCCGCAAGCAGGAGCGGCCCGGACACAACCAGTCCGGCAGCCGCCGCGAGCCTCAGCAGCGGATGGGCGGAGCGGTCGAGCGCAACCGCGATCGCGGCGAGAATAAATCCTGACACGACGGCCGCGAATGCGTTCTTGCTGCCGAATATGCCGATCCATGCCCCGATGTCGTCTCGCACCCGCCCAAACAACAGACTCCCCGACACGCCGATCCCATAGATGCCGAAAAGGCAGCGCAGCAAGGTAAGTGGCGCGATACGGCAAGCGATCAGCACGGCGATCACCATGCTGAGGAGAAGCTGAATTGAGTATCTCAGCGTCAACGACGGATATATCGACCAGGCATAGGAAAGCAGGCAGTAGGCCGGCAGGATCAGGACATACCAGAAGCGCAGGATCGCGCGCAGGCTGGCAAAGGGGCTGACAACGGCGAGCAGGACGCCGGACAGCAGGAATACGAGTACCGCCGCCGAACCAAGGAGCGGATCCAGGATCAAGGCCGCCAGCGCGATGAAGGCCGACGTGGCGGCGACATCCACGCGCAGATGATTGCGTGGTGCGAGCAGGGAGTGCTGACTCACCTTGTCCACGTCAGTCTACCAATGGGCAGGGCCGGACATCTCCATGGTCATCGCGCCATAGCTTTCGGCCAGATACGCTTCTCATTGGCTGGTGCTTTCGGGCTCCGGCAGCATCTTCACCCTCACTTTGACCACGTCGCCCGGCAATACCGTTGTGTTCTCATCGGCTTCAATCTCATCTGTTCCATCATCCGTTGAGCGCAGGATGACAAACGTCTCCGATGCAGGATCGAGGGCAGCCGATGCGGCCGGCGCCCAGGTTAGGGCTTCTGCCATCAGGCCGCGATGCATGTCCATCTTCAGCGTAGCCTCTACGAGGGCAGCCTCGACTTGCTGCCGCTCGCTCGCCACGTCGGCATCGACGCTGTTCTTCAGGTCGATCGCATTCTGCGTCGCCGCGCTGACGTCCTGCTTGGCGCGCAGGATGGCTGTTTCATGATCCAGTAGCTTGCTCTCCATCTCGGCTATCGTGCGCTCGGTGCCAAGTATGCGAGCGTTCACGACCAGCCCCTTGTCGGCCAGGGACCCGACATCCTCCAGTTCCTTGCGGGCAAGTTCGACCTGACGCTCTTGGGTAGCTACCTTCTTGGTGAGGGATTCGATCTCGCTCTCTAGCAGTCGTTTGAGATTGTCGATTGCCTCGAGTTGCAGCCTGAGCTTCTTCTGCCTCGCCGACTTGATTGCCTCCTCCTCGGCGACTATCCCCCCCAACTTCGGATTTGCGGCGAGTTCCTGCGGCAGCTCGATCTCGGTGTTCCCTTCTGATTCCGCCTGCAGCCGCGCGCGCTTCACCAGCAAGCGAACCCGCTCTTCTGCGAAAACATCAAAATTGCCTTTGGCATTGATGAAGTCGCGCTCCGCTCGCTGCACGCCGCCGCGCTTGACGCC
>JAEYRU010000137.1 GCA_023435335.1 Pseudomonadota bacterium
TGGAGCGCACGCTCGCCGCCGTGGAGGAGGCCGGCGGCAAGGTCGTCAGGCCGATCTTCGATTTTCCCGGCGGGCGCCGTTTCCACTTCCTCGACCCGGCGGGCAACGAACTGGCCGTCTGGGCGGAGGTCTAGACGATGAAGGGAAGCTGTCATTGCGGGAGGATCGCCTTCGAGGTCGAGGCCGACTTTTCCAGCGCCGCGGAGTGCAACTGCTCGCACTGCCAGCGCAAGGGCTACCTGCTCGTCATGGTCCCGCGCGACAGTCTCGCCTTGAAGACGTCCGAGGAGGCGATGTCGACCTACCGCTTCAACAAGCATGTCATCGAGCACAAGTTCTGCCCCGACTGCGGCTGCGCCCCGTTCGGCTTCGGCGTCGACAAGGACGGCACGCGGACGGCGGCGATCAACATACGCTGCCTGGAGGAGATCGACCTGACTCAGGTCGAGCGGATCGCGTTCGATGGCCGCAGTTGGTGAGGCGGCGGTGTGGGACGGGGGGCGCCCTGTCTCACTCCCTTGCGGGAAAGGAGAAGGACCCTCCACCTTCGTCATCCCGGAAGATGCCGGCGCGCCAGCGGCGGCATCTATCCGGGACCCATGCCTGAACATTGCGAGGGGGCGGCGAAGCGCGCCTCTATCTCCGGGTGAGCGGCCAGAGAGGGGGTAGTGTGGATAGACAAAAACCCCCTCACTTGCGATTTCTGACACTTAGCCGTCGTGATCTCCTCGCCCTTCGGGCTCGGCGCGACAGCTAAGATGTTGAAATCGCTTTCTCTCCCCCCGAGGGGGAGATAAGCGCCGGCCGCAGCGCCGCACCCTCCCTGTCAGCATCTGTCAGCAATCTCTTCCTGAACGCCATCCACACCCTTCCCAACCTGCTGGACAATATCCGCCCCCGTAGACGAAGGAGCACGGCGATGGAAGGAAGCGTGGCGATCGAGATGAACCGGAGGCGCTCACGCGCATCGTCGCCTCGCTGGTCGCCATGGCCGGGCTGGCGCGTGTGGGCCACCTCCCCCTTGAGGGGAGGTCGGCGGACGTCGAGGCGGCAGCGGAGACGGGCCGCCGCGCGCGGCATCGTCGTGCCGCAGCCGAAGCTGCGAAGCCATGCGCCGAAACCGGGAAGACCGGTTCCCTCGGCAATCAGGCAGCTGCCGAACCTCGCCGACCGGGAAGCCTTCCTCCGCCGCTTCGGCATCGCCGTCACTGGGTCGCCCCCTCTACCGCGTTTCACGCGGTCCCTTGCCAGGGCGAGCCACTTGTCTCGCCCGTCCTTCGGACCCCCCGCTTCGCAGGGGAGGATCAAGGTCGGCGACGGCCGCGGCGCCAATCCTCCTCCGTTTACGGGGGAGGGGGACCACGCGCAGCGTGGTGGAGGGGGCATTCTCGCCACCCCCCGCATCCCCGCCTTCCCGCTCTTCGACCCGCCGCGCCGCCTGCGCCCAACGATCAGATAAACGCCACGCGTCTCGGCCAGCGCCTCGCCTCGCTCGCCGCCGCGCTCGAAGACCTGCCGCGCTAGGCCCGCCGCTTCGCACGGCTCAAGGCGCGGCTCGACGCCCGACGCGCGCAGGAGCCAGCACGCCCGCGCCGCCTTTCCCCATTGCGCAGCGGCCCGCCTTACGCCGGCCGGCTCGCGGTCTGGGACCCGACGGTCCCGCACGGCAAGCACATCCGCGAGGTGGACGTCATCCTCGCCCATGCCCATGCGCTCGCCGACTATGCGCTGGCGTTCCCCGATACGTCTTGAGTGGCGGGATTGCCGCAACATCCGGCTTCCGGTGACCCGCGGGTGGACCCGCGCGGCGACAAACGAGCACGGCCTGAACGTTTCGGCCCCAGCGAGGGGGCTTTCTCAGCGCAGCTTCGCCAGCGTCCGCCGCAAGCTGCCGGTCGCCAGCCCGACGTCCGGTTCCGTCTGCAGGGCCATCAGATGGCGGAGGCGGAACTGCGCCAGCGCCTCGTCCTCGCCGTCCCCGATGAAGGCCGCGGCCTCGTCACGAAATCCGGCAACAGAGGCCTGGCCCTCGATCTCGCCCTCGGCAACGGCGTGGTCGATGCGCGCAATCAGTTTCGAGAGCCCGGCCATCCAGGCAAAGCGGGGATCTCCGATCAGGGCGAACAACTGGGTGTACGGTCCTTGCAGGTTCGGATCGTTCCCCACTTCCGCGCGGATCAGCGCGCGATGGAACGACTTGAGCGCCTCGGAGAGTTCCCGCGCGGCCGCAGCGTCGTTGTCAGCAGTCATCGCCCGCTCCGGGGAAGCCGCGCCGGCAGCGCATCAAACCGCCTCGCGCAACTGTTCGGCCGTCTGCAGGTCCACCGAAACGAGCTGGCTCACGCCCTGCTCGGCCATGGTCACGCCGAACAGGCGGTTCATGCGCGCCATGGTGATGGGGTTGTGCGTGATGATGACGAAGCGGGTCTCGGTCGAGGCCGCCATCTCGTCCATCAGGTTGCAGAAGCGCTCGACATTGTGGTCGTCCAGCGGCGCGTCCACCTCGTCCAGAACGCAGATCGGCGCCGGATTGGTGAGGAAGACGGCGAAGATCAGCGCCATCGCGGTCAGCGCCTGCTCGCCGCCCGAAAGCAGCGTCATCGTCTGCGGCCGCTTGCCGGGCGGGCGCGCGAGGATTTCGAGGCCGGCCTCGAGCGGATCCTCCGACTCGATCAGCTGCAGTTCGGCCGTGCCGCCGCCGAACAGGTGGGTGAACAGGCGCTGGAACTGCGTGTTCACCACCTCGAAGGCGGCGAGCAGCCTTTCGCGCCCCTCGCGGTTGAGGTTCTGGATTGCGAGCCGCAGCTTGCGGATCGCCTCGATCACGTCCTCGCGCTCCGAGACGATCGTTTCCAGCCGCTCGGAAAGTTCCTGCTGCTCGACCTCGGCGCGCAGGTTGACCGCGCCGAGCCGCTCGCGCTCGATGCGCAGGCGGTCGAGCTGGCGCTCGACATCGGCGGCGTCGGGCATCGGGTCGCCGGCGGCGAGCCCGGTGTGCTGGATCGCCAGGTGCGCCTGCGTGCTCAGCGTCTCCTGGATGCGGACCTCTATTTCCCTGCGCCGCTCGTCGGCCGCCGTCAGCCGCTCCTCCGCGCGGGCGCGCGCCTCGCGCGCCTCGGCGAGGTGCTGGATGGCGAGCGTGGCGGCCTTGTCCAGCTCCGCCTGCCGCGTCTCCGCGGACTGCAGGCGGTCGGCCGCCGCCCGGCGCAGTTCGTCCGCCTGCGACAGCTGCGACAGCAGCGCGCGGCGGCGCGCGTCGATCTCGTCGGGCGCTTCGGCGAGCTTCTCGCGCTCCCCGGCGGCTTCCACGGAGACGCGCTTCGTCATCATCACGCACAACCCGATCACCATGGCGCGCATGAACCGCCTGTTCGGCGTGACCATGGCCGAGCAGGGCGTGAGCCAGCTCGTTTCGGTGGACCTGCAGACGGCCGAGCAG
>JAEYRU010000295.1 GCA_023435335.1 Pseudomonadota bacterium
AAGTCTTCGGCCGCGAATACGACCTCGACGTATTCAACATCGTCGCGGTGTCCGATTTCAACATGGGGGCGATGGAGAACAAGGGCCTCAACATCTTCAACGACAAGTACGTGCTGGCCGACGAAGGTACCGCGACTGACGCCGACTACGCCAATATCGAGGCGATCATCGCCCACGAGTATTTCCACAATTGGACAGGCAACAGAATCACTTGCCGGGACTGGTTCCAGCTTTGCCTGAAGGAAGGGCTGACCGTCTTCCGCGACCACGAATTCTCGGCGGACATGCGTTCGCGCCCGGTCAAGCGGATCTCGGAGGTACGCACGCTGCGCGCGCTGCAGTTCCCCGAGGACCAGGGGCCCCTGGCGCACCCGGTGCGGCCGAGGCGCTACCGCGAGATCAATAACTTCTATACCGCGACGGTCTACGAGAAGGGTTCCGAAGTGGTGCGCATGATCCGCACCATCATCGGCCGGAAGGCATTCCGCGCCGGCATGGATCTCTACTTCGAGCGGCATGACGGGCAGGCCGTCACCATCGAGGATTTTGTCCGGTGCTTCGAGGAGGCGTCGGGGAAGGACCTGTCCCAGTTCTCGCTATGGTATCACCAGGCCGGCACTCCCAACGTCGCGGCTACCTCTTCCTACGACGCGGGCAAGCGGGAATTCACGCTGGAACTCGAGCAGTCGGTGCCGCCGACCCCGTCCGAAAGCCGGAAGCGACTGATGCATATCCCCATCGCGTTCGGCCTGATCGGTGCCAACGGCGAGGACCTGCCGTTCGAGGCGCCGGAGGGCGGGACGGTGGAGGACGGCGTCATCCACCTGACCAAGCGCAAGCAATCGCTGCGCTTCCGCAATGTCGGCGAGCGCCCCGTCATGTCCCTCAATCGCGGTTTCTCGGCGCCGGTGACGCTCGCCGTCGAGCAGAGCGATTCCGATCGTCTGTTCCTGGCACGGCATGACCCGGATGCGTTCTCGCGCTGGGAGGCCCTCAACACGCTGTTCACCCAAGCGATGATCGCCGCGGTGAAGAAATCGCGCGGCGGCAGGAAGCTCGCCTTCGGCAAGGAGCTTGCGCCGCTGGCGGGGGAGATCGCGGCTGACAGCCGGCTCGAACCGGCTTTCCGGGCATTGATGCTCAACCTTCCGGCCGAGGCCGACATCGCCCGCGAGATCGGCGCCGACATCGACCCGGATGCCATACACGCCGCACGCGAGGCGTTGGCCCGCCACATCGCGGAAGCCAATGCGGCGGTGTTCGAGCGGACCATGGTCGAACTGCACGACGCGGGCAAGTTCAGCCCGGATGCGGCAAGCGCCGGCCGACGGTCGCTCAAGAACATGCTGCTCGACTATGTGTGCCTCGGCGCCTCGGACCCCGCGCCGGCGGCGCGGCAGTACCAGTGGGCTACCAACATGACGGACAGGGCGGCGGCGCTCACCATCCTCGCCCACCGATTCAGCGGATCGGCGGAAGCCGATGCGGCGCTGGCGCAATTCGAGCAGCGGCATGGCGAGGACGCGCTGGTGCTGGACAAGTGGTTCCAGATCCAGGCTACCGTGCCGGGAGCCGCCACTGTGGCACGGGTAGCGAAGCTCATGCAGCATCCACGCTTCTCGATGGCCAATCCCAACCGGGTGCGGTCGCTGGCCGGCACCTTCGCCAGCGCCAACCAGACCGCTTTCAACAGCGCCGACGGGAGCGGCTACCGGCTGCATGCCACAACGATCCTGGAGGTGGAGAAGCGCAATCCGCAGGTTGCGGCGCGGCTTGCCACCGCCTTCCGTTCATGGCGTTCGCTGGAGCCGAAAAGGCAGGCCGCGGCACGGGAAGTACTCTCGGACATTGCCGCCAGGAAGGACCTTTCGCGCGACCTCGCCGACATCGTGGAGCGCACACTCGGCTGACGGTGCCGGCGGGACCTGAACAAAAAACGAGCATGCCCTCTGGACAGCGCGAATCACCTCTGATTCCTTAGGGTCGATTCGGCAGTGCGGCGTATCCGGATCATCACAAGAACCGGCATCGGGGAGCCGTTCATGGCTAAGGCGGACGCGTTGCGCGCGGCCGAAGAGACTTTGTTGGCCTGGCGCAAGAGCGCCAGTCGCGAACCAGCGGGTCTGTCCGGAAACGCGAAGATGATCGCGGCGCCCGCCTACAAGAAGCTGCTCGCGGCCGAGCCCTACCTGAGGCGCTCGATCCCGACGCTGATCATGATCTTCCTCGTGGTCGTGGCGTCCTCCCGCGTCCTTTCGCTGATGACGGAGCGCGACGAGATCGAGCGCGACGCGCGCAACACGATCCTGCTCGCGGCCGGGCAAGCTGCCGGGGCCCTGGAACTCGCCGCCCGCGACGGGTCGGTATCCGATGCCTCAAGGCGGGAAATCGTCGAGGCGTTCGGCCGCAACGGCTCTTTGAGCCCCGCGCACGTCGTCGCAGTCACGGACGGCAGCCTCAAGCTCGTGGCCACGAGCCGCAATGCGGGCGATTGGGTGGGGCGACCGCTGGACAGCCTTTTCCTCGGCGGACAGCCCCTTTTCATGTTCGGCAAGCGCGCCGGCGTGCTGGATGTGCTGGTAAGCGGCGACGTCTGGTACGCAGGCTTCCACATGACCGCCGCGCGCGACGCGGGCGTGCTTGTCATGGTGCCGCATGCCGCGGTGCTCGACAGCTGGAACAAGACCGTGTCGCTCAACGTCACGCTGTTCGTGCTGACGGCGACGGTACTGATCGTCATCCTCTATGCCTATTTCACCCAGGCGTCGCGGGCGGCGGCGGCGGACCGCCTCTATCTGGAAGCCCACCAGCGGGTGGACCTGGCCCTGGTGCGCGGCCGCTGCGGCCTGTGGGACTGGGATATGGCGCGCGGCCGAATGTACTGGTCGCGGTCCATGTTCGACATGCTGGGCTACGAGCCATGCGAGGCGATGCTGTCCTTCGGCGAGGTGGCGAAGATCATCCATCCCGAGGACGGTGACCTCTTCCAGCTTGCCAACCGCATCGTGGCCCGGGAAACGGACCAGATAGACCAGGTGTTTCGAATGCGCCACGCAGGCGGTCAATGGGTCTGGATGCGCGCCCGCGCGCAGGTCATCGACCCGGAAGCCCCGGAGGTGCATTTGATCGGCATCGCCGTCGATGTGACCGAGCAGCGGCATCTCGTGCAGCGGTCGGAAGCGGCAGACATGCGCCTGCGCACCGCGATCGAAAGCGTCGGCGAATCCTTCGTCCTGTGGGATGCGAACCAACGGCTCGTGATGTGCAACACGAAGTTCCTGCAGGACACGGGGCTGCCGGCGAGCGAGGTGAGGCCGGGGGCCACGCGGCAACAGATCGAAAGCCGGATGACCGCTTTCGTGACCGACCGTCGCTTGCCCAACCCCGCTTCGAGCAAGGGCGGGGCCAGCTACGAGCGGCAGCTCGCGGACGGCCGCTGGCTGCAGGTCAACGAGCTTACGCTGCGCGACGGCTCCACCGTCTCGGTGGGCACGGAAATCACGCAGATCAAGCTGCACCAGGAAAAGCTGGTGGACAGCGAGCGGCGCCTGATGGCCACCATCCACGACCTCAGCCTCGCACGCAGGGCCGAGGAGGAGCGTTCGGCCGAGCTGGTCGAGCTGAACCGCAAGTACATGCGCGAAACCGAGCGGGCAGAGGCCGCCAACCGTGCCAAGTCGGAATTCCTCGCAAACATGTCGCACGAGCTGCGCACGCCGCTCAATGCGATAATCGGGTTCTCCGAGCTCATGCAATCGGCTTTGTTCGGCCCGCTTGGGTCGGAGAAATACGAGGAGTATATCCGCGACATCCACGCCAGCGGCGGCTACCTGCTGGGGGTCATCAACGACATACTCGACATGTCCAAGATCGAAGCCGGCCAGTTTTCGATAGACCGCGAGAAGATCGACCTCGCGCCGCTGATCAACGAGACGGTGCGGGTGGTGTCGCTTCAGGCGGCGGACAAGTCGATCACGCTGGAAACCAAGGTGGCGGAGACGCTGGCGCTGAACGCCGACCGGCGCGCCATCAAGCAGATCGTGCTAAACCTGCTTTCCAATGCGGTGAAATTCACCGGCGAAGGCGGCCACGTTCAGTTGCGCGCGCGCAAGCTGGCGGATGCGGTGACCCTGACCATCGAGGACAATGGTTGCGGCATCCCGCGCGATGCGCTGAAGAAGCTCGGCCGCCCGTTCGAACAGGTGCAGAACCAGTTCTCCAAGAGCCATACCGGCTCCGGGTTGGGGCTTGCCATCTCGCGCTCGTTGGCCGAACTGCACGGCGGGGCCCTCAAGATCCGCTCGAAGGAAGGGACCGGCACCATCGTTTCGGTGCGCATCCCGCTTCGCAAGGCAAGGCGGCTGCGCAGCACGCGGGCCAAGGCTGCCTGATCCGGTATTGGCTTCCGGCAGCGGCTTCCGGCAGTGTCAGGCGCGCTTTCCGCGAAGAAGACGGTCGAAGTGGGTGCGCACCCTGCGCGAGCTCTCTTCGACATGCGCTTCCAATACGGCCATATCGGGCAGGTCCGTACTCGCCAGCAGCATGTCGGCGAGGCCGGGCGGCACGTCCTCCCGGTCGAGCGCGCCGGTCAGGCACAGCCTGATCGTCTGAGTGAGTCCGGAATAGAGAGCCAGCGCCTCGCACAGCTCCTGCCTGACCTGCGGCTCGGCGAAGTCCGGCTTCAGACGCGCGAGCAGTTCGGCGGTCATGGTCGCCCGCCCGTCGCCCTCGACCGCGCCGAGCAGCGCCGCTACCTGCGCGATGAATTCAAGGTCGATCAGCCCGCCCGGGATGAGCTTCAGGTCCCATATGCCCGCGGGCGGTTTCTCCTGCGCGATCAGCTCGCGCATCT
>JAEYRU010000012.1 GCA_023435335.1 Pseudomonadota bacterium
TCGACGTGCTGGAGGTCAAGCCCTTGGGGCAGCTCTAGTCTGCCCCCGCTCAACCAGGAGTCGCCCGCATGAAATCAGCGCCTTTGCCCCACGACTATGTCGCCATCCAGCATCTGTTCGCGGTCTACGTCTGGGCTCTCGATATGGCCGATGTGGCCACGCTTGAAGACATCTTCACCGAGGACGCGGTATTCGAGGATACAGCCGGCAACGTCTATCCCAGCCGTGCAGCGTTCCTCGCCTATGCCCGTGACCTGACAGCGCGTCCTGAGTTCCGGGGACGCCAACATCACATCGACAATCTCATCATCGAGCCCACGGCAGACGGCTTCGCCTGCAAGAGCTATTGGACCGTGACGAAATGGTTCGGCGAGGAAGGGCGCAAGGTGGTCGAGGTGACCGGCTGGTCGGAGGACCGCTTCCGCATTTCGGGCGAGGGCCTGAAGTTCTGCGAACGCCGCGTGCATTACTGGCGGGACATCGACTGCCCTTGGGCAAAAGCCGGCTGAGGCGGACGGTTTCCGATGAGGAGCGAAGGCTGCTGCGGCCAGGCCCCAAGATCGGTTGGAGGGTGTGGTCTCCCCGTTTCGAGGGGCATCAGCGGCGCAAAGATGCTGCTTGCCCACCGCCTCCTCAATAGGTGGCGCGGCCGCCCGAAAGATCGAAGACCGCACCGGTCGTGAACGAGTTTTCCTCGGTCGTCAGCCAGACAATCATCGAGGCGGCCTCATCGACCTCCAGGAAGCGCCCGCGCGGGATCTTCGACAGCATGTAGTCGATGTGGCTCTGCTGCATCTGGTCGAAGATGCGGGTCCGGGCGGCGGCCGGGGTCACGCAATTGACCGAGACGTTCCGATCCGCCGTTTCCTTGCCCAGCGACTTGGTCAGCGCGATCACTCCCGCCTTTGAGGCGGAATAGGCGGCCGCGTTGGGATTGCCCTCCTTGCCGGCGATGGAGGCGACATTGACCACGCGTCCGTAGTTGCGCGTGATCATGTGAGGCAAAACCGCCCTGCAGCAATTGAAGACGCCGTTGAGGTTTATGTCGACGATGCTCTTCCATTCGTCGACATCGTAATCGACGACCGCGCCATTCGACCCGGCCACGCCGGCATTGGCGACCAGCACATCGATCTTGCCGAGCCTGTCTGCAACCGCGTCCGCGGCTGCCTTGATTGCAGCCGTATCGGTCTGGTCGACGACGATGGCGTGCGCGTCAGGCCCCAGTTCCGCGGCCGCGCGTTCGACCAATTCGCCGTCGCGGTCCCACAGGCTGACCCGCGCTCCGGACGCCAGCAGTCTGCTGGCGACCGCCAGGCCGATGCCCTGAGCGCCACCCGTGACGATGGCGACGCGCCCATGGAGGTCATACTGGTTCATGCCGGCTGTCCCTTTGGTCAATCGGGCGCGAAAAGCTGCGCGGCCTCGGGCGAGCACCTGGCGACCTTGTCCGGGTCGAGCGTTACGCCGAGGCCTGGCAGGTCCGGGATGGGCAGCATGCCGTCCGCGTCCAGCTGGAACGGCGTGGCCATGAGGTTGTCCACATAGGCGCTGCCGCCGATGTACTCGACAAGGTCGACGTTGGGGAGCGCGGCCGCCAGTTGCAGGTCGGCTGCCAGGCCGAGCGCGGTGTTCCAGCCGTGGCCGACGTATCGGATGCCGAAATCCTGCGCCAGCCTCGCGATGCGGCGCTGTTCGCTCAACCCGCCGACCTTGGTCACGTCGGGTTGGACGATGTCGAACGCGCCGCGAACGAAGAAGGGCAGGTAGGCCTGGCGGCGCGTCAGTACCTCCCCGCCGGCGATCGGGATGCGGCTTTCGCGGCGCAGCGTGACGAAATCGTCGATATCGTCGGGCCGGAGCGGTTCCTCGAACCAGTGCACGTCGTGGTCGGCCAGCATGTCGGCTGTGCGGAGCGCCCATTTCAGGCCGTTCGGCCAGTAGGCGTCGCTCGCGCCCGCGTCGACCATCAGCTTGCCGCCCGACGGAAGCGCACGTTTGGCCGCTTCCACGATGGCCTCGTCCAGCTTGAAGTCATCCCGCCGGCCGAACGGCCCCCAGCCGATCTTGAATGCGCGGAAGCCCTGCTCCCGATAGCGAGCGATCGCGTCGGTCATGAGCGACGGCTCGTCCATCAGCAGCGAACAATAGGGAGTGACCCGCTCGCGATAGCGGCCCCCGGCGAGGCGTCCGATCGACAGTCCGGTCACCTGGCCGAGAATGTCCCACATCGCGATGTCGATGCCGCTGATGGCGTGGGTGAGCGTTCCGCCGCGTCCCATCCAGAACGTGTTCTGATGCAGCTTCTCGCTGACGCGCTCGGGCTCGAGCGCGTTCTCGCCGATCAGCAGCGGCTCCAGAACCTTGACGCCCGCCGCGGCCAGCCGGCCGTCGGTAAACGCGCTGCCAAAGCCGGTAACGCCGACATCGGTGTGAACCGCGATCAGCGCGTGGATCGAATCGTCAGCCTTGATCTCTTCCGCCCATCCGCCGGGCGGGCTCTCGCCGATCAGCGGCGCCACGACAACGCGCGTGATGCGCACCGGCGCGGTGTTTTTTGTCGCTGGCGCGTGCATTCTGACCCTCCTGCGGCGCGGCCGTTCCGAACGGTGTTGATACTATCGGGACCGTGTTGACACTGATCGATATAGTATACAATTATACAATTCAAGAGAGCGCGCGAGGGTTCATTAATGGCTTCTGAAGCTGCCAAAAGCCGCATCGCCGGCGATATCGATTTTGACAGGGTCGGCAGGCAGGCGGGCTATCTGCGCGCGCCGCTATCACGCAATACCTCGGGCTGGGGCATCGTCGAGATACCCATCATCGTCGTCAAGAACGGCACCGGGCCGACCGTGCTTCTAACCGGCGCTGTCCACGGTGATGAATATGAGGGACCGATCGCCATCTCGCGGCTATCGCAGACCCTCGACCACGGCAAGGTGCAGGGACGCGTGATCATGATGCCCGCCGTCAATGTGCCGGCGGTTCACAGCAATACGCGGTTGTCGCCGGTGGACAATCGCGACATGAACCGCTGCTTTCCGGGAGACCCGCGCGGAACCTTCAGCGAAATGCTGGCGCACTACATGGACAGCGTAATCCTGCCGATGGCCGACGTCTCGATCGACATGCACACGGCCGGCCACTCCGGCGACTCCGTGCCCTCAACCAACATGCACGACGTCGGGGACGAGGTCATGATGAAGCGCACGATGGAGGCGGCGGCCGCGTTCGGCGCGCCCTTCAACGTCGTGTTCGGAGGCGTCGACGAGGGCGCGACCTTCACGTCCTGCGTCGAGCGGCGTGGCATCATCTCGCTCGGGACGGAGCTCGGCGGCTGGGGACGGGTCAGCGTCGAGGGCGTGAGCATAGGCCGCCGCGGAATCGAGAACATTCTCAAGCACTTCAAGGTAATCGAGGGCGAACCGGAAACGGTGCAGGCCGATGGCAGCCCCGGGACGCGCCACATGATGGTTGCCGATCGCAACCTCTACACTTTTGCGCCGGCCGTGGGGACGTTCGAGCCATGCAATGTCGTTGGCGAGCAGGTGTTTGCGGGCCAGCCCGCCGGTTACCTCCACTTCGTAGAGGATGTCGACCGCCCGCCGATCGAGCTCCGCTACAAGCATGACGGCGTGCTGTGGATGTCGGCCGGCCCCGGACGTGTCGGTCGCGGTGACACGGTGGCCGTCGTCATGACCGATTACGCTTCCACGAACTGAACCCATGAACGGGGACGTCCCGCGTGGAGCGGATCCCGGAGTATCGAGCATGCCCAGAATACTCGTCCTCGACTGCAAACAGGAGATTTCCTCGTTCAATCCGCTTCAATCGGAATACGGGAATTTTCACATCTCGAGGGGTGATGCGCTCTTCAGCCATCGGGGTCTGAACACCGAGCTCGGGGGCGCGTTCGAGGTCTTCGCGCAGCGACCGGACGTCACCGTCGTGCCCACGATCGCGGCGCGGGCGGGGAGCGCGGGACTTCTGTCTGCCAGGGGGTGGGCGCGGCTGTCGTCCGAAATACTCGATGCCGTCCGCGCAGGTATCGACGGCATTGACGCAGTCTACGCCTCGCTGCACGGGGCCATGGGAGCGGACGGCGAACTTGATCCCGAGGGCTATCTGCTTACCGAGATACGCAAGATGGTAGGCCCTGGCGTCCCGATCGTCATCTCGCTCGATCTCCACGGCATCCTGACCGACCGAATGCTGCGCCAGGTCGATGGCCTGACGATCTATCACACCTATCCGCACGTCGACTTCGCGGACACCGGCGCGCGCGCCGCACGGCTGCTGCTTCGAATACTTGAGGACGGGGTCAGACCCGTTCTGGCGCGGGTGGTCATCCCGGCGCTGGTGCGGGGCGATGAACTGATCACCGCGACCGGATGCTACGGCGATCTCATTCGCGAGTGCCAGCGGATCGAACGCGACGGAACGGCGCTGGCCGCGGGCATAATGATCGGCAATCCATTCACCGACGTACCGGAACTGTGCACGCAGGTCATTGTGGCGACGGACGGCGACGCCGACGCGGCGGAAGGCGAGGCAATCCGCCTGGCCAAGGAATTCTGGCCGCAGCGCTTCCGCATGCAGGGCAAGCTGATCCCGCTCGAGCGGGCCATCGCCCAGGCGCGCACGATGAAGGGTCCCGTCGTGTTCACCGACGCAGCCGACGCCACGTCATCCGGCGCCACCGGCGATTCCAATGCGATCATCGCGGCGCTGAAGGAGGCAGGCTACGCAAAGAGGGTCTTGGCGCAGATCGTCGATCCGGCGGCTGCGGCCGCTGCCCACAAGGCCGGTGTCGGCGCCACGATCTCCGTCACTCTTGGCGGGGCGATCGATCCAGGCCGATTCAAGCCGATGCCGGTTAACGCGCGGGTCAAGCTCCTGTCCGACGGACAATCGCGATTGGAGACGATGAAGACCGAGCTCGAAGCGGGTCCGACGGCAGTGCTGACCTTCGACAATTTCACGATCGTCGTCTTCTCCACGTCTATCAGTCTGTTCGACCGGGCCATGTACTACGCGAACGGCTGCAATCCGACGGATTTCGACCTGATCGTGGTGAAGTCGCCGCACACCGAATTCCACATGTACGACGCTTGGGTCGAGAAAAACTTCAACATCGATGCGCCCGGCGCAACCTCGGCCGATATCCGCAGCCTGGGGCACACGATCTGCATGCGGCCGATCTACCCGCTCGATAATGACATCGATTTCGTGCCGAAAGCAGCAATCTATCCCGCGTAAATCCACCGTCAGACGCCATTACGGGGCAATCCAGTTCATGAAAATTGAGTCCGTCGACTTCTTCTATTTCGCCATGCCCGAGGTCACGACCGAAGCGGATGGCAGTCAGGACGCACTGATCGTGCGCGTTTCCGCCGGCGGCCATATCGGGTGGGGCGAATGCGAGGCAGCGCCGCTGCCGTCCATTGCGGCATTCATCTGTCCTATGTCGCACGGCGCGTGTCGGCCTGTCGCGATGTCGGTGCTCGGGCAGAACCTGGAAGGAGCTGCCGACATCGCCCGCATCAGCGCGCTCGTTGCGCGCGACAGCATGGACTTGCTGCAGGCCGCGCACACGCTCTCAGGGATCGAGATGGCGCTGTGGGACCTGCTCGGCCGACGCAACGACGAGCCCGTCTGGAAGATGCTCGGGTACCGGCGCTCAGAACCCAAGATCCCATACGCATCGCTGCTTTTCGGCGATACGCCGGAGGAGACGCTGCAAAGGGGCCGCAAAGCACGCGCGGACGGTTTCCATGCCGCAAAGTTCGGCTGGGGGCCGATAGGCACGCTCGACGTCAAGGCCGATGCCGACCAATTCGCGGCCGCGCGAGAAGGGATCGGCCCCGATGCGCATCTGATGGTGGATGTCGGCCAGATCTTCCGCGAGGATGTCGACCGGGCGGCACAGCGCCTCGCCGGCCTCGACGCGGCCGGTGCTCTGTGGTTCGAGGAGCCGTTCTTCGGCGACGCCTATGAAGCCTATGCGGCGCTTGCGAAGAAGCCCTCGCGGGTGCGGGTGGCGGGCGGGGAGGCGGCGCACAATGTCGCGATGGCCCGCCATCTCATGGATTACGGCAATGTCGGCTACATTCAGGTCGATTCCGGCCGCATCGGCGGGATAGGCCCGTCGAAGGCCGTCGCCGATCTCGCGGTGGATCGCGGCATCACCTACGTCAACCACACCTTCACGACACACCTGGCGCTGAGCGCATCGCTGCAGGCGTATGCCGGCATCGAGAAGGACCGGATCTGCGAGTATCCCGCGGCGCCGAAGCCGCTGGCAGTGGCGGTGACGGCAAATCCGATCCTGCGTGACGGCAACGGCGAGATACGCGCTCCCGAACGTCCCGGCCTCGGGATCGATGTCGACCTGCCCGCGCTGAAGCCGTATCTGGTCGATGCCGAAATCAAGGTGGGCAATCGCGTGCTCTACAGGACGCCGGCGATCGACTGAGGGTCGCGCGACATTCGCTTGCGCCCGCGCCGCGGATGGCCAGCGGTACAATGCCTACGCTTGCACAAGCGGGTTCGCAGGGGTTCCTGCCAGATGGCAGGCGACGGTGTGACCGGGCGCCATCTCGCGCAATGCCGGAGGCTCGGATGAGCATCGCGCGATGGCGATCGGGCAACGGGTATGGAAACGGCATCCGCTCGGCGGGTTCGCCGCACTCGGCACGTCGCCCTCTATCGTGAAGAAGGACTTGCGCCCCTTGGCGGCCGACGGCACGGACTGCAGCAGTGCCTGCGTATAGGGGTGTGCGGGGCGCTCGAAAATCGCGCGCCGCCCGGCAAGTTCGACGATCTGGCCAAGATACATCACCGCCACATTGTCGGAGATGTGGCGGACCACCCCGAGGTCATGGGATATGAACAGATAGGTCAGCGCCAGGTCGCGCTTCAGGTCCTGCAGCAGATTGAGGATCTGCGCCTGCACCGACACGTCGAGCGCCGAGACCGCCTCGTCGCAGACGATGAAGGCCGGCTCGAGAGCCAGCGCACGGGCAATGCAGATGCGCTGGCGTTGGCCGCCGGAGAATTCGTGCGGATAACGGCCCGCATGGAAGCTGGCCAGCCCCACACGGTCGAGCAGGCGCCTCAGCTTCCGTTCACGCGCAACGGCGTCGTCCACGCCATGGATGACGAGCGGCTCCACAATCAGTTCACCGGCAGTCATGCGCGGGTTCAGAGCGCCGAAGGGATCCTGGAATATGATCTGCATGTGGCGCCGCATGGCGCGCATCTGGTTGGCCGACAACGACATGACGTCGGTGTCCTCGAACCTCACGCTGCCGGCCGTGGCATCGACCAGACGCAGGACCAGTCTACCGGTTGTGGTCTTGCCGCACCCGCTCTCTCCAACCAGTCCCAGCGTTTCGCCCCGATTAATCGAGAAGCTCACGTCGTCCACGGCGCGGATCGAACGGCTATCGCCGAGCATTCCCCGCTTGCCGACGGTGAAGTCCTTGCGGAGGCGATCGACGACCACGAGGGGCGCGGACTGGGCCGGCATCACGCATCCACCCGGGTGAACCGGTAGCCGGTATTGCGGATGCAGGCGGCGCGATGGCCTCCGCCGCAATCGATGAGGCCCGGGACTGCCGTGGCGCAGGCCGGCCGCGCGTAGCCGCAGCGCGGTTCGAAACGGCAGCCCGGCGGCAGGTCAAAGACCGGCGGAACCGTGCCCCTGATCGCTTCGAGCCGCTCCTGGTCGCGATCGACCGGCGGAATGCTTGCCAGCAACCCCTCCGTGTAGGGATGCAGCGGGCGCGTGAAGACGGCGTCGGCCCTTGCGTCCTCGAGCACCTGACCGACATACATGATCAGCACCCTGTCGGTGAATGCGGATACGACGCCGAGATCGTGGCTGATAAGGATGATGCCCATCCGGTATTCGGCCTGCAGGTCGAGCATGAGATCGAGAATCTGCGCCTGGACGGTCACGTCGAGCGCCGTCGTCGGCTCGTCGGCGATCAGCAATTTGGGCCGGCAAATCAGCGCCATGGCTATCATGACCCGCTGGCGCATGCCGCCCGACAGGCGGTGCGGATAGTCGTCCATGCGCCGTTCGGGCGAGGGGATGCCCACGCGGCGCAGCGCCTCTATGCCGCGCTCCCGGGCCTCCCGCCGGCCTACCTTGAGGTGCCGACGCACGGTCTCCGTTATCTGGTCGCCGATCGTCAGAACCGGGTTCAGCGCCGTCATCGGTTCCTGAAATATCATACCCATCGAGGCGCCGCGCAACTCTTCCAGACGCGCATCGCTGGCGCCGAGCAGATCCTCGCCGTTGAGCCGCAGCCGGCTGGCGGTAATGA
>JAEYRU010000017.1 GCA_023435335.1 Pseudomonadota bacterium
GGCCAAACCACTTCTCAGGACGGGTTGCCACTTCGTGCCGGTTTCGCGCAAGGGCCGCTTGCCACACCCCCGGTTCCCCCGGCTCCTCATCGACGAACGCAACTAGTTCCCGATAGGCTTCCCCCGAAAGGGCAACAATCTGCTTCTGCGTCAGAGGCTCCGGCTTGCGCCGCAACAGCTCCCATTCCCTATCGAGACGCTGGAGGGCATCAACGTGTCGCCGTCGTGCCTCGGCAGGGTCTTTCGTATGGAGGGAGAACTTGATCACCTCCTTGCCCACCAATGCCATTAGATCGGCAGGGACGCGGCGGCGTAGATAATACACGCCGGTCTTTGGGTGTTTCCAAGGACGGGTCATTCAAAGGACCATGTGTATAACCCTTGTGTACCACAAAGGCAAGCCCAAGTCCTTGTTTTCCCGTAACCTTCTGATCCGTAAAGGGAAACGATGGTGCTGCGAGAGAGGATTGAACTCTCGACCTCTCCCTTACCAAGGGAGTGCTCTACCACTGAGCTACCGCAGCATTCGCGGGCGCTAATGCCACAGGCGGGACATGAGCGCAAGCGCGGCGGACGCATGTTCGCGTCGGATATCCGCAGGCGGTTTCGTGTGCGCCGCAAGCGGCCTATAGATAGGCGCCTCAACACGCTTCCGCCGCATTCGGAAGGAACAAGCATGAGCAAGAAGCCGGAGGGGACGCAGAAGCCACGGCAGGACCGCGAGGCGCGGCTGGTGGAGCAACTCCGGGCCAACCTGCAGCGGCGCAAGGCGCAGGCGCGCTCGCGGCGCGAGGGCGAGGCCGACCGGCGTCCAGCGGGAATATCGGCCTCCGAACCGAGGGATGGGGACGGAGACTAGGTGGGCGTCGCTGCCGCTGGCGCTAACCCTCCTGGCGCCTGTTCCTTGAACCGGAACCGGGTCTGGTCTAGAGGGGCCGGGGGACGATAGCGTTTCTAAGGCCGGCCGTTCGCGCCGGGGAGAGTGGGAATTCATGGATCGCATCAGGATCGTCGGCGGCAACAAGCTGCATGGCACGATACCGATTTCGGGCGCCAAGAACGCCGCGCTGCCGCTGATGATCGCCTCTCTGCTGACCGAGGGGACACTCAGCCTCGACAATGTGCCGCACCTGGCGGACGTCGAGCAGCTGATCCGCATCCTGGGGAACCATGGCGTCGACTATATGGTGAACGGCCGCCGCGAGGGCGACAGCCAGTCCTATGCGCGCACGATCCACTTTTCCGCCAAGTCAATCGTCGACACGACCGCGCCGTATGAGCTGGTTTCCAAGATGCGTGCCAGCTTCTGGGTGATCGGGCCGCTGCTGGCGCGCATGGGCGAGGCCAAGGTTTCGCTGCCGGGCGGCTGCGCCATCGGCACGCGGCCCGTGGACCTGTTCATCGACGGCCTTGCCAAGCTCGGTACCGAGATCGAGATCGAGAACGGCTACGTGCTGGCACGGGCGCCAAAGGGCCTGATCGGCAACCGCTACGTATTCCCCAAGGTATCCGTCGGCGCCACGCATGTGCTGATGATGGCCGCCTCGCTGGCAAAGGGCGAGACGGTGCTGGAGAACGCCGCGCGCGAGCCGGAAATCGTCAACCTGGCCGACTGCCTGAACGCCATGGGCGCGAAGATCTCCGGCGCCGGCACGCCGACCATCGTGATCGAGGGCGTGGCGCGGCTTGGCGGCGCCAAGCATGCCGTGATCCCCGACCGCATCGAAACGGGCACCTATGCGATGGCGGTCGCCATGGCCGGCGGCGACGTTCTGCTGGAAGGCGCGCGCGCCGACCTGCTGGAGACGGCGCTCGACACGATCGCGCGGACCGGCGCGGAGATCATCCCGGTGAACTCGGGCATCCGCGTGCGGCGCAACGGTGCCGGCATTTCCGCGGTCGACGTGAACACGGAGCCCTATCCGGGCTTCCCGACCGACCTGCAGGCGCAGTTCATGGGCCTGATGACCATGGCCAGGGGCAAGTCGCGCATCACCGAGACGATTTTCGAGAACCGCTTCATGCACGTGCAGGAACTCGCCCGCCTCGGCGCGAGGATATCGCTGTCGGGGCAGACCGCGATCGTGGAAGGCGTGCCGTCGCTGAAGGGCGCGCCGGTCATGGCGACAGACCTCAGGGCGTCGGTGTCTCTCGTGATCGCGGGGCTGGCGGCGGAGGGCGAGACCACCGTCCACCGCGTCTACCATCTCGACCGCGGCTTCGAGCGGCTGGAGCAGAAGCTGTCCAACTGCGGCGCCGTGGTGGAGCGCGTCTCGGAATAGGCCGGAAGGCGCGGTTGCAGAGCCGGGCCAGAACGCCTAACAGAAGGCGTCTTTCAACCGAGCCGAAGCCAAGATGCAGCTGCTGAAACTCGTAGCGCTCGACGAAGAGGATCTCGCCATCGTGTCCGCGCATGTGCAGGACGCGGTGATGAAGGTCGGCGACATCGCCTGGCTTCCGGCCGAGAAGCGTGTGCTCCTCACCATGAATCGCTTCGCCTGGGAAAAGAAGACGCGTTCGTTGTTCTCAAGGGCGCATGAACGCCGACGCAGCGTGCTCCATTTCGAGCGCGTCAGGCATGTGCGCTCCACCGGCATAGACCGCGAGAAGGAAGACGACGTGCTCAGCCTGCTCGCGGCCCGCTTTATCGCCACGGAGCCCCCCGCCGGGCGCATCGAACTCGATTTCGCAGGGGGCGGGACGCTTGTGCTCGATGTCGAGTGCATCGAGGCCCGACTGTCGGACCTTGGCGCCGCCTGGCAGGCCGCGGCCAGGCCGCGGCACAAGATCTGAGGACGGGATGGCGATCCGCCTCGACCAGCGCGAGCCCGGCTTCGAGGAACGCTTCGCGGCGTTCCTGACGACCAAGCGCGAGGTATCCGAGGACGTCGATGCCACCGTGCGGGAGATCATTCAGCGTGTGCGCGCCGACGGCGACCGCGCGCTGATCGACTACTCCGCCCGGTTCGACGGGATCGATCTGAACAAAACCGGGATCAGGGTCTCAGAGGACGAGATAGCCGAGGCAAGTCGCGCCGTCGAACCACGGACGCTCGATGCGCTTGCTCACGCGCATGAGCGCATCACCTCCCACCACGAGCGCCAGAAGCCGAGAGATGACCGCTACACCGACGCGCTCGGCGTGGAACTCGGCTCCCGCTGGACCGCGATCGAGGCGGTCGGGCTCTACGTGCCGGGAGGCACGGCGAGCTATCCGAGTTCTGTACTGATGAACGCCGTGCCCGCGCGCGTGGGCGGCGTCGAGCGCATCGTGATGACGGTGCCGGCCTCTGGCGGCGCCATCAACCCTCTGGTACTGGCGGCGGCCTCGCTTGCCGGCGTCCATGAGGTCTATCGCGTCGGGGGCGCGCAGGCGATCGCCGCCCTCGCCTACGGGACCGAAACGATCCTCCCGGTTGCCAAGATCGTAGGGCCGGGCAATGCCTATGTTGCCGCCGCCAAACGCCGCGTCTTCGGCACGGTCGGCATCGACATGGTGGCGGGACCGTCCGAAGTGCTGATCATCGCCGACGGCGACAACGATCCCGACTGGCTGGCCGCCGATCTGCTGGCGCAAGCCGAGCACGACACCGCCGCACAATCGATCCTCATCACCGACGATTTGCGCCTGGCTGACGCGGTGGCAAGGGCGGTGGAACTGCAGATCGCCCGCCTGCCTCGCGCCCAGACGGCGGCGGCGAGCTGGCGCGACTTCGGGGCAATCATCCTCGTGGGCTCGCTGGCCGACGCATTGCCGCTGGCCAACCGCATCGCCGCGGAACATGTCGAGATCGCCGCCGATGATGCGGAAGCGCTGCTTGCCGGAATCCGCAATGCCGGGGCCATATTCGTCGGCCGCCACACGCCGGAAGTGATCGGCGATTATGTCGGCGGCTCCAATCACGTGCTGCCGACGGCGCGCTCTGCCCGCTTTTCGTCCGGGCTTTCGGTGCTCGACTTCGTGAAGCGCACCTCGATCCTCAAGCTCGGCCCGCAGCAACTGCGGGAGCTCGCGCCCTCGGCTATCGCTCTTGCCGAGGCCGAAGGGCTCGACGCGCACGCCCGCTCGGTGGCGATCCGGCTGAACATGTAGGCTGCGATGAGCGACGGCCAATCCGCGAGCGCCCGCCTCATCGATGTCGAACTCGACGAGTCGATCGGCCGCTCCACGCCGGACATCGAGCATGAACGCGCGGTCGCCATCTTCGACCTGATAGAGGAAAACAATTTCCATCCAATCGGCGATGCCGGAGGCCCCTACAAGCTCAGGCTGTCACTTGCCGATTCGAAGCTCGTCTTCGCAATCTCGCGGGAGGACGGCTCGCCCGTCGTCACCCACATCCTTTCGCTGACGCCGTTCCGGCGCATCGTGAAAGACTACTATCTCATCTGCGAAAGCTACTACGAGGCGATCCGCGTCGCCACCCCGAGCCAGATCGAGGCGATCGACATGGGCAGGCGGGGCATCCACAACGACGGCTCGCAGACGCTGATGGACAGACTGAAGGGCAAGATCGAGATGGATTTCGACACCGCCCGTCGGCTGTTCACGCTGGTTTGCGTGCTGCACTGGCGGGGCTGACGAGTGGCGGATATCGAAACGCTTGGCCGGCGAGTGGCACCTTCGGAGGCGCGCCTTGTCCGCTGAGGCGCCCGCGCCGCGCTCCGTGCTCTTCCTCTGCGGCATGAACGCGGTGCGCTCGCCGATGGCCGAGCAACTGGCCAGAAGGATGCTTCCGCGCGACGTGTTCGTGGCGTCCGCAGGCGTGCGGCCGGGTGAGCGCGATCCGTTCGTCGATGCGGTGCTCGCCGAAGCGGGCCTTGCGCTGGGCGATCGCCAGCCGCGCACGCTCGACCAGGTCGAGGACGACTTCTTCGACCTGATCGTCACGCTTTCTCCGGAAGCGCACCACGCCGCGCTGGAACTGACCCGTTCGCTCGCCGTGGACGTCGAATACTGGCCGATGCCGGATCCGACCGGTATCAGCGGCACGCGCGAGCAGATAATGAACGCCTACCGCGACGTGCGCGATCGGCTGGAAAGGCGTATCGGCGAACGCTTCGGCCCTCGCCGGAAGCCCGATTCCGCCTGAAACAACCGTGTTCACAAGCGCGGCTTTATCATATAGGTTCCGCGCGAATTTCCGGCCGCCGGCCGGGACCATCCCAACCCGAAGGTGAATATGCCGAAGGAAGAAGTACTGGAATTTCCCGGCGTGGTGACGGAACTGCTGCCCAATGCGATGTTCCGCGTGAAGCTGGAGAACGAGCACGAGATCATCGCCCACACGGCGGGGCGCATGCGCAAGAACCGCATCAGGGTGCTCACGGGCGACAAGGTGCTGGTTGAGATGACGCCCTACGATCTCACCAAAGGCCGCATCACCTATCGTTTCAAGTAGCAGCCGGACGCGCTTGAGCGACGGGCAGGGCATCGATGAGCGTCTTCCAGAAACTTGTTCTCGCCTCAGGATCGCCGCGCCGCGTCGAACTGCTTCAGCAGGCCGGCATCGAGCCCGACCGCCTTATCCCCGCCGACATCGACGAGACGCCCAAACGGGCCGAGCATCCCGGTTCGCTCGCCAAGCGCCTCTCGCGGGAAAAGGCCGAGAAGGCGCGCAGCGTCTTCCTGAAGGACCCCGATGAAGGCGAGGCCTACATCCTGGCTGCCGACACGGTGGTCGCGGTGGGGCGGCGCATCCTGCCCAAGGCCGAGATGGTCGACGAGGCGTCCAATTGCCTGCGGCTGCTGTCGGGCCGCTCGCACAAGGTCTTCACCGGGCTGTGCCTGATCACGCCGTCAGGCAGGCTGCGCCAGAAGCTGGTTGAAACCCGCGTGCGCTTCAAGCGTTTGTCGCGGGAGGAGCTGGAAAGCTATCTCGCGTCTGGCGAGTGGCGAGGGAAGGCCGGCGGCTATGCCATCCAGGGGCTGGCCGGCGTCTTCGTCGTCAAGCTCGTAGGCTCCTACACCAACGTAGTCGGCTTGCCGCTGCACGAGACCGTCAATCTTCTCGTAGCGGACGGCTACAAGGTGCACTTCAACTGGCTGTCGGCACACGCCTGAAACATTCGACCATGAGCCTCTATCCCGAGAAGGTCACGCCGCTCAGACCCAAGCGCCCCTGCCCCGAATGCGGGCGGCCGTCAGCGCGCGAGACCTATCCGTTCTGCTCGGTGCGCTGCAAGAACATCGATCTCAACCGCTGGCTTTCCGGCTCCTATGTGCTTCCGGGCGCGGAGGAGGAGGGGGGCGATGACGCCGAAAGCGGAGAGCGGGACTGACGTCCTGTCAATCCAGGAGACGGCGTTTGGACGGCGCGCGCCGACCCCCAGGGCAGTTCACAAATCGCAGGGCGGAAGCGCTGGACAGGCGGAAATTGCGTGCTATAACCCACGCGCTTTCGGCGGCGACCAACCCGCCGGCGCGGCGAAGACCGGGCATCAAAGTCCGCTCCCGCCATGGATGCCCAGGTAGCTCAGTTGGTAGAGCAGCGGATTGAAAATCCGCGTGTCGGTGGTTCGATTCCGCCCCTGGGCACCACTCACCCGTTTCCTGATGATCTCGTCGATCCCGATGTCCGGTTGCTATCGCGCGCCCGCAGCCTGTCAGCCACCATGGAGATCCTGCGGCAGGAGCTCGTCCGGCATGTTCTGGAAGCATACCGGCCGCAGGAAGCGGCGGATCGACAACGTGCCGACGGAGGTGTGCCCGAAATTGGTCGACGCGGGATAGGGCCCGCCGTGAACCATGGCGTCGGCGACTTCGACGCCCGTCGGGAACCCGTTGGCGAGAACCCTGCCCGCCTTGCGCTCAAGTACAGGCATCAATGAACCGGCAAGCGCGGTGTCCCCGGCGTCGAGATGTAGCGTGCAAGTCAATTGACCGGCCAGGCTCAGTGCAACGCGACGCATCTCGTCTTCGTCCCTTGTCCTGACTATGAGGCCGAGCGGGCCGAAGACCTCCTCGCCGAGCACGTGATTGTCCAGCCAGGTTTCGCCGCTCGTCTCGAACAGGTAGGGCGTCGCGTTGCGCAGGTCGCAGGTCGAGGTCAGAATCTCGCGGACGCCCGCCGATGCCGCGACCCGGTCGCGGCCACTGCGGTAGGCTTGCGCAATGCCGTCCGTCAGCATCGTTTGCGCGCCGACGTCCGACAAGGCCGCCTTCGCCGCATCAACGAAACGATCCGCTCCAGGGCCGTCGATGAGCACGGCGATCCCGGGATTCGTGCAGAACTGTCCCGCACCCATGCTGAGTGAAGCTGCCCAGCCCTTGCCGATCGCGTCGCCGCGGGCAGACACCGCTTGCGGCAGCAGGAACATCGGGTTGACCGAGCCGAGTTCACCGAAGAACGGGATCGGCTCGGGCCGCCGCGCACACAGATCGAACAGCGCCCTGCCCCCGCCGAGCGAACCGGTGAAACCGACAGCCTTGATGTTGGGATGCTGGACCAGCGCGGCGCCGACGTCGCGGTTGCCGCCCTGGATCAGGGAGAAGACGCCGGGGTGGAGATCAAGCTTGCGGCGAGCTGCATGAATGGCTTCGGCCACGATCTCGCCCGTACCCGGATGCGCCGAGTGACCCTTGACCACGACAGGGCAACCCGCGGCAAGCGCCGCCGCCGTATCGCCGCCGGCGGTCGAGAACGCGAGCGGGAAGTTGGATGCGCCGAACACCGCCACCGGACCGATGGGCCGCTGGACCATCTTGAGGTCGGGCCGCGGCAGCGGCTGGCGCTCCGGAAGCGCCTCGTCGTGACGGCGATCCAGGTAGTCGCCCTTGAGAATGTGGGCGGCAAAAAGGCGGAGCTGACCCGTGGTGCGGCCGCGCTCGCCGTTGAGCCGCGCCTCCGGCAGGCCGGTTTCCTGCGTACCTATCCCGGTGATCGCCGACGCACGCGCCTCGATCTCGTCGGCAATCGCGTTCAGGAATGCAGCGCGGGTCTCGCGCGACGAATAACCGTAGCTCCAGAATGCCTCTTCGGCAGCGGTGCAGGCTCGATCGACGAGTTCGGGGGTGCCCACCGCAAAGGCATGCGCCGGTCCACTCGCAGGCTCGGATCGAAAAATCTCCAGCCCTTCAACCCACTCGCCAGCGATCAAGTGCTTTCCATGCGGCGTGAACGTCATGCTCGTCTCCTGTCATATCGCAACCGGGTTTGCGCCTGTCCGCTTCGCTGATGGTCTCGTAAGGGAGATGGACCGGCATGACAACGGCTTCGCGCCGGCAACGATGCTTGCGAACCGCCACCGCATCGTGGCCGGGCGCAAGTTCAGACGCCTAGTTCACTCGCGGCAATCCTTCGTCGCGCCTATTTCGGCCGTGAGGGCGGCAACCGCGGCCTCGAGCTGCGGATCGCGTCCCTGCGCCGCCGCATTGGGATCGAACCTCGCTTCGATATCCGGCACGATCTCCAGGTTCTCGAATAAGGTCCCGTCGAGCTTGCGGAACGGCAGCACCGGGATTCCGTACACGAGTTCGGGAACCAGCTTCGAGCGGATGTAATCGACTGCCGTTCCGGTATTCAGGAGCGGCTCGCCGACCAGCGGTCCTATGCCCATGTCCCTGTAGCTTTGCGGGAATATCGACCCGTCGGAGTAGGCGAAGCTGTCGACGAGCACGGCACTGGGCTGGGTCCACCGGTCCAGCGGCTCCACCGCCCACACCCGGTCCTCGCGGCCGACGCGCGCATACGGCTCGCCCGTGAGGAACGTCATGAGCTGGCTGGTCAGATTGCCGCCGCCGTTGGAGCGCACGTCGACGAGCGCGGCCAGTGCAGTGTCGCGTTCCGACAGCAGCCGGCCGTAAACGGCGGCGAAGTTCGCGGTGTCCATTGCAGCCAGATGCTGATAGGCGATGCAGCCGTTGGAAAGCTCGGCCACGAGCGAACGGCGGTCGTCGACCCAGCGCAGCCGGTTCAGCTCCCGCTCCTGCCGGAGATCGATCGTCCTGACCGGAACCTCCTCGACCCGATCGCGGGCGTTTCGCAACAGGCCCACCGCCACCGCGCGCCCGGCCATGCCATTGAGCGCGCGATCAAGTGCGCCCGTATTGGCGACCGGCTTTCCATTCACAGACACGATACGATCGCCTGGTTCGACGGCGAGCGCGATCCGGTCCATCGGGCCTCCCTTCAGGGTACCGGCTATCCGTACGCCCGGACCGGGATCGTCGTAGTCGACGAAAACCCCCAGCGAGGCGGTATCGGTTGCCAGAAGGGCATCATCGGGGACATGGGCATATGCCACGAAAAGATGGGAGGCGCTGAGTTCCCCGAACATCTCCTCGACCAGTTGCACCAGCTCGCGGTCACTGTCGATACTGCCCAGGAACGCCCTATAATTCGCGCCTATTCGGTCCCAGTCCCGACCCTCGATATCGGACCTGTAGTATCGGTGTTTCAGGTCCGCCCAGGCTTCATCGAACGCCGCATTGCGGCGCTCGGAAGGCTCGATGCTGTAGTCGATCCGGACCGGCACGAACTGCCGCGACTGCGGATCGTGGATGGCGATGCTGAGTATCCCGTCCGCCGTCTTGACGTCGAGGACGTCCATCGCCGACGAGAATGACAGGGCCTCGATACCCCCCGCATCCTCCAGTTCCGTGATCTCCCGGATCTCCCCGCTGTAAAGGTCGATCGCCACGACGACGAGGCTCATCGACATGTCTACGGCGGCCGCCAGGAAATGGCGTCCGTCGTCGAGGGGTGTGTAGTACACGATGTTGTTGCTGCCGGGCGTAAGCCGACCTTCGAGGGTGGCGTTACGGCCCTGCTGAAACGCATAGCTCACCGGCACAGCGTCGTCATTGCCGAGTTGCCCGCCACCGGGCGGAGCCCAGCCCTCGGCCGTCTCCAGGAACGCATTGCGCGCCTCGTCGGACATGAACACGCGGTAGAGATCCAGCGCAGAGGAGTTATGGTCGATCTGGCGGGGACCGAACATGGGCGTCACCATCACGACCTGGGTGCCGTCGGCGTTCCACTTGCCGCCGGACAGATGGGTGACGGCGGAACTGACTGTGCGGATCGGAGCGCTGCCGTCGGCCGGAACAACACCCGCCTTCGCGAATTCCGCACCCCCGACCAGACGCCAGTTGAGGAGCAACTGGTCCGAAGCCGGGGACCATGAGAACCAGAGATCGCCATCCTGATAGCTGGTGTTGTGATCCTGCGGCCGGAACAGCTTCACGACGCGACCCGTCGAGAATTCGAGCACCTCGACTTCGCGCCGGTCGGCTACATAGGCGAGTCGCGTGCCGTCGGGAGAAATCTGGGGCTGGAAGAAATTGCGGCCAGTCTGGACCACCAGCGGCAGTTCCTCGAAGCTGGGGATCAGCGAAGCCCCATCCCACGCCCGCTCAAGGTCGACGCCGTAGACACCCCAGTCCCGGTTTCGCAGAGCGGCATAGACCAACTTGCTGCCGTCCGGGGAGAAGGCAACGTGCTGCTCCGGACCTCCGCTGTCGGTGACCCGATAGTACGCCCCGGCGCGATCGATCAGGAAAACGTCCGCGTCGAGCACCACGGCCATCAGCCTTCCGTCGGGCGAGGAGACGAACTCGGACGTGGCGAAGGAAAGCTTGCGCTGCGACTGTTCCATCCGCTGCTCGGGAATGATCACGGAGAGCCGCCGCGGTTCATCGTCGCCGGCTGCCATGTGATAGAGGGCGCCATTGTGTACGTAGGCGATGTCTCCTCCCGCCGAGACGCTCAGGTGCCGTACCGGGTAGTCCTCGTGGCGGGTGACCTGCCGGCTCGCGCCGGTGGCCAGATCGCGGGTCCAGACGTTCAGGCGGCCGGAAGCCTCTCCCAGATAGTACACGCTGCGCCCGCCCGGACCCCAGGCGGGCTCCAGTTCATCCGTCGCCGAGTCTGTAAGGCGGGCATATTGGCCCGTTTCACGGTCGAAAACCCAGATCTGGCGCGCATTCGAAGCCACGCGATGCTGACGCGCGCCGGGGTCGACCGAGGGATTGTAGGTGTAGAGAAGCTTCGTCCCGTCGGCGCTCCACACCGCTTCCTCGGCCGCATTCGGCAGCACCAGTTGCTGG
The DNA here is from genome assembly GCA_023435335.1 of Pseudomonadota bacterium. Classification (GTDB taxonomy): domain Bacteria; phylum Pseudomonadota; class Alphaproteobacteria; order Rhizobiales; family Rhizobiaceae; genus RCIO01. Next base: position 11,051 of record JAEYRU010000017.1, read on the forward strand.
CGCCCGTCCGCCGTGTGGACCGCATAAAGCTGCGGCAGGCCTGACAGGGGCGCCTGCAGGCTGGCCATCGCGTCGCCCAGACCGCGCTTGGTGAAGAGTACGCTCGCGCCATCCGGCGAGAAACTCGTCGGCACCTCGTCGGTCGACGACCATGTCAGGCGCTTCACCGAGCCGCCTTTGAAGTCGGTCACGTAGACGTCGTCATCGCCATTGGCGTCGGAAGCGAATGCCAGTTCCTTCGAGTCCGGGCGCCAGACCGCGCCATAGCTGTGGGTGCCCTGGGAAGTCACGGGCGTGGCGAGGCCGCCTTCGTCGGCGTCCACCACGTAGATCTGCCCGCGATAGGTGAATGCTACGGTCTCGCCGTTCGGCGAAATCGCGGCGTGGCGTATCCATATCGGGTCGCCCTCGGCGAGCGCGGCCGCGCTTGACAGGGAGAGCAGAATTCCCACCGTCGCCGCAATCGGTTGCAAGTATCGCATTTCACCCCCCGTTTCCTTCGTCACCGCGGACGTCGGTTGCCTCCACAGTCGATCCGGCTGCCAGTCCAGCCGGCTCGAACCTAGGTAGGGGGCGTAAACGCGATATGAACGATAGCGGACTTCGCCCACAGGGTTCGGTGGTCACGGTTGCGAAAATCGCGAACTCGCCGATAGTTGGCGCATGCCCGGCCCCAAGCTTTCCGAATACCGCAAGAAGCGCGACTTCTCCCGCACCAGCGAGCCGCCCGGCGCCGCGGCCCCGGCCGGCGCAAGCCGCTTCGTCGTGCACAAGCATTCCGCCACTGCGGACCATTACGACCTGCGGCTCGAGATCGACGGCGTGCTCAAGAGCTGGGCGGTGCCGAAAGGTCCGTCGCTCAACCCCGGGGACAAGCGCCTGGCGGTGGAGACCGAGGACCATCCGCTCGAGTACATCGACTTCGAAGGTGTCATCCCCGAAGGCGAATACGGCGGCGGGCCGATGATCGTGTGGGACACCGGCGTGTGGGCGCCGATGGACGACGTCGACAAGTCGCTGGCGTCCGGCTCGTTCAAGTTCCGGCTCGCGGGCCAGAAGCTGAACGGCGGCTGGATGCTGGCGCGCCTGAAGCCCAAGCCAGGCGAGGGAAAGCGCAACTGGCTGCTCTTCAAGGAACGCGACCTGGCGGCGGACACGAAGCTCGATATACTCGAGGCACGCCCCGAAAGCGTGAAGTCCGGTCGGCGGATCGAGGAACTCGTCGCGCCGACGAGTTCGACATCGCCTTCCGCGCGGCCGCAACCGGCGAGACTGAAGGGGGCGGCGAAGGGCTCATTGTCCTCCAGCTTCCCGCCGCAACTCGCAACGCGCGCGGAACGGCCGCCGCAGGGGCCGGACTGGCTGCACGAGATCAAGCTCGACGGCTACCGCACACAGGCCTTCATCGAGGACGGCGACGTGCGGCTGATCACCCGCAGCGGGCTCGACTGGACGAAACGATACGGGAGCCTTGCCGAGGCTTTCCGCGCGCTGCCCTGTCGCCAGGCGATAATCGATGGCGAAGTGGTGGTGCTCGACGACAAGGGCATCAGCCGGTTCGCGGCGCTGCAGGACGCGCTGTCGGCAAAGGCATCGGAAAAGCTCCTCTTCTTCGCCTTCGATCTCATCCATCTCGACGGCTGGAACCTCGCGGGGGTGCCACTGCTGAAGCGCAAGGAAACACTTTCGCGCCTGCTTTCCGGCGCGGAGGCGCATCGGCCGGCCATCCATTTCTGCGATCACATCGTGGGCGAGGGACGTGCATTCTTCGAGCGAGCGGCCGAACTGGGCCTCGAAGGCATCGTGTCCAAGCGCGTATCGGCTCCCTACCAGTCGGGCCGCACCGATTCCTGGCTGAAGATCAAGGCGCCGCATGCCGGGGATTTCGTGATCGCCGGATACACGGTCTCCGAGGCTGCTGGCGGGCTTGGCGCACTCGCTCTCGGCGAGTGGGAGGATGGCGAGCTGCGCTACCGCGGCAAGGTCGGTACCGGGTTCGATGCCGCGACGCTGAGGAGCCTGCTCAAGAGGCTGGAGCCGCTTCGCGCCGGCGCCGCGCCGGTCGACGGCGCTCCGAAAGACGTGCTGCCCGTGCGGCCCGTCCTTTCCGCTCAGGTCTACTATTCCAACCGGACGACCGACAACGTGCTGCGGCATGCGGTGTTCAAGCGGCTGCGCGAGGCGGAACTGACACCCGCCGCGAGCGCGCCGCGCAGGCGGCTGATAACCGACGCGGACCTTGCCTCCATCTGGGTGACCAATCCGACGCGCAGAATGTTCGGGAGATCGGGCCCGACCAAGCTGGACATTGCGGTCTACTACGCCAGCGTCGGCGACTTCATGCTGCCGCATATCATAGGCCGTCCGGTCTCGCTGGTCCGGTGTCCGACTGCACGGCCGCAAGACTGCTTTTTCCAGCGGCATGCTTTCAAGGGCATGCCGCCCTCGGTCGAGACCTTCGATACGACCAATTCCGAGGGCGAGACGAAGTCCTACATTTCGGTGGAGGACGCGAAGGGCTACCTCGCCCTGGCGCAGTTCGGCGTCGTGGAGTTCCATACCTGGGGCTCGACGCGCAGGAAACCGGACAAGCCCGACCGCGTCGTATTCGACCTCGACCCCGGCGAAGGAATCGGCTGGCGCGAGATCGTGGAGGCGGCCGTGCATGTTCGCGGCGAACTGCAGTCCCTCGGCCTTGTGCCCTACGTCAAGACGTCAGGCGGCAAGGGCGTTCATGTGGTGGTGCCGATCGTACCCGGGCTCGGCTGGAAGCAGATACATCCCCGCACGGCCGCGATCGCAGCGAAGATCGAGGCTACCGCCCCGAAGACCTTCACCACGGTCATGGGCAAGGAGAACCGCAAGCGGCGGATTTTCATCGACTTTCACCGCAATGCGCGCAGCGCCACTTCCGTGGCGCCCTATTCGCTGCGGGCGCGGGCGCACCTGCCCGCCTCTACACCACTAAGCTGGCCGGATCTGGAGACAATCGACGCTCCGGAAGATTTGAACTATTCTTCTCTACCGGGACTTTTAACCAGTTCAGGCGATCCTTGGGCCGATATCGACGAGTCCGCCCGAGAACTGCCGGAGCTTTCGGCAGTGAAGTAACAGTTTCGCGTAGGAGAGAACGATGGCGCCCAGAGCCAGTTGGAAGGGGTATTTGCGGCTGAGCCTTGTCAGCTGCCCGGTCAAGCTTTTTCCGGCAACCACCTCGAAGGACCGCATCACGTTCAATCAGCTTCACAAGGAAACGCACAACCGGATCAACATGAAGCCGGTCGATCCCGAACTGGGCCTCGTGGAGCGGTCCGACCTGGTCCGCGGATACGAATATGACGACAAGCAATACGTCATCATCGAGGATTCCGACCTCGAAAGCGTGAAGATCGAATCCAATCACACGATCAACATCGAAGCCTTCGTCGACGAAGGCTCGGTCGACGTTATCTACCAGGATGCTCCTTACTACCTGGCGCCGGATGGGGCGATGGCCGAGGAAACGTTCGTGGTTCTGCGCGAAGCCATGCGCAAGTCCGGCAAGCTGGCAATCGGCCGGCTGGTGCTGTCGAGCCGCGAACGCGTCAT
>JAEYRU010000149.1 GCA_023435335.1 Pseudomonadota bacterium
GGCGCTCGTCTCGCACGCGCCGCGGGTGTTCGGCGGTGATTTCGCCCACCGCTTCGCCAACCTCCCGGAACAGCGCCGGCGCGAACTGATCGAAGGCATAGAGGCGCTGGCACGGCTCATGAGCACCGGCGAGTGAGCTGGCATGCCGAGGATCCCATGCCGCACGAACGCCGGTCCCGCGCGGTCGTTGAAGATATGAAACGCGCAATCTATCTTGCGCCTAAACCCGCGCACCCGCCCAGAGGCGAAGCAACCGGCATCAGGCATTGAAGACGATCTACTCCTCCGGGCCGATAGTAGCGGTCGCACCCATGATGGACTGGACGGACCGGCATTGCAGGTTCTTCCACCGCCGCATCACGCGCCGCGCGCTGCTCTACACCGAAATGGTGGTGGCCGACGCCGCGATCCACGGCCCGCGCGAGCGGCTGCTCGGTTTCGATGCCTGTGAACATCCCGTGGCGTTGCAACTTGGCGGTTCCGAGCCGACGAAGCTGGCCGAGGCGGCGCGTATCGGGGCGTCCTTCGGCTATGACGAGGTGAACCTCAATGTCGGCTGCCCGTCCGATCGGGTGCAGTCCGGTACCTTCGGGGCCTGCCTGATGCGCACGCCCGCGCTGGTCGCCGACTGTGTTGCGCAGATGAAGGCCGGTGTGTCCGTTCCGGTGACGGTGAAGTGCCGCATCGGCGTCGACGACCAGGATCCGGAAGAGGCTTTGGGCTCGCTGGCCGAGCAGGTATTCGCGGCCGGCGCCGACGCGCTGTGGGTGCACGCACGCAAGGCCTGGCTGGAGGGGCTGAGCCCGAAGGAGAACCGCGACGTCCCGCCGCTCGACTACGACCGCGTCTATAGGCTGAAGGCCGAATACCCCGGCCGCTTTATCGGCATTAACGGCGGCATCCAGACGATCGAGGAGGCACATGGCCACCTCGACCGCGTCGATGGCGTCATGTTGGGCCGCGCCGCCTACCACAATCCGCGCCAGCTTGCCGAGGTCGACGCACTGCTGGGCGACGGGGCGCGGGAGCCCGACTGGGAGCGCGTGATCGAGGAGATGGAGGAATATGCAGCGCGCCATATCGCCAGCGGCGGCCGGTTGGCGCACGTCACGCGCCACATGACCGGACTGTTCCACGGGATGCCGGGCGCGCGCCGTTTCCGCCAGATACTCTCTACCGACGCCACCCGACCGGGAGCCGGACCTGAGGTGCTCGACGCAGCCTTCAGGGCCGTAACCGCCGCTGCCGCGGACGCGGCGGCCGCGTAGGCTGCACAGCGCGCTACCGTCGCTCTTCCCTTGTTTACATCCATCGTGCAGCCGGATAACGACGGGACGAGGGGGAGTTCCCGCGATGTCGATTTCCGAATTGCCGGCCGGCGAGATCATCACATTCGCGCTGGCCATCGCCGCGGCCGGCGTAGTTTCCGGCCTGCTGGCCGGCATTCTCGGCATCGGCGGCGGCGCCGTGCTGGTGCCCGTTTTCTATCAGGTGTTCGGGCTCCTCGACGTCGATGAGGCGGTGCGCATGCACCTTTCGGTCGGCAGCTCGCTGGCCATCATCGTGCCGACCTCGATCCGCTCCTTCACCGGCCACTATGCACGCGGCGTGGTGGATACGAGCCTGCTCAAGAACTTCCTGATGTCCATACCTATCGGGGTGGTGCTCGCATCGCTCACCGCGGCATACATTTCCAGCGAGGGGCTGAGGATCATCTTCGCGGTGCTGATTTTCGCATTCGGGATGCGCATGCTGCTCGACCGTGAGCACTGGCGCCTGGGCAAGGACCTGCCAGGCCTGCCCGGACGGTTCGGCGCGGGCCTTGTGATCGGGTATCTGTCGACGCTGATGGGAATCGGCGGCGGCATCATGAACAACACTTTCATGACCCTCTACGGCCGGCCTATCCACCAGGCGGTCGCCACCTCCTCGGGCGTCGGCGTGATGATCGCGATACCGGGCACGATCGGCTACATCTGGGCGGGCTGGGGCAACCCGCTGCTTCCGATCTTCTCGACCGGATATATCAACTGGATCGCCGTGGCCCTGGTCATCCCCATAGCGCTGGTGGTGACGCCTTATGGAGTGCGCATCGCGCATGCGCTGAAGAAGCGCCAGCTGGAGGTAGGGTTCGGGCTGTTCTGCCTGTTCGTGGCCGCCCGCTTCGCCGTCAGCCTGCTCTGAAACGAGCGTCTCAGTCGATCAGGGTGAGGCGGTCGCCGCGCATGTCGAAGCCGGTGAGCGTGGAGATGAAGTTCATGCCGAGCAGGCTGCGGTCGAGCATGCCCGGCTGGGCCACCAGCACTGTCAGCCGGCCGCGCGAGATATCGCCGACGCGGATCTCGTTGGCGGTCACGCGGGCCGCGTTGGCGGGTCCGTTGGCCGTCATGATCGGCACAGTATAAGCAAGCCGCTCCATCTCGAACCCGGCCGCACGGGCGTCCGCCGCCGACAGGACGGAGGTCGTTGCGCCGGTATCCACCACCATCCACATCTCGCGCCCGTTGATCTCGGCGCGTACGGCAAAATGTCCGTCCCGCAGCCGCTCCAGCGCCACCGATACGCGGCCTTCGCCGTCGATTGTGGAAAGCGGGCTGCCGGGGACGAGGCCGGCGGTGAGGCGGCTCGCCACGTCCTGCAACTCGTAGCGGTATTGGTATCCTGCGACCAGCGCCACGATGATGGCGAGCCAGATGGCGATGGAGCGGGCCGCACCCCTCAGGCCGATGCCGGAGCCGATCACCCCCGCGGCAAGCACCAAGCCCAGCGCGGTGAGGTAGACGAGCCGCGCGAAGTCGTCTCCCGGCAGGCCGGCGGGCGAGCCGTCGGCGCCGGAGAGCAGCAGATACAGCAGCCCGCCGCCGAGGATTGCGAGCGCGATCCAGGGAAGCCGCGACATCAAGCCATGCTCCCGCGCTCGCGTGCCATGCGCGCACGCCGGGTTTCGCGCCGCGGCTTGCGCTCGACCGTCGCCAGCCGGGCCGGCAGCGTGTCCATCACCCCGCGCCGTTCCGCCGGCGTCATCCCAATCCATGCGGCGATCTCGTCGCGCGTGCGTCCGCAGCCGAAGCAAAAGCCGGTTGCCGGGTCCATCGTGCAGACAAGGATGCAGGGCGATTCGATCAGGGACATCGTCGGGTTCCGTTCGAGCCTGACATGGGACGGGTTTTCGCCGATTGCAAGCACTGCGAGCGCAAGGCGGTTGTGCCGCGCCGAAGCTGCGTCTATTGCCCTGCCAGATCCCGTAACCGGCCGAGCATAGCGATGATTACCGGACTGCCCTTCGACGATATCCGCAATCTGGCCAGGGACCTGCCCGGCGCGGCCGAGCGGCCCGCGCGCGAGGCCGCCGCAGTAGTGTCCCGCTACGAGGCAACCGTCGGCGGGCTGGGCCGCGCCGGCGAACTGGCGACGTGGCTTGCCGCGTGGACGGGACGCCCGCCGCGCGTGATGCGTCCGGTGGTGGCGCTGTTCGCCGGAACGCATGGCATCGCCGGCGCCGCGGGCTCTGCCGACAATGCGGCGGTGCGCAGCCTGGTAGAGCGTTGCGCGGCGGGCGGCGGCGCGGTCAACCAGGCCTGCGTCGCCGGCGACCTCGGCCTCAAGGTGTTCGACCTGGCGCTCGACATGCCGACGGCAGACTTTTCCCGGGACGCCGCGCTCGACGAGAAGAGCGCAGCCGCAACGGTTGCCTTCGGCATGGAAGCGACGGCAGGCGGGACCGACCTCCTGGTGCTGGCCGGCCACGGCGGGCGGGGCGGCCAGCTTACGGCGGCGGCGGTGCTCTCCGCGCTGCTGGAGGTTAAACCGACCGATCTGGGCGAGGCGGGCGGGGCGGCGGTCGCGCAGGCTCTGCGTCTCCACGCCGGGCACCTCGCCGATCCGCTGGAGGTGCTGCGGCGGCTGGGCGGGCGCGAGATCGCCGCGCTTGCCGGAGCCATCCTCGCTGCGCGCGCGCAGCAGGTGGCGGTCATCCTTGATGGGGAAGCGGCATTGGCGGCGGCAGCGGTCGTGCGGGGGCTGGCGCCTGACGGCATCGCCCATTGCGTTGTTGGAGATGCGGGATCGGAATTTGCGTCGCAGGCGATCGCAGAGCTCGGCATGGAGCCCGTTCTTCGGCTCGGCATGGCCACCGGCGACGGGGCCGGCGGGGCGATCGCGGCGGGAGTGGTGAAAGCGGCGGCCCTTGCCCATGCCGGCGCCGCCGAGTTCCTCAAGGCTACCGAGAAGTCAGGGTAGTTCGCAGCTAGCGCCCGCCCGCCGCCGCTCTCTGCGTCGGCACGGCGGGGAGTTCCTCCATCACGCGAGCAGGCGGGAACACCACGGTCGCCTCGGTGCCCTCGCGCAGCTTGGAGTGGAACTGCAACTCGCCGCCATGCAGTTCGGCCAGGCCCTGGACAATCGGGAGACCGAGGCCCGTGCCCTGCTCGGCGCTCTTGATGGCGATCGAGCCCTGGCCGAAGGCCGACAGCACAACCGGTATTTCCTCTGGCGGGATGCCCGGCCCGTTGTCCTTGACGGAGACGTACTGTCCGCCGCCGGCGGTCCAGCCCACGCGTACGCGGATCTCGCCCCCGCTCGGAGTGAACTTCACCGCGTTCGACATCAGGTTCAGCATGATCTGGCGGATCGAGCGCTCGTCAGCGAACAGCCGCGGCAAGCCGGGCTGGAACTGCTGCACGATCCGGATGCCCTTGTTGCGCGCCTTGAGCTCCATCATGTGACAGGACTCTTCAACGACGTCGGCAAGCAACAGCGGCTCTTCGTTGAGCTGGTAGCGGCCGGCCTCGATGCGGGACAGGTCGAGGATCTCGTTGATGAGGTTCAGGAGATGCTGCCCCGAGCCGTGAATGTCGCGGGCGTATTCGCGGTAGGTCTCGTTCTGCATGGGGCCGAGCACCTCGTTGCCCATCACCTCCGAGAAGCCGAGGATGGCGTTGAGTGGCGTGCGCAGCTCGTGGCTCATGGAGGCGAGGAAGCGCGACTTGGCGAGGTTCGCCTCCTCGGCGCGGCGGCGCGCCTCGTCCGACATCGATTTCGCCGTCTCCAGTTCCGCGATGAGCGCGTCCTTCTCTGTGCGGAAAGACAGGAGCATCAGCGTCGACTTGTGCAGGTGTCCGGCGACATAGGTGAAGAACGGCAGCGACGCGACGAGCAGCGCGACCATCAGTGCCTCGACGGGCACCCATAGTTGCGCGGACCAGATGGCAAAAACGGCAACGGGCAGTGCGAAGGTGACGATGAGCGCGCCGCGCAGGGCCGAGGCGATGAGAGCGGTGGCGGCGATCGCCAGGAGAAGCACGACGGCCTTTATGATGCCGAGCTGGTCGTCCCCGCAGGTGTCGCAGCCCAGGAGGGCGAAGTAGGCCCAGCCGAGGCCGCTGAGGAAGTGGCCGATGAGGAAACTGCGCCTGACCTTGCTGGGGTCGATCTCGGCGGTCTCCGCACTATCCGCGCGCTTCGCGACGAAGGCGAGTACGGCGTAGCAGGTGATCGCCGCCACGGTCCAGATGAGGATTTCGCGGCTCATGCCGGCGAGCAGGCCGCCGACGCCGATGAAGATCATCAGCAACGGGATCGCAACGGCGCTGTTGACTACCGCGCGGGCGTGGATCTTCAGCAGTTCGCGGTCAAAATCCGGGATCCCCTCGCGCTGGGACAAGCGGTCGCGCGTACGCCGCACGGCCTTGGCCACATCGCTGTTGCGATGGGCCTTCGTGCGGTCCACTATGTTCTTGTCCGCCGTCTGCGATCCTTGCAACGCCATGTGCCGGTTCAGTTTCTGCACGCCGTCCTGGCTGCAAGCTAGGTCCGAATGATTAAGAGACCCTTCTCCGAGGCACATGATTTATCCATTCGTAAACCAAACCGGCGGGCGGCTGCGGGCGGACCCGATGCGATGGGGCGGCAGGCCGGCAGTCGGGTCCAGGAGTATCAAGAATGAAGCTTTATGACGGGGGCAGGGCCCCCAATCCGCGCCGGGTGCGTGTCTTCCTGGCCGAAAAGGGCGTCGAGGTGCCGCTGGTGCCTGTCGACATGGGCGCCCTCGGCCACCGTTCGCCCGAAATCGCGGGCCTGAATCCGTTGCAGCGCCTGCCGGTGCTGGTACTGGACGACGGCACCGTGCTCACCGAATCCATCGCCATATGCCGCTACTTCGAGGCGCTGCACCCGCAACCGGCGCTATTCGGCAAGGGCGCGCTTGGGGAGGCGCTGGTGGAGATGTGGCAGCGTCGGCTGGAACTCAACCTGATGTTCCCGGTAGCGCAGGCCTTCCGGCATATCCACCCCGCCATGAAGGAATGGGAAGTGCCGCAGATCGCCGAATGGGGTGAAGCCAACAAGC
>JAEYRU010000153.1 GCA_023435335.1 Pseudomonadota bacterium
ACTGCTGCCCCGCCAGCGGCTGATCAGTAGTTAGCCGATCATGGCTTTCTAGATGATCTGTGGACGGATGGATCTTCATGAACCACCTCCGTTAATCCGACGGGATGAATGCGGTCGGGCTCTCCGGGTTCCTGCCGGCGCAGTATCCTTGAGAGTCATGGTTACTGAGGGGTTACTCAGCCCTGATCCAGCTGGATGGGTCAGCTCTTGACTCGCCAGCCCGTCCTGAAGATCCACGACACCGCCAGCAGGCAGGCGGCCAGGAAGAAGGTGATTGCTGCCAGACTGACGCCGATGCCCACGTCGGCGATCTCGTAAAAGCTCCAGCGGAAGCCGCTGATGAGATAGAGCACCGGGTTGAAGTGGCTCACCGCCTGCCAGAACGGAGGCAGCATGTCGACGGAATAGAAGGCGCCGCCGAGAAAGACCAGGGGCATCACCACGAGCATCGGGATTAACTGCAGCTTCTCGAAATTGTCGGCCCAGATACCGATGATGAACCCGAACAGCGCGAAGGTGATCGCCGTCAGGATCAGGAAGGCGAGCATCCAGAACGGATGGGCGATCTGCAGCGGCACGATCAGGGTCGATGTGGCGAGGATGAGTAGCCCGAGCGCCAGCGCCTTTGTCGCCGCGGCGCCCACATATCCGAACACGATCTCGATGTACGAGACCGGAGCAGACAGGATCTCGTAGATCGTGCCGACGAATTTGGAGAAGTAGATGCCGAACGAGCCGACCGAGATTCCCTGCGTGATCATGGTAAGCATGATCAGCCCCGGCACGATGAAGGAGCCGTAGGAGATTCCTTCCACGCTTTCGATCCGTGAGCCGATCGCCCCGCCGAACACGATGAAATAGAGCGCGGTGGAGAGCACCGGCGACACAATGCTCTGCAGGATCGTGCGCCACCAGCGCGCCATTTCGAACTTGTAGATCGCCTTGATTGCGCGCCAGTTCATAGCGTGTCCCCTTCGAGCCCGTCGCTGTTGACCAGCGAGACGAAGATGTCCTCCAGCGAACTCTGGGTCGTCGAGATGTCGCGCAGCACGATGCCCGAGTTGCTGAGGTCGGCGAGAAGCGCCGAAATGCCCGTTCGGGCAGCGTTAGTATCGTAGCGGTAGACGATGCTTTCGCCGTCGTCGGCCAGTTGCAGGTCATAGCTCGCCAGCCCGTCGGGCAGGGTTGCGACCGGTTCGCGCAATTCTATGGTCAGCTGTTTCTCGCCGAGCTTGCGCATCAGCTCCGCCTTCGGCTCGACCAGCAGGAGCTCGCCTTTGTTGATGACGCCGACGCGGTCGGCAATCTCCTCGGCTTCCTCGATGTAGTGCGTCGTCAGGATGATGGTGACGCCGCTCGCGTTGAGCTGCCGGATCAGGTCCCACATGCTCTTGCGCAACTCGACGTCGACGCCGGCGGTCGGCTCGTCGAGGAAAAGGATGCGCGGCTCATGCACCAGCGCCTTGGCGATCATGACGCGGCGCTTCATGCCGCCCGACAAGGTTATGATCTTGCTGTCCTTCTTGTCCCAAAGGGACAGGGAGCGCAGCACCTCCTCCACCTTGGCGTCGTTGCGCGGCTTGCCGAACAGGCCGCGGCTGAAGGAGACGGATGCCCAGACGCTCTCGAAGGCGTCGACATGCATCTCCTGAGGCACCAGTCCGATGAGGCTGCGTGCGGCGCGATAGTCGCGCACGATGTCGTGCCCGTCCACCAGCACCTGGCCGTCGCTGGGATTGACGATGCCGCAGACGATCGAGATGAGCGTCGTCTTTCCGGCTCCATTCGGCCCGAGCAACGCCAGGATCTCGCCTTGCCTTATTTCGAGGTTTACGTCCTTCAGGGCCTGGAAGCCGCCTTTATAGACTTTGGATAGATTGGAAATGGATATGACCGGCTGCATGGGCGTGCATTCCTCCGGGTCGAATTCTTCTGGAGAGCTGTCGTAATATTCAGCTGCGGGGCTGCGGGCGATATAGGGAGGCAACACCGGGCCTGCTACCCTGCGTCGATTGGTCCAGAGACGCTGCTGACACCCCGCGTCAGGAGCGCGACGCCCCGGAGCGGACTTGACGAGGGCGTCACTCTCGCGCAACGACGCGCGTCAAAGACAAAGTGACGGGAGCACATGCTATGTCCATCGCGTTCAACTTTCCGGGGCAGGGCAGCCAGGCTGTGGGCATGGGCAAGGAGCTTGCCGACGCTTTTCCGGAAGCCCGCCGGGTCTTCGAGGAGGTGGACGACGCACTCGGCGAGAAGCTTTCGACGGTCATGTGGGACGGACCGGAGGAGACGCTCACCCTGACGGCGAATGCGCAGCCGGCTCTGATGGCCGTTTCGATTGCAGCGCTGCGCGCGCTCGAGGCACGCGGTTTCTCGCTGAAGGACAAGGTCGCCTATGTAGCCGGCCATTCGCTCGGCGAGTATTCCGCGCTCTGCGCGGCCGGGACCTTCTCGCTGGCCGACACCGCGCGGCTGCTGCGCATCCGCGGCAACGCCATGCAGGCGGCGGTGCCGGTCGGAGAGGGCGCGATGGCTGCGATCATCGGGCTGGAGCAGGCCGATGTGGAGGCTGCCTGTGTCGAGGCTGCAAAGGGCTCCGTCTGCCAGATCGCTAACGACAATGGCGGCGGCCAGCTCGTGATTTCAGGTGCCAAGCCGGCGGTTGAGCACGCCGCCCGCCTCTGCACCGAAAAGGGCGCCAAGCGCGCGCTGATGCTGCCGGTATCGGCCCCGTTCCACTCCGCCCTGAGGCAGCCTGCGGCGGACGCCATGCGCGATGCGCTGGCGCAGGTCCATAAGAATGCGCCCGCGGTCCCCGTCGTGGCCAACGTCGTCGTCCGGCCGCTCACCGACCCCGAGGAGATCGCGGCGCGCCTCGTCGAACAGGTCACCGGCCGCGTTCGCTGGCGCGAGACGGTCGAGTGGTTCGGCGCCAATGGGGTTACGACGCTCTACGAGATCGGCTCCGGCAAGGTGCTGTCCGGTCTGG
>JAEYRU010000251.1 GCA_023435335.1 Pseudomonadota bacterium
CAGCGCACAGTCAATCGGAAGTCACGTTGCGGTGAAACCTGAAACAATCGGCAAACCGTCCAAACCGGTGGAGCCCCGCCATGAATCCCTCGCTTTTCGAGGCCATCGACAACTACTGCGAGCGCACTGGCCCGGAACTCTGGTCCGAGCCCGTCAACGCCCTGACCAACCTCGCCTTCATCGCGGCCGGAATCTGGGGCCTGGTCCTTGTCCGGCGCAATCGAACCGGCGCGTTCGCCGAGACGCTCGGCTGGTGGGTGATCGTCATCGGCGTGGGGTCGGGATTGTTTCACACATTCGCCAACCGGCTGACGGTCTGGATGGACGTCCTGCCGATCGCATTGTTCGTCTTCACCTACACGCTCTTCAGCCTGCGCCGGTTCTTCCGGTTCGACTGGCCCAGGGCGGTCGCGATCTTCCTGGCCTTTTACGTCGTGGCCGGCTTCGTCACCTGGCTTGTGCCGGAAGGCGTACGGGCCGCCAGCAACAACTCGACCGGCTACTTGCCGGCGCTGCTCGGGCTGTTCTTTTTCGGCGCATGGCTGGCGCTGCGAGGCCATCCGGCGGGCAAGTACGACCTCGCCGCCGGTGCGATCTTCATCGTATCGGTCAGTTTCCGCGCCATCGACTTCCAGGTCTGCGACGCCTGGCCGATCGGCACGCATTTCCTGTGGCATACGCTCAACGGGCTGCTGCTCGGCGTGCTTCTCACCGCTGCGGCGCGGTTCGGCCATCCGGTCGGCCAGCCGAAGCCGGCCGAACCCGGCGCGGCGCTCAGGCAGGCTGCCTGAACGGGGGACGCTCGCCGAAGATGGCGGAGCCCACGCGCACGGAGGTGGCGCCGAAGGCGATCGCCTTCTCGTAGTCTCCCGACATGCCCATCGACAGCTTCTCGACGCCGGCTTCCCGCGCGAGCTTCTCCAGCAGCGCAAAATGCGGACCGGCATTCTCATCGGCGGGCGGAATGCACATCAGGCCCTCGATGGCCAGTCCATGAACGTCGCGGCAGCGCGCGATGAAGGTGCCCGCCTCACGCGGATCGATGCCCGCCTTCTGCGGCTCCAGCCCCGTATTGACCTGCACGTAGAGGCATGGCGTCCGCCCCTGCCGCTCGATCTCCTTCGCCAGTTCCGCCGCGATCTTCTCGCGGTCGATGGTCTCGATCACGTCGAACAGCCCGACCGCCTCCCTGGCCTTGTTCGACTGGAGGGGGCCGATCAGCCGAAGCTCGATGTCCGGGAATTCCTCCTTGAGGCGCGGCCATTTTCCGAGCGCCTCCTGCACCCGGTTCTCGCCAAACACGCGCTGCCCGGCGAGGATGACCGGCCGTATCTCGTCCGCCTCGAAGGTCTTCGACACCGCTACCAGCGTCACGCAGCCGGCGGCGCGCCCCGCCGCAGTCTCGGCGCGGGTGATCGCTTCCCGCACGGTTTCCAGGCGGTCAACCGCTCCACTCATGTCCCTGCCCATTCATTCGGTTACCGCCGACGCGGTGTTGACGCTTTCGCGAAAGCGTGTTGAAGGTCCCGGCGCACCAATTCCGGCATCTTTTGAAGCGAAATTCCGGTCATGGCAACCGAACGATACAATCCGCGCGTCTCCGAGCCGAAGTGGCAGAAGGCCTGGGCCGACGCCCGCCTGTTCGAGACGCACAACGACGATCCACGGCCGAAATACTATGTGCTCGAGATGTTCCCCTATCCGTCGGGGCGCATCCACATGGGCCACGTCCGCAACTACACGCTCGGCGACGTCGTGGCGCGCTGGCGCCGCGCCATGGGGTACAACGTGCTGCATCCCATCGGGTGGGATGCGTTCGGGCTTCCGGCGGAAAACGCGGCCCGCGACAACAAGGTCAATCCGCGCGCGTGGACCTACCAGAACATCGCGACCATGAAAGGGCAGCTCAAGACCATGGGCCTGTCATGGGACTGGGCGCGCGAGATCGCGACATGCGATCCCTCCTACTACCGGCACCAGCAGAAGCTCTTCCTGGACTTCTGGAAGGCGGGGCTCGCCGAGCGCCGGCCGGCCAAGGTGAACTGGGACCCGGTCGACATGACCGTGCTGGCCAACGAACAGGTCATTGACGGCAAGGGCTGGCGCTCGGGGGCGCCTGTCGAACAGCGCGATCTCACGCAGTGGTTCTTCAAGATCACCTCGATGAGCCAGGAGCTGCTGGACGGGCTGGATACGCTCGACAACTGGCCCGAGAAGGTCAAGCTGATGCAGGCGAACTGGATCGGCCGATCGGAAGGGCTGCTGATCCGCTGGCCGCTTGACGCGGCCACGACGCCCGCGGGCGAGCGGGAGCTCGAGATATACACGACCCGGCCCGACACGATCTTCGGCGCCTCCTTCATGGCGATTGCCGCGGATCATCCGCTGGCCAGTAAGGCGGCGGAGGCGAACCCGGAGCTCGCCGCGTTCATCGAGGAGGTTCATCACATGGGCACCTCGGTGGCGACGCTCGAAACAGCGGAGAAGAAGGGCTTCGACACCGGCATCCGCGCCGTGCATCCCTTCGATCCCAGCTGGACGCTGCCGGTCTATGTCGCGAACTTCGTGCTGATGGACTACGGCACGGGCGCCATCTTCGGCTGCCCGTCGGGCGACCAGCGCGATCTCGACTTCGCCCGCAAATACGACCTGCCGGTCGTGCCGGTCGTCATGCCCGCCGATGCCGATGCGGCGAGCTTCGCCATCGCCGACGAGGCCTATGTCGATGACGGCGTGATGATCAACTCCCACTTCCTCGACGGCATGACGCCAGGCAAGGCGTTCGAGGAAGTGGCAACGCGGCTGGCCGGCGTGGCCGCGGGCAACCGCCCGATGGCGGAGCGCAAGGTGCAGTTCCGCCTGCGCGACTGGCTGATCTCGCGGCAGCGGTGCTGGGGGGCGCCGATCCCGGTCATCTATTGCGACGATTGCGGCGCGGTGCCGGTTCCCGAGAAAGACCTCCCGGTCGAACTGCCCGACGACCTGTCGTTCGAGAAGCCGGGCAACCCGCTCGACCATCACCCCAGCTGGAAGCACGTCGATTGCCCGAAATGCGGCAAGGCGGCGCGCCGCGACACCGACACGATGGACACGTTCGTCGATTCGTCGTGGTACTTCGCGCGCTATACCGACCCCACGAACGAGACGGCGCCGACCACGCTGTCGGTCGTCGACGGGAAGAACGGCTGGATGCCGGTCGACCAGTATATCGGCGGCGTCGAGCATGCGATCCTGCACCTGCTCTATTCGCGCTTCTTCGTGCGGGCGATGCGCGCGACGGGGCATCTGAACGAGGTCAAGGAGCCGTTCGCCGGGCTGTTCACGCAGGGCATGGTGGTGCACGAGACCTACAGGGGACCGGGCGGCTGGGTGACGCCGGCCGAGATCAAGGTCGAGGATGTCGAGGGCTCGCGGAAGGCGTTCCTGCTCGCCGACGGCTCCGCCGTCGAAATCGGCCCCATCGAGAAGATGTCCAAGTCGAAGAAGAACGTGGTCGACCCCGACGACATCATCGCGCGCTACGGCGCCGACACCGCGCGCTGGTTCATGCTGTCGGACTCGCCGCCCGAACGCGATGTCATCTGGAGCGAAGCCGGCGTGGAGGGCGCTTACCGGTTCGTGCAGCGGCTGTGGCGGCTGGTTTCCGAATCGGCGCCTGCGCTACGCGGTATCGCCCCCGCAGCGGCCCCGGAAGGGCCCGCAGGCGAGGTCTCACGCGCCGCGCACAAGGCACTGAAGGGCGTAGGCGAGGACATCTCGAGGTTCGGCTTCAACAAGTCGGTGGCGCGCATCTATGAGCTGAGCAACACGCTGCAGGCACCGCTTTCGGCGGCGGCCGCCGGCAAGGCAGACGATGCCACGCGCGGTGCGCTGCGGCAGGCGGTCGAGTTCCTGATCGTGATGATCGCCCCGATGATGCCGCATCTGGCGGAGGAGTGCTGGACCGCCATCGGCGGAACCGGCCTGGTTGCGGAACAGCCCTGGCCGACCTTCGACCCCGCGCTCATCATCGACAACGAGATCGTGCTGCCGATTCAGATCAACGGCAAGAAGCGCGGCGACTTGACGATAGCCCGCGACGCGGACCAAGCTGCGATCCAGGAGGCCGTGCTCGCGCTCGACTTCGTGCAGAAGGCACTGGAGGGCCGGGCGCCCAGAAAGGTGATCGTGGTGCCGCAGAGGATCGTCAATGTCGTCGCCTGATTCGGCGACGCGCCGTTTTGCGGCGCGCGCGGGCCTCGCCGCCGCTCTCGCCGCGGCGCTGCTGGGCGGAGCCTGCACGGTGCGGCCGCTCTACTCGGATGCGGTGGCCCCGGGCGCATACGCGCCGATGGCGGCGCAACTTGCCTCCGTCTCGGTGAACCCGGTCTCGACCCGCCAGGCGCAGGAAGTCCGCAACCAGCTGATCTTCCTGCTGGGAGGCGGACAGGGCAGTCCCAGCGCCCCCGCCTACACGCTGAACCTGGCGGTCAGCAGTTCGTCCTCGGCTGCGGCTGTCATCCAGGTTTCGACGAATACGCAGTCGCCGACCTCCTCCCTGCTTACCATGACCGCCGTCTATACGCTGACCGACACCGCCACCGGCCGCGTCGTGGCGCGCGGAAGACGCGCGATTTCTTCCGCCTATGACGTGCCGCAACAGCAGTTCGCGGCGCTGCGCTCCGAGCGCGACGCGGAAAACCGGGCCGCGCGCGAGCTGGCGGAGCAGCTGCGCTTCGCCATCGCGCAGGATCTTTCCAGGGCGGGCTGACCGGAACCTTTCGCGTTTGTGCGCATTGATCCCGACGCGTCATTTTCGCGTCACGGAACGGGGGCAAACAGGCACGTAGTGAAGGCCAGGGTCACCAATGATGCCGTCTTCCTTCGTTGAACTGATCGGTGCGCGGCTCCACGCCCGCGACCTGCCTGCAACGCCCCACATTGTCGACCAGCTCATCGCGGAACGCGCGCAGGGACTTTCCTCGCATCCGCTGTGGCCGCTGATGCGGCCGCTGCTGTACAGGTTCCTTCACTATCGCGAGGCCGTTCGCATGGCCGATGAGATAGCGCGGCTGCCCGGATGGGACGGGCTCGACTATCTGAGCCGCCTGCTCGCGATCGACCTGCGCGTGACGGGGGTCGAGAACATCCCGCGGAGCGGCGGGTTCATCCTGGCATGCAGCCACCCGACGGGAATCGCCGACGGCATAGCCGTGGTCGACATGCTGAAGCATGTGCGCCGTGACATCGCGATCTTCGCCAACCGCGACGCCCTGCGCGTTTCCCCGCGCTTCGCCGACGTGCTCATCCCGGTGGAATGGCGGGCCGGCGAGAAATCGCACTCCAAGAGCCGCGCCACGCTGGAGCATACTGCGCGCGCGTTCGCCGACCGCAAGGCGGTCGTGCTTTTCCCGGCCGGGCGCATCGCCTTCTGGGACGGCGACAGGCTGGCGGAGCGTCCATGGCAGGCTTCGCTCGTAGCGCTTGCCCGGCGCTATTCGGTGCCGGTCGTGCCGGTCAACGTCGCGGCGCGCAACTCTCCGCTCTTCTATTTCGTATCGAAGAAGAGCACCGAACTGCGCGACATGACGGTCTTCCACGAGCTGCTCAACAAGACGGGCAAGCCCTTCGAGCTGACCGTGGGCCGGCCGATCGCACCTGAGGCGCTCGAAGGAGATACCGCGGACATCACGCAGCGGCTCCAGGACCATACGGTGCTCAGGCTGCGGGACGATCCACAGGCCGAGTTCCAGGTCGCCTAGTCATCTCAGCGATTCGGCCAGATTCGGGAAATCAGCGAGGAAGAGGTCGCGGGCGCGGATGCCGCCCGGCCCAGGCGTGTGCCTCTCGTCCTGGTCGAGCCGTGCGAAAATCAGCGCCTCGCCGTCCTTCTCGGCCCAGCCGACGAACCAGCCCCAGCCGCGGTCGCGGTCGAAGGAGCCGTCGGCCCTGCGCGGATAGGCCGAGCCGGTCTTGCCGTGCACGGTCCAGCCGCCGGCGCTCCATGTCTCGACGATACGGTGGGTCAGGTCGTGCGCCCGGCTGCCTACCGGCAAGGCGCGGTTGTAGAGCCGGGTGAGGAATGCGACCTGTTCGAGCGGGGAGATCTTCAGCGATGAGCTGATCCAGGAGCGTTCGAGAGAATTGTCCTTGCCGGGATCGCCCGAAACGTCGGCATTGCCGTAGCCGAGGCGCCGTACGTAGGCGGCAAGCTGCTCTTTCCCGAGCGCGCGGGCAATCTCCTGCGAATACCAGAGCACCGAACGCTCCAGCCAGAGCGTCGGTGTCGTATCCTGGCGCCAACTTGCGATCCAGTCGGGATAGCCTTCGCGGAACCGCAGCACCGGCGCATTCCCGTCGACGAGGATACCGGCGTCGAAGCCCATCACGGCGAGCGCGACCTTGAAGGTGGAGGCCGGCGTAACCCGTGTGTCGCAGTCGCCGTCGCGCAGCAGGATCCCGCCGCTGCGCGCGTCGGCGACGATTGTGCACACGTTCTTCGCCTGCGCCGAGGCGACGGCGGACAACAGAAGCAGCGCGGCGGCCGAGCAGGTCGCCGCCAGGCCGGGAAGGGTCGGCAGTCTCACCCGATCTTCTGGCCGGTCTTGGCCCAGTCGGCGAGGAAGGCGTCGAGACCCTTGTCGGTCAGCGGATGCTGGACGAGCTGCTTCAGGATCGCCGGCGGTACGGTGGCGACGTCGGCCCCGATGATGGCGGCTTCCTTCACGTGGTTAACCGTGCGCACGGAGGCGACGAGGATCTCGGTCTCAAACAGGTAGTTGTTGTAGATCGTGCGGATGTCCTCGATCAGGCTCATGCCCGGTTCGCCGATGTCGTCGATGCGGCCGACGAAGGGCGAGATGAAGCTCGCGCCGGCCTTGGCGGCGAGCAGCGCCTGGTTGGCCGAGAAGCAGAGCGTCACGTTGACCATGCGGCCCAGGCCGGTGCGGATGGACTTGCAGGCCTTCAGCCCGTCGAACGTCAACGGCACCTTGATGCAGACGTTCTCGGCGATCGTCGCGAGAATCTCGGCCTCGCGCATCATCTCGCTGTATTCGGTGGCGACCACCTCGGCCGAGACCGGGCCGTCGACGATGTCGCAGATCTCTTTCGTCACCTCGGCGATGTTGCCGCCCGACTTCAGGATGAGGGACGGATTGGTGGTCACGCCGTCGAGCAGCCCGAGGTCGTTGAGCTCGCGGATTTCCTTCACATCGGCGGTATCGACGAAGAATTTCATGGTGGTCTCCTGGAGTCCGGAAGCAGGCGGCGCCGCTCTCATTCGGCCTTGCTCTATCGCAAGAAGCGCGCAAGGTCACGTCCGATGACGAGAGATTAGAAACACGGCCGCACCGTGCCCGTGCTGGTGCCGATGCCGGCGGAGCGGCCCTATTCCTACGCCGTGCCGGAGGGGATGGACGTCGAGCCGGGCTCCATCGTGCGGGTCCCGCTCGGCCCTCGCGAGGTGGGCGCCGTCGTCTGGGACGGAACCTGCGACGACATCGAGGCAAGGAAGCTGCGGCCGATAAGCGAGCTCTTCGACTGTCCGCCGCTGACGGCCGGGAGCCGGCGCTTCGTCGACTGGGTGGCGTCCTACACGCTGACGCCGCCGGGCATGGTGGCGCGCATGTTCCTGCGGGTGCCGGCCGCCTTCGACCCGGAGCCGCCGGTCGAGGGCCTGCGCTTCGCCGGGCAGCAGCCGGACCGCCTGACAGAAGCGCGCCGTCGCGTGCTGGAGCTTGCCGGCGACGGCATGGCCTGGACGCGTTCGGGCCTTGCCCACGCCGCGGGAGTGTCCATGACCGTGGTTGACGGGCTGTCGGCGCAGGGCGCTTTCGAGAAGGTGATGCTGCCGCCAAGGCCGGTCGTTGCGCCGCCGGATCCGGCCTATGCGGCTCCGGAACTCACGCCGGACCAGGCGGAAGCCGCCGCCAGGCTCGTCGAGGCGGTGGAGGAGAACGCGTTTTCGGTCACGCTGATTGACGGGATCACCGGCTCGGGCAAGACCGAAACCTATTTCGAAGCGATCGCAGCCGCGGTGAAGGCGGGCAGGCAGGTGCTGATCCTGATGCCCGAAATCGCGTTGACCCAGGCTTTCCTAGAGCGCTTCCACGACCGTTTCGGCGCAAAGCCGGCCGAGTGGCACTCCGACGTGCCGCCCCGGGCGCGCGAGCGCGTCTGGCGGCAGGTCGCGGAAGGGTCCGTGCGGGTTGTCGCGGGCGCGCGCTCGGCGCTCTTCCTGCCGTTCCAGGACCTCGGCCTGATCGTCGTCGATGAGGAGCACGACACCGCCTACAAGCAGGAGGACCGCGTCTTCTACAATGCCCGGGACATGGCGGTGGTGCGCGGGCATATCGGCAACTTCCCGGTCATGCTGGCCTCGGCCACGCCTTCCGTCGAGACGCGCGTGAACGCCGATTCCGGCCGCTACCGCCGGGTCGCGCTGCCGATCCGCTTCGCCGACGCCGCCCTGCCGGATCTTTCCGCGATCGACATGCGCCGCCATCCGCCGGCGCGCGGCGGCTTCCTCTCGCCGGTGCTGATTGCGCGCATGCGCGAGACGCTTGCGAAAGGCGAGCAGTCGCTGCTCTTCCTCAATCGCCGCGGCTACGCGCCGCTCACGCTGTGCCGCGTCTGCGGCCACCGCTTCCAGTGCCCAGACTGCTCGGCCTGGCTGGTCGAGCACCGCTTTCGTGGGCAGCTCGTCTGCCACCATTGCGGCTATCACGAGCCGAAGCCGGAGGCCTGCCCCGAATGCGGCACGCTCGACCACCTCGTGCCCTGCGGGCCGGGGATCGAGCGCATCGCCGAAGAGGTTGTCGGGCATTTTCCCGAGGCGCGCACGATCGTGCTGTCGTCAGACCTGCTCGGCGGCACCAAGCGCCTGCGGCTGGAACTGGAGGCGATCGCCAAGGGAGAAGCCGACATCGTCATCGGCACGCAACTCGTCGCCAAGGGCCACAATTTCCCGAACATGACGCTGGTCGGCGTGGTCGATGCCGATCTGGGGCTCGCGAATGGCGATCCGCGCGCGGCGGAGCGCACCTTCCAGCTGCTCAGCCAGGTGACCGGGCGGGCGGGCCGCACAGGCAAGAAGAGCGCCGGCCTCATCCAGACCTACCAGCCGGACCATCCGGTGATGCGCGCGATCGTGTCCGGCGACGCGGAGAGCTTCTACCAGCGCGAGATCGCGGAGCGCGAACGCGCTGGCCTGCCGCCCTTCGGCCGGCTGGCTGCGCTCGTTGTGAGCGCCGCGACGCGGGCGGAGGCCGAATCGCATGCGCGGGCGCTGCGCCGCGCCGCGCCCGCCGTGCCGGGTATCGACGTGCTCGGGCCCGCCGAGGCGCCGCTGGCGCTGCTGGCAGGGCGGCACCGCTTCCGGCTGCTTGTGCATGCCGAGCGTCGCTCCAACATCCAGGAGTTCATCAAGGCGCTGCTGGCCGCCGCGCCGCGTGCTCGCGGGTCGGTCAGGGTGCAGGTCGACATCGACCCGCAGAGTTTCCTGTAGCGCTGTTCCCCGCCGCGACCTGGGCCCAGGTCCGTAATGTGGGGATAGGCGTCCGTACGAATCTCAATCGTATCAGCCACTTCCACGATTTCCGCACGAATCCTGTCCCCCGCTTCGGCGGCCCGACGCAAAATGAGCGCGGATGACGGAGAGGCCGGACATGAAGAGTGCACGCAGGGAGGAGAGGAGGATGGGGCGGATCGTGGCGATGCTCGTCGCGCTGGCCGCCCTGGCCGAAGCCGCCGCCGGGCGGTCCTTCCCCGTCCGCTGGCTCGTGCTGTCGCTGCTGCGCCGGGCGGAGAGCGTCGCGCATGATTTCGTCGCGGCGACGGCCGGATCGGCCTGGCCGGGCCTGGAGCCACGGCCGGAGACCGGAAGCGGCCCGACCGACGCCGTGTCCCTCGCCTTGCGCCTGCGCATGCTCGCGGCGTTGCTCGGCGCCTTCCTTTGGCAGCGTTGCCGGCCCAACCGGAGCGGCGCCGGCGCCGCGTCCCGCCTGTTCGCAACGCGGCACGCCCCGCGTCCCGCGATGGCCGGCGGCCCGCCGCCGCCGTCGGCCCCCGACACCTCATGACACCGCCGACGGCCGGGAACGACCACATGCGAAACGACCGGCCACGCCGGGTAGGCACGCGCTGGGCGCTGCTGACAGCCGCGCCGCGCGCGGGGTTCCACGCGCGTGCAGGTCGACATCGACCGGCAGAGTGTTTTGTCGGCGAGACTTCCGCTAGATTTGCCAGGTGCGCGGCGATTCGAGGGGCATCTCATGGAACTCGGTTTCCCCTGGCCATATTCGCAGGGCGAATGGCTGGCCTGGAGTTCGGCGGCGATAACGGTCCTTTTCGGGCTGGTGGCCCTGTTCGCGCCGGTCACGGCGCTGCGCATCCTGCGGCTGGAGACGCGCCCCGACCATCCGGAGGCTGTCGGCGAGGTACGCTCGACCGTATCGGGATTCTGGCTCGGCGTGGGGATCGCGTGCATCCTCCTGGCCCAGCCGCTCATCTATGTCGCGCTCGGCCTGTCATGGGCGCTCACCGCGTTCGGGCGGCTTGTCTCGATGATGTCGGACGGCGGAAACACGCCCTACAACTGGGCGGCGCTTGTGGTCGAAATCGCCCTTGCGCTCCCGCCGCTGCTGTTCGCCTTCGGCCTGCTTCCCTGAAGCGGGGCCGGGCTATCCGGGCGAGCGGCCAAGCTGCGACAAAAGTGCCGCGAAAGCCTTGCCGCGCGCGTGTTGCGAGTCCTGCATGCCTGTGCTAGACGGCAGGCGAATTCCGGTCGGTTGAGGCATCGAGCGCCTCAGTTTCGGGTGGAAAACTTCAATAAGGTCAGAGATTTAGCCAGAGTCACGCGCTCCAGCAGCTAGTCTTGCGGCCTGTCAGACGAAAGAAGCGACGGTCCGTGGCACAATCAGGTTCGCTGATCTCCGGAGTTGCCGAGCGTTATGCGGGTTCGCTGTTCGAACTCGCGCTGGAATCGAAATCCGTTGAGAGCGTCGAAAAGGATCTGACCCGGGTCGAGCAGCTGCTCGCCGGGAGCGACGATCTCAAGCGGCTCATCGAAAGCCCGGTCTTTTCCGCCGACGACCAGTTCAAGGCCATTGCCGCCGTCGCCGACAAGGCCGGAATCAAGGGCCTGGTCGGCAACTTCCTGCGCGTCGTGGCGAAGAACCGCAGGCTTTTCGCGGTGCCCGGCATGATCCGCGCATACCGCCGCATCGCCGCGGAGCAGCGCGGCGAGGTTTCCGCCGAAGTGACCTCCGCGCATGCGCTGAGCGCGGCGCAGCAGAACGAACTCAAGGCTACCCTTAGAGAGGTTGCCGGCAAGGACGTGGCGGTCGCCCTGACCGTTGATCCCTCGCTGCTCGGCGGCCTCATCGTGAAGATCGGCTCGCGCCAGATCGACACGTCGCTCAAGACAAAACTCAATTCGCTCAAGCTTGCACTGAAAGAGGTCGGCTGATGGACATCCGCGCCGCGGAAATCTCCGCAATTCTCAAGGACCAGATCAAGAATTTCGGCAAGGAGGCCGAAGTCTCGGAAGTCGGTCAGGTCCTTTCCGTCGGCGACGGCATTGCCCGCGTCTATGGCCTCGACAATGTCCAGGCCGGCGAGATGGTTGAGTTCCCCGGCGGGATCCGCGGCATGGCGCTGAACCTCGAGGCCGACAATGTCGGCGTCGTGATCTTCGGCAACGACCGTGACATCAAGGAAGGCGACACGGTCAAGCGCACCGGCGCGATCGTCGACGTGCCTGTCGGCCCGGCGCTGCTCGGCCGCGTGGTCGACGCGCTCGGCAATCCGATCGACGGCAAGGGCCCGATCAAGGCCACCGAGCGCCGCCGCGTCGACGTGAAGGCGCCCGGCATCATTCCCCGCAAGTCGGTGCACGAGCCGATGTCGACCGGCCTCAAGGCGATCGACGCGCTCATCCCCGTGGGCCGCGGCCAGCGCGAGCTGGTCATCGGCGACCGCCAGACCGGCAAGACCGCGATCATTCTCGACACCATCCTGAACCAGAAGTCGGTGCACGTTTCCGGCCCGGATTCGGAGAAGCTCTACTGCGTCTACGTCGCCGTCGGCCAGAAGCGCTCGACCGTGGCGCAGTTCGTCAAGGTGCTCGAGGAGCGCGGCGCGCTCGAATACTCGATCATCGTGGCCGCGACCGCGTCCGACCCGGCGCCGATGCAGTACCTCGCCCCGATGGCCGGCTGCGCCATGGCAGAATATTTCCGCGACAACGGCCAGCACGCGCTGATTGCCTATGACGACCTGTCGAAGCAGGCCGTCGCCTACCGTCAGATGTCGCTGCTGCTGCGCCGTCCGCCCGGCCGCGAAGCCTATCCGGGCGACGTGTTCTACCTGCATTCGCGCCTGCTCGAGCGCGCCGCCAAGATGAACGACGACATGGGCGCCGGCTCGCTGACGGCCCTGCCGGTCATCGAGACGCAGGCCAACGACGTGTCGGCCTACATCCC
>JAEYRU010000266.1 GCA_023435335.1 Pseudomonadota bacterium
TCCGGCTCCTTCTTGCGGTGCACCGTGGCCCAGCAAAGCATGGCGAACGCCGTCCGGCGCACGAACTCGCGCTCGTCCTGCGCGAACTCGTCGATCAGTTCGCGCCAGTGATCGGTCTCCACGAATAGGTCCGAAACGCCGTCGACGATGTCCCAGGAATCAAACTCCGCGGCCCAGCGACGGGCGTCGTCGGCCGTGAAGCGTTTCGGATCGGCGGTCACCGAGGCGATGAACTGCGCCTCGGTGATCCCGGTATCCCACAGCGCGAAGGCGCGTTCGTGGTTGCGCTTGATCCGTTTCGCAATGTCCCGCTGAACGCCGTGCGAGATGCCCAGGGCCCGGTCGATCCTGATGCCGTAGCGCTTCATCCCCTGCCGGTTCTCCTCCGAGCCGAGGGTGCGGAGATACGCGACCACGTCGGCGGCGGACGAATCCGGCGTCAGGGGAATCACGGTTTACTTCCGCTCCAGCCGTGCGAGCAGCGACGACGAATCCCAGCGTCCGCCGCCCATATCCTGCACGTCCTTGTAGAACTGGTTGACCAGGGCCGTGACGGGCAGCTTGGCGCCGTTGTTGTCGGCCTCCGCCAGGCAGAGCCCGAGATCCTTGCGGATCCAATCCACGGCGAAACCGAAGCTGTAGTCGCCGGCATTCATGCTCTTGTAGCGGTTCTCCATCTGCCAGGAGCCGGCAGCGCCCTTGGAAATCACTCCGATCACCTTTTCGATGTCGAGCCCGGCGCGCTTGCCGAAATGGATGCCTTCCGAAAGCCCCTGGACCAGTCCGGCGATGCAGATCTGGTTCACCATCTTCGTCAGCTGGCCCGCACCGACCGGGCCCATCAGCCCAACCATGCGCGCATAGGCGTCGATCACCGGCTTCGCCCGGTCGAAATCGGACTGCGAAGCTCCGCACATGACCGTCAGGACACCATTCTCGGCGCCGGCCTGGCCGCCGGACACGGGCGCATCCATGAAGCCGAAGCCGCGCTTTTCGGCCTCCGCTGCCAGTTCCCGCGCGACATCGGCGGACGCGGTGGTGTTATCGACGAACAGCGCGCCCTCTTTAATGGTCGAAAACGCACCTTCCGCCCCGATGGTGACGGAGCGCAGGTCGTCGTCATTACCGACGCAGGCGAAGACGAAATCCTTGCCCTCGGCGGCCTTGGCGGGCGTTTCCGCGAGCGCGCCTCCATGCTCGGCCACCCATTTCTCCGCCTTGGCCCGGGTGCGGTTGAAGACCGTCACCTCGTGCCCGCCCTTGTTCTTGAGATGCGCGGCCATGGGATATCCCATCACCCCGAGCCCGAGAAACGCTACCTTTGCCATTTGGCCTCCTTTCCTCGATATTTCAGTGAGTTGCGGTCAGCGGCGCAGATGGCGCGTGATGCGCCGCTCGATGCGGTCGATGGAGATGCGCAGCACCTCCACCAGCACCAGATAGATGATCGCCGCCCAGATGTAGGTCTGGAAATCGAAGGTGCGCGAAAACGCCCGCCGCGTCTCGCCCATGAGGTCGTAGACGGTGATGATGGCGACGATCGCCGATCCCTTGATCATCAGGATGATCTCGTTTCCGTAGGGCCGCAGCGCCACGATCAACGCCTGCGGCGCGACGATCTTTCGGAAGGTGATCCATTTGCGCAGGCCCAGCGAGGCGGCGCCCTCGAGTTGGCCCCTCGGCACGCTCTGGATCGCGCCGCGCAGAATCTCGGCCTGGTAGGCGGCCGTGTTCAGCGTGAAGGCGAGGATGGCGCAATACCAGGCCTCGCGGAAGAATACCCACAGTCCCACCGCCTCGAGTTGCGGGCGGAAGGAGCCCAGTCCGTAATAGACAAGGAAGGTCTGCGCCAGCAGCGGCGTGCCCCGGAAGAAATACACGTAGCCATAGGCGGGCCACGCGAGGAGGGCGTTCTGCGACATCCGAGCGAAGGCGAGAGGCACGGAGAGGATCGCGCCGAGCGCGATCGAGACAAAGACCAGGATGAGGGTGACCCGCAGCCCCGAAAGGTAGGCCGGCCCGTAGCGGGCCACGAGGTCGGGGTTCCAGGACGTTGCCAGGAACAGCGCGAGGCCCGCGCCGAGCGCGATCCAGACCGCCACGGCGACATGGCCGACTATGCGCTGACCTGTCCAGCGGCGCTGCGCGGGCGGGGGCAGGTCGACGGCCTGGCCGACTTCCGCTGCAAGGCTCATCGCGCCGGCTCCGTCTTGCCGGCCCAGCGCTCGATCGCGGCGAAGGCGAAGGATGAGAGGATCGCGAGCGCCAGATATAGCAGACAGGCGACGCCGAAAAACAGAAAGGCCTGCTTGGTGACCCGCGCTGCGATTCCTGTCTGCCGGATGATATCGGAAAGGCCGATCACCGACACGAGCGCGGTGTCCTTGAGCAGGATGAGCCACAGGTTGGAAAGTCCGGGCAGGGCGATCCGTACCAACTGCGGCAGGATGATCAGCCGCATCGTCTGCCACCTGGTCAGGCCGATCGCGTAGCCGCCCTCATATTGGCCGCGCGGTATGGCGCGAAAGGCCGAGAGGAACACCTCGCTCGCATAGGACGAAAAGACGACCCCGAGCGCCACCATGCCGGCCACGAAGCTGTTGATCTCGATGCTGGCGCGCGCGTCGAACAACCTGACTACCTGCTGCACCCCGATCTGCGCGCCGTAATAGACGAGGAAAAGCGTCAGCAGTTCCGGCAGGCCGCGGAAAAGGGTCGTGTAGATATTGGATGCGAGCCGCACCGAACGCTCTTCGGATTGCTTGCCAAGCGCGACGACGAATCCCGCCGCCAGACCGAAGGGCAGCGTTGCCAGGGCCAGCGAAACCGTCACCAGCACGCCCGAGGCGATCTCGTCGCCCCATCCTTCGGGTCCGAAGCTCAAAAGGCCGAGGCTGGAATCCATGTCTCCGGCGTTCCGCGGGAAGGCGCTTCCTGGCGCTCAAGAAAATCGTGAAGGCGGCGGAGAGCATCCGCCGCCTGTCCTTTCGCTAGCTGCCGTGTCGATCAGCTGCCATAGGCGTCGAAGGTGAAGTA
>JAEYRU010000083.1 GCA_023435335.1 Pseudomonadota bacterium
TTGGCTTCCGGATCGAGTTCGCGCGCCTTCCACAATTCCGCCGCCGCGCGCGCCTTGGTCAGCTGCTCGGGCCGCAGGGCCTTGGCGATCTCGTCGCGCTTGGCCGCGGCGTCGCGGTCTCCCGTCCTGGCAACCAGGTCGAACCATTTGTAGGATTCTTCCAGGTTCTGCGGCATGCCTGCGCCTTTCGCGGCGAGGATGCCGAGATTGTACTGGCTGTCCTTCACGCCGAGCTCCGCCGCCTCCAGAAACCAGCGGGCCGCGGCGTCGTTCTCGGCCTGTCCCTCGGCGCCCATCGCGTAAAGTACGGCCAGATTGTGCATGGCGCTTGCATTGCCCTGCTTCGCCGCCTTTTCGTACCAGGCCTTCGCCTTCGGGATGTCGCGATCGACGCCGAGCCCCTTCTCGTAGAGATTGGCGAGCCGGTACTGGGCCGGCGCGTAGCCCAGATCGGCGGCGCGTTCGTACCACAGCATCGACTTGGCCATGTCGGACTTGAGGCCCCGGCCTTCGGCATAGCGGCTGGCAATCTCGAACATCGCTTTCGGATCGCCGCCGTCCGCGGCTTCGCGCAGCTCAAGCGGCCCGGCCTCGGCCGGAGCCGGCGCGTACATTGCCGCCGACGTCTCGACCGGATCGGGAGCCATGTCGGCCGCATTGGGCGCCGCCGGCTGGTTCGCGGCAGCCGTCTCCTGCTCCAGGGCCGGAGCCGGGAGCGCGATCGGCTCGGCCTGCTCGACCGCGCTGTCCGCGACCGCCTGCTCCTCTCGCGGGCCGTCGACCGTGCGCACCTGCGCGGCCGCTTCCCGTTCCTCCGCGACATCGGCGCCGCTGATTGCCTCGGCCGTCAGCTGCGCGGGCGCCTCGATGGAGGCGACGTCCGCGCGGGGCGCGCTCTCGGAGAAGAAGGCGTTGCGCAATTGCATGCCGGCCAGGACCACCATCAGGGCCGTGGCCGCCAGCAGAACTGTCTTGCGGCGCGCCTTGAAGACCTCGCCGAACTTGAGCTTGCTGCCACCGATATGGCCTTCGCTATGCTTGGTCGATTGCGCTTCGGCCGCGGCCGCCTGCGCGGCGCGTCGGGCGGCCGCGATGAAATCGGCCTTGGCGACCTCGGCGCTTCCGGTACCACGCTCGTCGCGAACGCGCCTGATGATGGCATTGAGGTCGGGCGTCGCCGAACCGGGTTCGAGCGGTTGGTTTGCAAGCCTGGGATCGAGCGGGTCCTCCAGCCCGACATCCGGCCTGTCCGGCAGGACCTCGCCCGAGGCGGCCGGCTGCTGCGGCTCACGCTCCTTGCGGAAGGCGCGGGTCAGGCCACCCAGCATCGACCTGCGTGCGCCGGACTGGCCTTCCTCGTCCTGCTGACCGCTGCCTAGGGCGTGGCTGGCGGCGGCGGCTGCCGCTTCGGCTGGCGATCTCGTGTTCGTGCTTACGGAACCTCCGCGCCCGTGGCGGGCGCCGAAGAGGTCGTCGTCGCCGTCCACGTGGAGTGAAGGCGCTGCGCCGGTCTCCGGAAGCGCGCTCCGTTCGATCGTGCCCAGGCGGTCTACGATCTTCAGCAGCGTGTCGTGGATCGCTTCGAATGTCTTGGCGTTGCGCTCGTCGGAACGGCGCGCCAGCGCATCCAGCGCCTTCAGGTCATTCGTGAGCCCGGCGACAGCCAACGAATCGACCTGCGTCTGAGCCATGGTGCTGACCGCTTCCGCCGCCGCCTTGCGGGCTGCATCCAGAATGGCTTCACGGCTCTCTACCAGCGACTGCTCGAGGTGATTGAGGCGCGGAGAAATGTCGTCGAATTCGGCGAGCGGCTGGCCCGGTCTCGACAGGTGGGCCGAAAGCGCGGTGACCTGCGCCTCCAGATTGCGGACCACCTCGGCGTCGATGCCGCCCGCCTGCAGCGCTGACTGCTCCAGCCGGTGCGAGATATCCTCGAGCCGCGTTTCGAGGCCGCGCATCGCCTGGCTGTCGGGAGCCCCCAGCGGCGCGCGGTCCATGCGGCTGGCCATGTCCTCGAGGCGGGCCTCGAGTTCGCGGAACAGCTGGTGGCCTTGCTCCATGGCGTCGCCCTGACGCCGTTCCAGCACCTGCGAAAGCTGATCGAAGCGGTCCTCCAGGCCCTGGAACATGGCGTTGGAATAGGAACTGCCTGTATCGGTTTCGAGCCGATCCGAAATCAACGCAATCTGGTCGGCAAGACGCGAGACGATCGCTTCGGGAATTTCGACGCGCTGCGCTATTTCGTCGACCCGCTGCGACAGCAGGTTCAGCCGGTCGATCACCTCGCTGGACGATCCCTGGTCTCCGATGAGTTCCTCGATCTGGTGGGCGAGCGACGTGACGCGCGCCTCGATGCGCTGCAGCGGCTCGTGGTCGAAGCTGGCCGGATGTGCGGCCGGCCCCGAGGCCGCTATCGCGCGCGAGATTTCGTCGAGGCGCTGCTCGATGAGCGAGAATGCCTCCGGCATCGTGTTTCCGTATTGCTGGGCGAACTGCTCGACCGAGCCGGCCAGCGCGCGCAGACGCTCGTCCAGCGAGCGGACGGACAGCGATTCGGGAAGGTTGTTGACGGCCCGGCCGATCTGTTCGAGCTGCTGGTTCAGCGCCTTGATGTTCGGCGCAAGCGCCGGCCCGCCCGCGTCGATCCGCCCTTCCAGGGCGGACCAGCGCCGGTCGAAATCGTCCCAGCGCCGGTCGACCGATTTCAGCGTATCCTCGCGAGCCAGCGAATCGAGCGTGCCTTTCACCTGCTCCAGTTCGAGGCGCAGCATGTTGACGCTCTTGTCGTCGCTGCGCTCGGCGAGCGAGCGCACGGCGTCGGACAGGCGGTCGAACTCCACGCCGAGCTCGTTGGCGTTGGAGCCGGGCGCCTTGCTGTAGAGGCGCTGGATGTCGTGCCGCAGCGCGTCAAACTCGCGCTTCAGGCCCTGGTTCATCTGCAGGCGCAACTCCTCGCGCATCGCCTTCAGTTCGCCGGCTATCCTGCTCATGCCGGACAGGCCGTCTTCCTGGCGGCGGGCCCACTCGAGATCGCGCG
>JAEYRU010000155.1 GCA_023435335.1 Pseudomonadota bacterium
AGGCAGTCGTCGCAGCCGTAGATGCGGTTGCCCATCGCGGCGCGGAACTCCTCCGGGATCGGCCCCTTGTGCTCGATCGTGAGGTAGGAGATGCAGCGCCGCGCATCGAGCTGGTACGGCGCCGGGAAGGCGTCGGTTGGACAGACGTCAAGGCAGGCGCGGCACGAGCCGCAATGGTCGATTTCCGGATCGTCCGACTCCAGCACCGCGGTGGTGAAGATCGAGCCGAGGAACAGCCAGGAGCCGAACTCGCGGCTGACGAGGTTCGTGTGCTTGCCCTGCCAGCCGAGCCCCGCCGCCTGCGCCAGCGGTTTCTCCATCACCGGCGCAGTGTCCACGAACACCTTCACCTCTGCGCCGCTGCGGGAGGCGAATTTCTGCGCGATCTCCTTCAATCTGCCCTTGATGACATCGTGGTAGTCGCGGTTGCGGGCATAGACAGATATCGCCGCGCGGTCCGGGCGTTCCAGTAGTGCCAGCGGGTTGTCGTCCGGCCCGTAATTCATCGCGAGCATGATGACGCTTCTGACCTCCGGCCAAAGCGAGCGCGGGCTGCCGCGCCGCGCTGCCGTCTGCGCCATCCATTCCATGGTGCCGTGGCGGCCCTTGGCTACAAATTCAGCGAGACGCGGCGAAAGATCGGCGACCCGGTCTGGGGGGGCCACGCCGATCGCGTCGAAGCCGGCCTTCCTTGCAGTTTCGTCGAGGAATGCCCTCAGGCGCCTGGCGTCGCCGGTCTGGCCGGCCGCGCGCATCAGAAATCCAGATCCGCGTAATGCGAGACCGGCGACAAGCCGCGGACGCGGTCCTGCAGCAGCGGGCGGAAGCAGGGGCGCGACTTCATGCGCTGGTACCACTCGCGGGCGGCCCTGTTTTCCGCCCAGTCGATCTCGCCGAGATAGTCGAGCACCGAGAACGCCCCGGCTGCGGCCAGGTCGGCATAGGTCAGGCGCGGACCAGCGAGCCAGTGGCGCGTGCCGGCCAGCCAGTTGGTGTATTTCAGATGGTGCCTGATGTTCGCGCGCGCGGAACGGATGACACCGGCGTCCGGCGCCCCGCCCGAACCGTTGTCCATCTGCGGCTTGAGCGCGCGCTCGCGCACCAGATGACGCGTCACATCGGCTTCCAGCTTCACCAGGTACCAGTCGATAAGGCGGCGGATCTCGGCGCGCTCGAACGGGTCCTCGGCGAACAGCCGCTTGTCGCGCTTGAAGACCCCCCGGGTTTCGTCGACGTATTCCGCGATCACGGTGGCGCCTACAACGGGAACGTCGCCTTCGGCCAGGAGCACGGGCAGGCTGCCGGCGGGGTTGAGCGCGAGGAATTCCTTGCGCCGCGTCCACGGCTTCTCCTCGATCAGCGACAGCTCCTCGCCATACTCGGCGAAGGACAGCCGCACGAAGCGGCAGCCGGCGAAGAGCGGATAGTGGAAAAGGGTGAGCATGTGGCGAAGAACGTCTCTGGCCAAGCTGCGGCCGCGAGGCTAAACCCTCGGCGGCCCGGTTGCGGGCGACTGATTCAGGGCCGGAGCTATAGGCTTCGACGTCTGTCATGACAAGCATGAGAAGGGCCGGGCCATGGCGACACAGACGATCGCGGAAGCATTCGCGCTCGGCATTCTGGAGGGGCTGACCGAATTCATCCCTGTCTCGTCGACCGGGCACATCCTGCTGGCGGGGCATTTTCTCGGCTTCGAATCGACTGGCAAGGCCTTCGAGGTGCTGATCCAGCTGGGCGCGATCCTGGCGATCCTGACGGTCTATTTCACGCGCCTGTGGCAGATGCTTCTCAAGCTCCCGTCCGACCGGGAGACCCAGTATTTCGTCGCTGGCATCCTCGTCGCCTTCATGCCCGCGGCGGTCATCGGCGCGCTTGCCCATGAATTCATCAAGACGGTGCTGTTCGAGACGCCGATGGTGATCTGCGTGATGCTGATCCTCGGAGGTTTCGTGCTTTTGTGGGCCGACCGCTGGGCGCTGAGGCCGAGATTTGACGACGTGACCCGCTTTCCAATGAAGACTTATCTGGGGATAGGCATCTTCCAGTGCCTCGCCATGATCCCCGGCACGTCCCGCTCGGGCGCCACGATCGTCGGCGCGCTGCTCCTCGGGGCCGACAAGCGCTCCGCGGCCGAGTTCTCCTTCTGGCTGGCGATGCCGACAATGGTGGGGGCCTTCGCGCTGGACCTGTTCAAGAACCGCGACATCCTGACCGCCGCCGACCTGCCCATCATCGCAACCGGTTTCGTCACCGCCTTCATCGCCGCCGTGGTCGTCGTGCGCAGCCTGCTCGCCTTCGTATCGCGGCGCGGATACGCGCTTTTCGGATGGTGGCGCATCGCGGTCGGCACGCTCGGTCTCGCGGGCCTCCTTATCTGGGGGTGACGCCCCTACAACCAGGCCGTGACGCCGCGCCTGATCATGTCCAGCGCCAGCAGCGTGATGCCGATGCGGAACCAGCGCCGGAACGTTTCTTCCGGCAGCCTGTCGAGCATCCGCGAGCCGTAGACCGTGCCCAGGTAGCCCGAGGCGATCATCACGGCCACCAGCGGCAGCCAGGCCGCGAACGCGAAGCCGGCGAAGCCGAAGACCACGACCTTGAGGGCATGCTGGATCGTCATGCCCGCAGCATGGGTCGCCACCAGCGCCTTGCGGTCGTCGGCCATCAGCTGAGCGAAGAAGACTGAAAGCAGCGGGCCGGTAGCGCCGACGAACATGGTGAGCAACGCCAGCGCCGCGCTCCCCACCGCAAGGCCGGCGCGGCCCAGGCGGTCGATGCCGGGTATCCTGGCCCAGGTCACGGCGATGATGAAGGCCCCCAGCCCGAGCTTCAGCACGGCGTCGGGAAGCTGGACGACCAGGAAGGCGCCGGCGACCGCACCGGCCAGGCTGCCCGCGATAAAGGGGGCAAGGATGTCGCGCCGCACATGCGCCCTTTGATGCCACGCGCGCCCGGTATTGGAGCCGAGCTGGACGGCGCCATGCACGGGTATCAGCGCGACAACCGGGACGAAGAGCCCCATCAGGGCGAGCATCGCGACACCGCCGCCTACCCCGAACGCCGCGGTCAGAGCGGAGGTGAAGAAGCTTGCGACGATGAGAAGAGCCGTCGCGCCGGCGCCGAGTTCCGGCGGCAACAGTCCGGCAATCGGCTCCAAGCGTCAGCCCTGCTGCGGCCGCGCATACTGGCCCGCCCGACGATAGGTCCAAAGATAGGTCGGCAGGATGGCGTCGATGCCCTGCGGGCGGATGCCCATGCCGCCAAGGGTGCGGCCTTCCTTCTCGGCCGCGGCGGAAACGACGTTATCGACCGCGAGCTGCCTGACCTGGTCGGGCGTGAGCAGCGGACTGGGCAGGAGTCCCAGGATCGAGGCCTGTATGCGCGCCATCCACCAGGGGATGGAGACCAGCCAGCGGTCGCGCTCGACCACCTTCAGCATCTCCTCCATGCATTCGCGGAAGGTGAGCACTTCCGGGCCGCCGAGTTCATAGATGCGTCCGGCCTGGATCTTCCCGTCCACGGTGCGGGCGATTGCCTCGGCAACGTCCCCGACATAGACCGGCTGGAAGCGCGTGTGCCCGCCGCCGATCAGCGGCAGGAAGGGCGAGAAGCGCGCCATGTTGGCGAAGCGGTTGAAGAACTGGTCCTCCGGCCCGAAGATGATCGAGGGGCGGATGATCGTTGCCTTGGGCAGCGTTTCCAGCACGGCCCGTTCGCCGGCCGCCTTGGTACGGCCGTACTCCGATTCCGAATCGGGAGCGGCGCCGATCGCCGAAATCTGCGTCATCGTCGCGCCCTGCGCGCGCGCAGCCTCGGCCACGGCGCGGGCCCCGAACTCATGCAGCGCGCCAAAGCGCTGGCGCCCGCTCTCGTGCAGGATGGCGAC
>JAEYRU010000248.1 GCA_023435335.1 Pseudomonadota bacterium
ACAACCCGGAGGAGTTCCTCGAGAATACCAAGCTCGAGCTGTTCCAGGACCAGGTCTTCTGCTTCACGCCGAAGGGACGGCTGATCGCGCTGCCGCGCGGCGCGACCCCCATCGATTTCGCCTATGCTGTGCACACCGAGGTGGGCGATACATGCGTCGGCGCCAAGGTGAATGGCCGCATCATGCCGCTGATGACCGAACTCAAGAATGGCGACGAGGTCGAGATCATCCGCTCCAAGGCGCAGGTGCCGCCAGCGGCCTGGGAGAACGTGGTCGTCACCGGAAAGGCGCGCTCCGCCATCCGTAGGGCCACGAGGAACGCCATACGCAAGCAGTATTCCGGGCTCGGCACGCGCATTCTGGAGCGCGCCTTCGAGCGCGCCGGCAAAGCCTTCTCGAAGGAGGCGCTCAAGCCCGGCCTCCACCGGCTGGCGCGGAAGGACATCGAGGACGTCCTTGCGGCGGTGGGGCGCGGCGAGATTTCCTCGCCCGACGTGATCAAGGCCGTCTTCCCCGATTACAAGGACGAGCGCATTACTCCGCCCACCAAGGTGCGCGAAGAGGGGTGGGTCAATCTGCGCAACGCCGCCGGCATGCTCTTCCAGTTGCCCGGCCGCGCCTCGCGCAAGGACAGGAAGACCGCGGAAAAGAACGCGCTGCCGATCCGCGGCATCTCCGGCGACCTGCCCGTGCGCTTCGCACCGGAAGGCGCTGTGCCGGGCGACCGCATCGTCGGCATACTTCAGCCTGGCTCCGGCATCACCATCTACCCCATCCAGTCGCCGTCCCTTACCGCCTTCGACGACCAGCCCGAGCGCTGGATCGATGTCCGCTGGGACATTGACGAGGACATGAAGGAGCGCTTCCCCGCGCGCATCTCCGTGATGGCGATCAACGAGCCCGGCTCGCTTGCCAACATCGCGCAGGTGGTCGCCGCGAACGACGCCAATATCCACATGCTGTCCATGCTGCGCACCGCGCCGGATTTCACCGAGATGCTGATCGACCTCGAAGTGTGGGACCTGAAGCAGTTGAACCGGCTGCTCTCGCAGTTGAAGGACAATCCAAGCGTTTCCGAAGCGAAGCGCGTGAACGGCTAGGGAAGGGGCGGGACGCACGATGACGACGGACGAGGTGCTGGAGGTTTTTCGCGAGGCGGGGGCGATCCTTACCGGCCATTTCATCCTCACCTCCGGGCTGCGCAGCCCGGTCTTCCTGCAGAAGGCGCGTGTCTTCATGCATGCCGACAAGACCGAGCGGCTGTGCCGCGCGCTGGCGGAACTGATCCGCGAGAAGGTGACCGGCCGCATCGACTACGTCGTGGGCCCGGCCATCGGCGGCCTCATCCCCGCCTATGAAACCTCCCGCCATCTCGGTGTGCCGGCGATCTGGGTCGAGCGCGAGGGGGGTGAATTCCGCCTGCGCCGATTCGAGATCCCGCAAGGCGCGCGGGTGGTCATCGTTGAGGATATAGTCACCACCGGCCTCTCCATCCGCGAGACGGTCGACTGCCTGAGGAAGCTTGGAGCCGAGGTCGCCGCCGCTGCATGCATCATCGATCGCTCGGCCGGCAAGACCGATGTCGGGGTCCCGCTGGTGGCCCTCGCCGAGTACGAGGTACCGGCCTACAGTCCGGACAATCTACCGCCGGAGCTGGCCGCAATTCCGCCGATCAAGCCCGGTAGCAGGAACATCTGACAAGTCGCCGCTTCGGCGGCGGCGTTGCCATTCCCCTGCCGTATTGGCCGGAAGGATAGGTTCCCAACGGTTCGAACTCCTTCTAGTCTCGGCGCCGGGGGAGCGGCAGACCGGCAAACATTGTTAACTCGACCGGGCCAGAATTGGCCGCGGGCAGTGCGGGCCAGGTTCCGCGGGAGGCGCACTACAGGGGCATGCTTTTTCGGCGCAGGAAACCGGCTCAGTTCGGCGAAAGGCTGCGGGTCTTCCTCTGGCCCCGCCGCTCCTTCTGGCGCTCGGCCCAATACTTTGCAAAACGGGTATTGCGGTTGACTGCCACGCCGCATGCGATCGCAGCTGGGATCGCGGCAGGAACCCTGGCATCCTTCACCCCCTTTCTCGGTTTCCATTTCATCATCGCGGCCGCCCTCGCATGGGTGATCCGTGGCAATCTGATCGCCTCCGCGCTGGGAACCGCCGTCGGCAATCCGCTGACCTTTCCGTTCATTTGGGCGTCCACCATGGCCGCGGGCCGGTTCATCCTCTACGGGAGTCACCCCGAGACGATCGTGCCGCTGCATCTCGGCCGCGTGCTGACGCATCTGGAGTTTCACCAGATATGGGACCCGCTGCTGAAGCCGATGACCGTGGGAGGACTCGTCGTGGGCACGCTGGTGGGCCTGGTCCTGTACGGCGTCACTTGGTGGATGGTTTGGACTTTCCAGGAACAGCGGCGGCACCGTCTGGCCGAGCGGGCGCGCCGCCGGGCGCTTGCGTCCGCCGCCGCCCAGACAGCCTGACTGCGGGATTGCCATGATCGTCGGAATCGGCAGCGATCTCATCGATATACGCCGTGTCGAACGGTCTCTCGAACGGTTCGGCGAGCGTTTCATCGCGCGCGTATTCACTCCGATCGAGCGCGCACGCTCCGAGCGGCGCAAGGAACGCGCCGCTTCCTACGCGAAGCGCTTCGCGGCGAAGGAGGCCTGCGCCAAGGCGCTCGGCACCGGTCTCGCCCGCGGCGTGTTCTGGCGCGACATGGGCGTGGTCAATCTCCCGGGCGGCAAGCCGACCATGCATCTGACCGGGGGAGCCGCTGCCCGGCTGGAGCAGCTGGTGCCCGACGGGCATCATGCGTCGATCCATCTCACCATCACCGACGATTATCCGCTGGCACAGGCCTTCGTGATCATCGAGGCCTTGCCGCTCGACGCAGCCTGAGCGCGCCGCTCGCCGCAAAACGGGCGCAATTGCGTTGCCCGTCAAAAGCCGAACGGCTAAGAGGGGCGGCAATCAATCGAGGACGATATGAGCGTGGCTGAAAAATCGCAGAAGAAATCCGGCGGACTTGGCGAAACAGTCAGCGTCATCGTCCAGGCCCTTCTTCTCGCGCTCGTCATACGTACGCTTCTCTTCCAGCCGTTCTCGATACCTTCGGGCTCGATGCGCCCAACGCTGCTCGAGGGCGATTATCTGTTCGTGACCAAGTGGTCCTACGGTTATTCACGCCACTCTCTGCCCTTCTCTCCGCCGATCTTTTCGGGCCGCATCTGGGCCTCGGAACCCGAACGTGGAGACGTCGCGGTGTTCAAGTTCCCTCCCAATCCCTCGCTCGACTACATCAAGCGCGTCGTCGGGCTTCCCGGCGACCGTATCCAGATGCGCGATGGGCAACTCTTCATCAACGGTGAGGCCGTCCAGCGGGAGAAGGTGGGCGAGATCACCAATCCCGACATCACAGAGGTCGATCGTCCGGTCGAGGTCTATCGCGAGACGCTGCCCAATGGGGTCGCCTACGACACGCTCGACCTTTCGCCAAACGGCATCGGCGACAATACCCGCGAGTTCGTGGTGCCCGCGGGTCACTATTTCATGATGGGCGACAACCGCGACAATTCGGCTGACAGCCGTTTCTCGGTCGGTTTCGTGCCTGCGGAAAACCTGATCGGGCGCGCCAATATCATCTTCTTCTCGATCGCCGGCGCCAGCCCGCTCGAACTCTGGAAATGGCCGACCTCGATGCGCGCTTCCCGCCTCTTCACCTGGGTGGAGTGATAAGGCGGCGACGCGGACATGGCAAGGCGCGCACCAAACGACGAGGCCCGTAACGAGACGCTAGCGGCCGTAACCGGCCATGTCTTCGCAGACCGTGCGCTTGCCGATGCGGCTCTGACGCATGCCAGCGCGCGCGGCGCTTCCCGCGTCGACTATCAGCGGCTCGAGTTTCTCGGCGACCGTGTGCTTGGGCTGGTTGTCGCCGACCTGCTCTACGCAGCTTTCCCGAAAGCTCCTGAAGGCGAACTGTCGCTGCGGCTTAACGCGCTCGTCAACGCCGAGACGCTAGCTGCGATCGCAGACGAGACCGGACTCGGTGAGCTGATCCGCGCCGCCGCCGATGTGCGCGCCTTGTCGCCGCGCAAGCGCGTCAACGTGCGGGCCGACGTCATGGAAGCGCTGATTGCAGCGCTCTATCTCGATGGCGGCATGGATACGGCGAGGAACTTCATATTGCGCTGGTGGGAATCGCGCGCCCGGGCGGCGGGCGCGGCTCGCCGCGATCCCAAGACCGAATTGCAGGAATGGGCGCACCAGGCGGCCGCGGCCGTTCCCGTCTACGAGACGCAGCGCCGGGAAGGTCCCGATCACGATCCGGTCTTCACGGTGGTCGTAACCGTGCCGGGGCGCGAGCCCGCAGAGGCGACCGGGCGCTCCAAGCGCGAGGCCGAGCAGAACGCGGCGGCGGCTCTTCTCGTGCGCGAGGGCGTATGGCAGGTGGAGGCGGAAGCATGAGCGAAGCCGAGGTACCTACGCGGTCCGGCTTCGTGGCCCTGATCGGGGCGCCCAATGCGGGTAAGTCGACCCTGATGAATCGCCTGGTCGGCACCAAGGTTTCGATCGTGACGCACAAGGTGCAGACCACCCGCGCTATCGTGCGCGGCGTGGTGACGCGCGGCCAAGCGCAGATCGTTTTCGTCGATACGCCGGGCATATTCCGTCCGCGCCGCCGGCTCGACCAGGCGATGGTGACCACCGCATGGGGCGGAGCGAAGGATGCCGACCTCGTTCTCGTCCTCATCGACGCCCAGCGCGGCCTCAAGGGCGATGCTGCGGAGATCCTCGATCGCCTGGCCGACATACGCCAGCCCAAGGTGCTGCTGCTCAACAAGGTGGACGCGGTGAAACGCGAAACGCTCCTGGCGCTGGCCGCGGAAGCAAACGAGAAGGCGGGCTTCGAGCGCACCTTCATGATCTCGGCGCTCACCGGCTCAGGTTGCGACGACCTGCTCGACTTCCTCGCGGAATGGCTGCCGGAAGGTCCCTGGTTCTATCCGGAAGACCAGATCTCCGATCTGCCGATGCGCCAGTTGGCCGCCGAGATCACCCGCGAGAAGCTCTATCTGCGGCTGCATGAGGAGTTGCCCTACTCTTCGCATGTCGAGACGGAGAAATGGGAAGAGCGCAAGGACGGGTCGGTGCGCATCGAGCAGGTGATCTACGTCGAGCGCGAAAGCCAGAAGAAGATCGTGATCGGTCGCAAGGGCGAGACCCTGCGCGCGATCGGGGAGACGGCGCGCAAGGAACTGGCCGGAATTCTCGAGCAGAACGTCCACCTGTTCCTGTTCGTGAAGGTGCGCGAGAACTGGAGCAACGATCCCGAGCGCTATCGCGAGATCGGGCTTGAATTCCCGAACTGAACACGGCTGTCAGAACGGCTCAGCAGCAAGCTTCTCCCGCCAGTGATCCTGCCTGTCCCTGAGGAACTGCTCCCGTTCGTAGGGGAGTTCTTCCATGTCGATCCGTTCCAGCACCTCGAACGCAATCGCGCCGGCACCATGCTCCTTCACGGCAGACTTCAGCGACGGACGCAGATTGGCGTCATGCGTCAAGGCGAAACGCAGCCGGTTCTCGATCGTCGAAAGATCGGCCGCGCGCCCGATCCAGCGCCCGCCGGTCGCCGCGCAGCGCAGAGCGTAGACGCCTGCCTCGATCTTCCGTTCCTTGTAGGCGGCGATCGCCGCCTTCCTTCCTGCCCGTTCCAACTTGCGAACTCCGTTTCCGACTTGCGAGGTTTATACCCGGGTGATAATCGACATGCAAATTATATCCGGGTAATAAGCAATGGTTGCAATTCGAGCCTGCACGGCCTTTGCAGGCCATCGCTGCCTCGCCAGCGGTCCCCTGGCGGAGGTCGCGCTCGCCGTGAAAGCGGCGGGGGAGGCCGATCGTGCCGTGCCGATACTGGTCTTCGATGACGCCACCGGCCGCGTCATCGACCTCGACCTGCGCGGAGATGCCGCCGACATACTGGCGCGGCTGTCGCGGCCTGCCGAGCCAGAAAGGCAGGCGCCTCCGCCGGGAGAAGGGTCCGGCGAGGGCGGTCCGCGCGGTCGCGGCCGACCGAAGCTCGGCGTTGTCGCGCGCGAAGTGACATTGTTGCCACGCCACTGGGAGTGGCTGGCGGCCCAGCCGGGTGGGGCGTCGCAGGCTCTGCGCAGGCTGGTGGACGAGGCGCGCCGTGCCGATGCCGGCCAGGGCCGGAAGCGGACCGCGCAGGAGGCCGCCTACCGCTTCATGTCGGCGATGGCCGGTGACCTTCCCGGATACGAGGCGGCGATCCGGGCGCTTTTTGGTGGCGCTTCCAAGGGGTTCGACGCCAGCATCATGCATTGGCCGCGGGATATCGCCGCCTATGCCCGCCGGCTTGCCGCAGCCTCCTTCGAGCCGCCGCAACGCTGACCGAGCACCACGGGCGCGCCCCCTTCAGCCCAGCGTCTTCTCGAACCAGAAATGGGCGTAGGGATTGTCGTTGAACCGTTCGATCTCGAGATAGCCGGCTCTCCGGTAGAGGGTCTGCGCCTGCGCGAGCGTGCGGTTCGTGTCGAGCCGGACGCGATTCATGGCAAGGCCCCGCGCCCGGTCCTCCAGCGCGTCGAGCAGTCGGCGGGCGACACCCAGCCCTCTAGCCTCCGGCGCCACCCACATGCGCTTGATCTCGCCGACTCCGGATTCGAGCGTGCGCAGCCCCCCGCAGCCGATGGGGCGTCCGTGCAGACGCGCGACTAGAAAGCAGCCAAGAGGCGGCGAAAGCGCCGCGTCGTCCGGCGCCGAACTGCCTTTCGTTGGATCGAAACCGGTATCGAAGCGCTCGGCCAGTTCGCGGAAATAGGCCGCGAGGCAGTGGCGCGCCGCGTCACCGTCCGGGCGCTCGGCTTCGATGACGACGGCTCCGGCGGTCATCAGCGCCTCGACCTCGGCCATGGCCGCCAGCAGGCGCTCGCGTTGCGAAGCGTTGAGGGGCGCGAGGAGCGAATGGGCAAGCTCCTCGGAAAGCGCGTCATAGGCGGCTTGTTCGGCGCGCCCGGCGGCAGTCAGCGCAACCTGGCGCTGCCGCCTGTCTGAGGCATGCCGCGTGACCTTGATGAGGCCCTGCCGCTGGAGTGACTTCAGGACGCGGCTGAGATAACCCGAATCGAGCCCCAGCCGTTCGCGCAAAGCGCGTACGTCGCTCCCGGAGGGCTCGATCTCGAAGAGGACCCGCGCCTGCCCCAGGGGGCGGCCGCGTCCGAGATAGCTGTCATTGAGTGCGCCGGTGCGCAGGGTCACCATGCGGTTGAAGCTGCGCACGCGGTGCGTCGGATCGGAGTTCATTCTCTGACCTTAGTCAGAGAAAATCCGGTTGGCAATCATCCGCCCGTGGCTCGTTGATGCGGCGGCGCTCATGTGGAAGGATCGGGCTTCAAACAACGAACCGATTCCGGATGCCCTGGCGCAGCGACTTCATGCATCTCAGGATCGGCGCGAAGTACCGGGTCGTGGCGCCGTTCACCGATTTCGACAGCGAGCGGCACGAACCGGGTGAGGTCTGGATCTTCCGCGGGCACAGCTTTTTGCCATACGATGACGGGCTTTCGCTTTTCGTGTTGCCAGACGACGGGGTGGAGCAGCAGATCCGGCTGCGCTGGCTTCCGGATGACCAGGGCGACATCATCGACAATCTGTCAGCATACATCGCCGAAGCGCCTTGATAGCAGGGTCATGTTGGTTCAGGCTTGAACAATGGAATGGCGCGACGAAGGCATCGTCTTGGGCACACGCAAGCACGGCGAGACAAGCGCCATACTTGAGGTGATGACGCGCGAGCATGGCCGACATCTCGGGCTCGTCCGCGGGGGGCGCTCGCGCCGCATGCAGCCCGTGTTGCAGGCGGGAAACCGCGTAGAACTCGTCTGGCGAGCACGCCTCGACGAGCATCTCGGGCTGTTCCAGGCGGAGGCGCTGGAACTCAATGCCGCCAGCCTTTTCGACAGCGCCTGTGCGGTCTATGGGCTGCAGCTGCTCGCCGCGCATCTGCGGCTCTTGCCGGAGCGCGACCCGCACGCCAGTCTCTATGAGACGCTGAGGCTCCTGATCGCCCATCTGGCTGATCCGGAGGCGGCGGCCGAACTCATCATCCGTTTCGAGCTT
>JAEYRU010000294.1 GCA_023435335.1 Pseudomonadota bacterium
TCTGCGAATGGTCGTTGTCTCCCTATGCCGTTGATGACAAATGCTCGTGTGGTCCGGTGCGGACGCGCAATGTGGTGCCCGCGCCGCCGCTGTCAATAGCACAGGCGGCGGGATTAATCACCCCGGCAGTTGTTATCGGCGACCCCCGCTTGCCTCGTCCGCCCCATTGCCATAGGCCTTCGCCCGGAGAGGGATGCATGGACGAGACAGAAGCGCAGTTCCTGGATGTCGAAGGTAGGCGCATAGCCGTTCGCCACCGCGCGGGCGCCGCGCCCGGGTTTGTTTGGCTTGGCGGCTACCGCTCCGACATGAAGGGGACGAAGGCCGCGGCGCTGGATGGCTGGGCGGCGGAAGCCGGCCGTGAGTTCACCCGCCACGACTATTCCGGACACGGCGAGTCCGGCGGCGAGTTCGCCGAGGGCACCATATCGCGCTGGCTGGAGGAGAGCCTCGCCGTCTTCCGCAACTTCACGCGCGGGAAACAGATCCTTGTGGGCTCCTCGATGGGCGGGTGGATCGCGCTGCGCATGGTGCAGGAGCTGCAGAAGGCCGGCGAGGGCGACCGCGTCGGCGGGCTGCTGCTCATCGCTCCGGCGCCGGACTTCACATCCGAACTGGTCGAGCCGCATCTGAGCGGGGCCCAGCGGCGCGACCTCGCGGAGAAGGGCTGGTTCGGCGAGCCCTCCGAGTATTCCGAAGATCCCTACGTCTACACCCGCGCGCTGTT
Organism: Pseudomonadota bacterium; assembly: GCA_023435335.1. Classification (GTDB taxonomy): domain Bacteria; phylum Pseudomonadota; class Alphaproteobacteria; order Rhizobiales; family Rhizobiaceae; genus RCIO01. The sequence continues at coordinate 728 of JAEYRU010000294.1, forward strand.
CGAGGACGGCGAGAGGAACCGCGTGTTGACCGGCATCATAGACACGCATTGCCCGGTGCACATCCTGCAGGGCATGCAGGACCCCGACGTGCCCTATGCGCATGCCCTTCGGCTGGTGGAACACCTGCCCGCCGACGACGTGACCCTCTCGCTGGTGCGCGACGGCGACCACCGCCTCTCCCGCCCGCAGGACATCGCCATGCTCATCCGCGCGGCGGAAGGGCTAGTGCAACTCGCCGGCTGACGTCATGCGCCTGTCGATCCCAGTTTCCGCCTTCGTCGCGGCCATCGTCGGATTCGGCGGGACGCTGGCGCTCATCATCGCCGCCGCCGACGCTCTCGGCGCGACGCGCGACCAGACCGCGAGCTGGGTCACGGCGATCTGCCTCGCCATTGCCGTCTCGACGCTGGTGCTTTCGCTCCGCTACCGCATGCCGGTCATTACCGCGTGGACGACGCCCGGCCTCGCGCTGATCGGCGCGACCAGCGGCTACACGATGAACGACGCGGTGGGCGCCTTCCTCATCACCGGGCTGCTGATCGTGGCGACCGGCCTGTTTCGGCCGTTGACCCGCCTGATCGCGATGATCCCGGGCTCGGTCGCCTCAGGCATGCTGGCCGGCATCGTTTTCACCTTCTGCGCCGGCGCTGCCCGGGCAGCCGGAACCGACCCGTTGCTCATACTGCCGCTGGCCGCCATGTTCTTCCTGCTCCGGCTGGTGAGCCCGACCACTTCGGTGATCGCCGTGCTCGTGGGGGGCGTCGTCTACGCCTCGTTGCTCGGGCGCGTCGGCGCTTTCCCGGTCCCGGGCCTCTCGACGCTCGTCTACACCCATCCTTCCTTCTCCGCCGGCTCCCTGTTTGGTATCGCGCTGCCGCTCTACCTGGTGACCATGGCTTCGCAGAACCTGCCCGGCATGGCGGTGCTCAAAGGGGCCGGCTATGAGCCGCCCGCCGGCCCGATGCTGGTCGTCACCGGCCTGACATCCCTGCTCAGCGCGCCATTCAACGCCGTCACATCCAACCTGGCGGCGATCTCGGCCGCCATCTGCACCGGCCCGGAGGTGCATCCGGATCCGGGCGAGCGCTGGAAGACCGGACCGTTCTATGCGCTGGCCTATGTCGTGTTCGCCGTATTCGGCGCCTCGCTGGTGGCGCTGTTCGCCGTGCTGCCGGCCAGCCTGATCCTGCTCTTCGCCGGCCTCGCGCTGATCGGACCGCTGGCCAACGCACTGGTCATAGCCATGGCTTCGCCCGAGGACCGGATCGCCGCTACGGTCGCATTCTTCGCCACCGCTTCGGGCCTGACGGCCCTCGGCATCGGCCCGGCGTTCTGGGGACTGGTGGCGGGCATCGTCGTGCTGGGACTCGACAGGCTCAAAAAGCGGCTTCGATTCCAGTAGCTTATCCGATTTGCACCTGCGCGATATTGAATCGGTTTCCCGCCGTTCCCATTTCGAAATTCAAGCAGCCATGGTGGTTGCCCTTTGTGACAAGGAACGGGTGAAATGACCAATTCCGCATTGATCCGTCCCGCGTGGACGCCAGCGACCATCGCGCTGATGGTGATCGGCTTCATGGTGTTCTGGCCGCTCGGCCTTGCCATGCTCGCCTATATCCTTTGGGGCGACCGCCTCGACGGCTTCAAGCGCGACGTGAACCGCGCGACCGACGGCATGTTCGCCGGCTGCGGCAAGCACGGCTTCCGGGCGCATGCCCGCACCGGCAACGTCGCCTTCGACGACTGGCGCGCCAAGGAACTGGAGCGCATCGAGGAAGAGCGCCGCAAGCTCGACGAGATGCGCGAGGAGTTCGACTCCTACCTGCGCGAACTGCGCCGCGCCAAGGACCAGGCCGAGTTCGACCGCTTCATGGCGGAGCGCTCCAAATCCACGCCTGCCCCGACTTCGACCCCGGCGTCGAAGAGGAAGGGCAAGGACGAGGGTCTGCTCGACGACTGAGCCGCCCCAGCGGATTACGAAATGAACGACGGCGCCTCCGGGCGCCGTTTTTCATTCGACCGGTGGTGCTTTAATGCGACGTCCGACTTTAGCCTCAGCGATTTCGCGGAGTTTGATTAGTCCGCCTACTTCGCGCTCGATTGCGGCTCTCAAACGTTGGTCGTGCCCCGGCAGGAAGTCACCACCCTGAGTGCGCTCACCACAACCGCATTCACAGTATTTCGAAGCCATTTTCCCCTCCGGTGATCCGTCAAACGTTACTCTGCTGCCTCATCGAATCAACTAAGATCGATCAATGTCCTTTGCCCTCCTGAGACGCGCCCGTGCGCCCGCAGCACCCATCCTCCGCGAGCACGCGGTGGCCGGGCGCGTGCTGCCGTTGCGCATCATGGAGAACGCGCGCGCCACGCGGCTGACGCTCAGGATCGACGCCGGCGGCAAGGGGCTGCGGGTGACCGTGCCTCCTGGCGTGCCGGCGCGCGAAGTCGACCGCTTCATCGACAGGCACCGCGGCTGGCTCGAGGAACGCCTGGCCAAGGTGCCGGACCGGCCGCAGGTCCGGCCGGGCATCAAGGTCCCGATACGCGGCGTGCCGCATCTCATCGTCCACGAGCCGGACCGACGCGGCACGGTTGAGATCGCGGCCGGCACGGACGGTCCGCTGCTGATCGTGCATGGCGACCGCCGCCACCTGCCGCGCCGCATCTCCGACTACCTGAAACGCGAGGCGAAAGCCGAGATCGGGGCGCTGGTGGCGAAACACACGCAGACGGTAGGCCGCAAGGCGAAGGCGATCCGCTTCAAGGACACCACGTCGCGCTGGGGCTCCTGCACGTCGGACGGCACGCTCGCCTTCTCCTGGCGCATCATGATGGCGCCACGCCCGGTGATCGACTACCTCGTCGCGCACGAGGTCGCGCATCTCAGGGAGATGAACCACGGGCCGAAATTCTGGAAGCTGTGCAGGGAACTGGCGCCCGACACGGACCGCTGCAAGGTCTGGCTGAAGCGCAACGGCAGCGCGCTGCAGGCGATCGATTTCGGTTAGCCCCTGTCCCCCCTCTGCCTTGCGGGAGGGTCATGCGCCTCGACTCCTGCGCCTTTACATCCTATCTCCATTCCATGAGCCTCGACATCAAGATCTGCGGCCTGAAGACGCCGGAAGCGCTGGACGCGGCACTCGCGGGCGGGGCGAGCCATGTCGGCTTCATTTTCTTCGAAAAGAGCCCGCGAAACATCGCGCCCGAGGCAGCGGGACGTCTGCGCGCGCCAGCGAAAGGCAAGGCGAAGGCGGTGGCCGTGACGGTCGACGCAGACGACGCCTTACTCGACGAGATCATCGCCGGGATGTCGCCCGACATGCTGCAACTGCACGGCAGGGAGACGCCGGAGCGGGTCGCGGAGGTGAAGGCGCGCTACGGCCTTCCGGTGATGAAGGCACTGGCGGTCAGCGAGGGGGCAGACCTCGACAAGGCGAAGCCCTATGTAGGCATCGCCGACCGGTTCCTGTTCGACGCCAAACCGCCGGCAGGCTCGGAACTGCCGGGCGGCAATGGCGTGGCCTTCGATTGGGCGATCCTCGCCGCACTTGACCGGAACGTGGATTACATGCTTTCCGGAGGCTTGAGCGCCGCTAATGTCGGCGATGCCCTGCGACTGGCGAACCCGCCCGGAATAGACGTTTCCTCCGGCGTCGAAAGCGCGCCGGGCGTCAAGGACGCGGCGCTGATCGACGCATTCTTCCGGGCGGTCAGGGCGGCGCAGGAAAGCCGCGCGGCCTGAAACCCGGCAACAAGGGCGGCCCGCGGGGTCGCGAGGAGACACGCTTGAACAAGCCGGCGCTGCCCAATTCCTTCCGTACCGGACCCGACGAGCAGGGCATGTTCGGCATTTTCGGCGGACGCTTCGTCGCCGAGACGCTGATGCCGCTCATCCTCGACCTGGAGAAGGAATGGCACGCGGCGAAGAATGATCCGGCCTTCAAGGAAGAGCTGCAGTCGCTCTCGACCCATTATGCCGGTCGGCCCTCCAAGCTCTATTTCGCCGAAGGGCTGACCAGGCATCTCGGCGGCGCCAAGGTCTATTTCAAGCGCGAGGACCTGAACCACACCGGCAGCCACAAGATCAACAACTGTCTCGGCCAGATCCTGCTGGCCAAGCGCATGGGCAAGACGCGCATCATCGCGGAGACCGGCGCCGGCCAGCACGGCGTGGCCTCGGCCACCGTGTCGGCGCGTTTCGGCTTCCCCTGCGTGGTCTACATGGGCGCCACCGACGTGGAGCGGCAGAAGCCCAACGTCTTCCGCATGAAGCTGCTGGGCGCGGAGGTGCGGCCGGTATCGTCCGGGCACGGCACGCTCAAGGATGCAATGAACGAAGCGCTGCGCGACTGGGTCACCAACGTGCACGACACCTATTACCTGATCGGTACGGCGGCTGGCCCGCACCCCTATCCGGAGCTGGTGCGCGAATTCCAGTCGGTGATAGGCACCGAGGCGCGCTCCCAGATCGTGGAGCAGGAAGGCCGACTGCCCGACATGGTCATCGCCGCCGTCGGTGGCGGCTCGAACGCGATCGGCATCTTCCACCCCTTCCTCGACGACAAGGAGGTCGAGATCGTCGGCGTGGAAGCCGGCGGCCGCGGGTTGGAGGGTATCGAGCACTGCGCCTCGATGAGCGCCGGCAAGCCCGGCGTGCTGCATGGCAACCGCACCTACCTGCTGCAGAACGAGGACGGGCAGATCCTCGACGGCCACTCGATCTCGGCCGGCCTCGACTATCCCGGCGTGGGGCCGGAGCACTCCTGGCTGCGCGACTCGGGCCGCGTCAAATATGTGCCGATCCTCGACGACGAGGCGCTGGAGGCCTTCCAGCTCACCACCAAGGTGGAAGGCATCATCCCGGCGCTGGAATCGGCGCACGCCATCGCCCAGGTGATGAAGGTCGCGCCGAAGATGGGCAAGGACAAGGTCATCATCGTCAACCTCTCCGGCCGAGGCGACAAGGACGTGCATACCGTCGCCAAGATGATGGGCATGGAGATCTAAAGTGCGCGTGCTGCAGACGTTGGGACATCGCCCAGGTTTTCCACCTACCCCGTTTTATTATCGCCGCGACTCCACCGGAGTGCGCATTGAGAGTATTCTCGGCCAGCGCATTCGCCGAACGGTTGACACCCTGACATGGAGCAACATTCTCGGCGCCATCGAAAGTGAAAGCTCGAGAGTCTTCGGGGTTTCGGCCAGTCTGAATTCGGAGCTGGCGGCGCCGAAGGTTCATGAAGTCATTGCAGGGCCTTTGGGGACAAGCGACACGCGGGTACTAGCCTATGTAACCGCGGTGCTTGTGCACGAGGGCTCATTGATAATCGAGCACGGCCCAAGAGGCGAGGACCTCGACGCTAGGGTCTTCCTACGTCGCTCAGACTTCGTGAACGTAGACTACGCGACGAGGCATCCCGAAGCATGATCACCCGTATTGACCGCCGCATGGCGAAGCTGAAAGCCGAGGGCCGGCCGGCGCTCGTCACCTATTTCATGGGCGGCGATCCGGACTACGAAACCTCGCTGTCCATCATGAAGGCGTTGCCGAAGGCGGGCTCCGACGTGATCGAGCTCGGAATGCCGTTTTCCGACCCCATGGCGGACGGACCGGCCATCCAGGCGGCCGGGCTGCGCGCGCTGAAGGCGGGACAGACGCTGGCGAAGACACTCCGGATGGCCGCCGAATTCCGCACGGGCGACGACGAGACGCCGATCGTTCTGATGGGCTACTACAACCCGATCTACATCTATGGAGTGGAACGCTTCCTCTCCGATGCCAAGGCGTCGGGCATCGACGGTCTGATCGTGGTCGACCTGCCGCCGGAGATGGACGAGGAGCTTTGCGTCCCGGCCCTGCGGGCGGGCCTGAACTTCATCCGGCTCGCCACGCCCACCACCGACGACAGGCGCCTGCCCAAGGTGCTCGAGAACACCTCCGGCTTCGTCTACTACGTCTCGATGACCGGCATCACCGGTTCGGCCCTGCCCGACACCTCGAAAGTGGCCGGCGCGGTGGCCCGCATAAAGGGCCACACCGAGCTTCCCGTCTGCGTCGGTTTCGGCGTGAAGACCGCCGAGCAGGCGCGCGTGATCGGGCAGGCGGCCGACGGCGTGGTGGTGGGGACGGCCATCGTCAACGCCGTGGCCAACGTGCTTGCTCCGGACGGACGCAAGACCGCCGATCCGGCCGAAGCGGTTGCCACGCTGGTCGGCGGTCTGGCGCAGGGCGTTCGCTCCGCCCGCCTTGCCGCAGCCGAATAGCTGTCCCATCTTTCAGGACAAGCAGGAGACGCTGCCATGAACTGGATAAACAACTTCGTCCGGCCGAAGATCAACTCCATGCTCGGCCGGCGCGACATGCCGGAGAACCTCTGGATCAAGGATCCGGAAACCGGCGAGATGGTCTTCCACAAGGACCTCGAGCAGAACCAGTGGGTCATCCCGTCGTCCGGCTATCACATGAAGATCGCCGCCAGGGAGCGGCTGAAGTGCTTCCTCGACGAGGGCCAGTACGAGGTGCTGGAGAATCCCAAGGTCGTCATCGACCCGCTGAAGTTCCGCGACGAGAAACGTTACGTGGACCGGCTCAAGGACGCCCGGGCCAAGACATCGCTGGAGGACGCCGTCGTGGCGGCGACCGGGACGATCGAGGGCCTTCCCATCACGGCCGCGGTGCAGGACTTCGCCTTCATGGGCGGCTCGCTGGGCATGGCCGCCGGCGAGACGATCATCCGCGCATTCGAGGTCGCCCGCGAGCAGCGCCGGCCGATGGTGCTGTTTGCCGCTTCCGGCGGTGCGCGCATGCAGGAGGGCATTCTTTCGCTCATGCAGCTGCCGCGTACCACGGTCGCCGTCGACCGGCTGAAGGAGGCCGGCCTCCCTTACGTGGTTGTGCTGACCAACCCGACCACCGGCGGCGTGACCGCCTCCTATGCCATGCTTGGAGACGTCCACATCGCCGAGCCCGGCGCGCTGATCGGTTTCGCCGGCCCCCGCGTGATCGAGCAGACCATCCGCGAGAAGCTTCCGGAAGGGTTCCAGCGCGCCGAGTACCTGATGCAGCACGGAATGGTCGACATGGTCGTGTCGCGCCTCGACATGAAGGCGACGGTGGCGCGGCTCCTGCGCATGCTGCTGAAGCAGCCGGCGAAGGTTGAAGAGACCGAGCCGCCGATCGCACTGCCGCCGCCGGCGGAGGCCGAGGTTCAGCAGCCGCACTCCGCCTGAGGCCGCGCCGAAACCCTCATTGCAGCATCTTCGCGGCCGGGAACCCGTATGACCACGCTGACTGCCGATCAGGAAATCGAGCGGCTGATGTCGCTCCACCCGAAGGGCTTCGACCTTTCGCTCGACCGCATCCGCCGGCTGCTCGCGCGGCTCGACAATCCCGAGCGCCACATGCCGCCGGTAATCCATATCGCCGGCACCAACGGCAAGGGCTCGGCCGCGGCCTTCTCGCGGGCGCTGCTGGAGTCCTCGGGGCGCAGCGTCCACGTCCACACCTCGCCGCATCTGGTCAACTGGCACGAGCGCTACCGCATTGGCGGGACCGACGGCGGCGAGCTTGTGTCCGACGCCATGCTGGCTGACGCCGTTCGCCGCGTGGCGGATGCCAATCGTGGCGAGACCATCACCGTGTTCGAAATCCTGACGGCGGTGATGTTCGTGCTCTTCTCCGAGAATCCCGCCGACGCGGCGGTCGTCGAGGTGGGGCTCGGCGGGCGCTTCGACGCCACCAACGTGATCGACGACCCGGCCGTCTCGGTCATCATGCCGGTCTCGCTCGACCACGAGGCCTATCTCGGCGACAGGGTTGAACTGATCGCGGCGGAAAAGGCGGGCATCATCAAGCCCGGCCGTCCCGTGGTGATCGGCGCACAGGAATACGACGCCGCCCGCGACGTGCTGGTCGACACGGCCACGCGGCTCGGCTGCCCGGTCCACGTCTATGGCGAGGACTTCCTCGCCTATGAGGAGAACGGCCGGCTGATATACCAGGACGACACGGGCCTGCTCGACGTCTCGTTGCCCCGGTTGTCCGGGCGCCACCAGTTCGCGAATGCCGCGGCTGCCATAGCCGCCGTCCGCGCCGCCGGTTTCGACATCGGCCACCGCGCGGTGGACAGGGCCATGGGCGCCGTCGAGTGGCCGGGCCGCATGCAGCGTCTGCCGATGGGAAGACTGCAGGAACTGGCGCCGGAGGGAGCCGAGATCTGGATCGACGGCGGCCACAACCCCGGCGCGGGCTCCGCGATCGCCGAAGCGCTTGCCGAACAGGAGGAGCGCGCTCCGAGGCCGCTTTTCCTGATCTGCGGCATGATAAACACGAAGGACCAGACCGGCTATTTCCGCGCCTTCGAAGGCATGGCGCGGCATGTCTTCACCGTTCCCGTCGAGCAGAGCGACGCCGGCGTGCCGGCGGCGGAGCTTTCGGTGCGAGCACAGGAGGCCGGCCTTTCCGCGGAGCCGGTCAATTCGGTCGCCAATGCGCTGATGCTGCTGCGCGACACCTGGGACGAGGACGAGGCTCCGCCGCGCATTCTCATCTGCGGCTCGCTCTATCTGATCGGCGGCGTCCTTGCCGAGAATGGCACCCCGCCGAGATAGCGGCTCTCAAAGAAAAAGCGCGGCTGGGAAGCCGCGCCTTTGCCAGAGATGAACTGCGCGCCGGTCAGGCGACGGCGGCGTTGATCCAGGCCGATAGCGCCGTCTTCGGCGCGGCCCCGACCTTCGTGTCGGTCAGCTCGCCGCCCTTGAACAACATCAGGGTAGGGATGGAACGCACGCCGAACTGCGCCGCAAGCTCGGGGTTCTCGTCGACGTTGAGCTTGGCGATCTTCACCTTACCCCCGAGTTCGGTGGCGATCTCCTCGAGTGCCGGCGAGATCATCTTGCATGGGCCGCACCACTCGGCCCAGAAATCCACGACGACCGGCTCGCTGGACTGCAGCACGTCGGACTGGAAGTTGTTCTTGTCGACTGTGACGGTCGCCATGACGGTGACTCCTTGAATTGAGAACTTGCCCCAGATGTGGGGCAGGAGGGGGGTGCGTTCAAGCAATCTTTTTCTCACGAGCGGGTGAGTCGGGCAAGCGCGTCCTCCATGGCTTCGCCGGGCACCGGCAGCAGGACCGGAGCCGCTGTGTAGAGCAGAGCGGCGGCGACGCGGCGGCCGGGATAGATCGGCTGCAGAAGTGCTCTGTAGAGCGCCAGCTGCGCCACATGCTCCGGCGGGACCTGTGACATGTCGGTGGGCACACCCCGACTCGTCTTGTAGTCGACGATCAGCACCTCGTGCGGGGAAACCGCCAGCCGGTCGATCATTCCAGAAACGGAACGGGCGCGGCCCTCGAGTTCCAGGGTGCCCATCACCGACACCTCCGCCCGCGAGCCTTCGGCGAACAGCGCGCCGAAACGGGCATCCGAAAGGATCGCCTCGACGGCCTGCCAGGCGCGTCCGTGATCGGCCTCGCTCCATCCGGCCCCGAAGTTCATGAGATAACGCATTGCGGCCGCCTCGCGGGCCTCCTGCGGCAGGTCGGGCAGCACCTGCAGCAGCCGGTGCAGCGCGGTGCCCCACGCGCGGGAAAGCGAATCCGTGGCCTCCGGATCGAGCACCGGAGAACGGCGGCCGGCGAGGCTGTCGGGCGCGACCTCGATCGCCAGCGATGCGCCCGAGGGCCGCAGGGGACGTGGCGGCGGAGCGATATGCGGCACGGGCTGCGACAGAACTTCCGGCAGGTCCGGCAATGGCCCGGCCGTGGTCGCCGCGGCATCCGACGGCTCCACAGGAAGAGCGTCGCTGACGCGGTAGCGCCGCACCGGTTGGCACTCCGCCGGCTGGTCGAGCGGCCGGGTCTCGGCGGCCGCCAGTCCCGCCTCGACCATGGAGTGCCAGGAATTCGCCGGTTTCCCCGTCACGCCATGGTAGCCGCAGACGATCAGGCGGTCCTCGGCCCGCGTCATGCCCACATAGAGCAGGCGCCGGTATTCCTCTTCGGCCTTGCGAGCGATTTCCGTGGCGACGGCGCGCGAGGCCGAGTTTGCCACCTCCGCGCTGGCCCGCCAGAGGAAGCCGTCGCCCTGCCAGGCTTGCGTCTTCGAGCGGAAGGGCAGGAGGCGCGGCAGATGCTGGTCGACGAAGGGCCGCCCGCCGGAATCGACCAGGAACACCACCGGCGCTTCCAGACCCTTGGCGGCGTGCACGGTGAGAATGCGCAACTCGTCGCGCCGCTGATCCATCTCGCGCTTGATCTCGGGCGCGGCGGTGTCGAGCGTGGCGATCAGCGATTCCAGCCCGTCGCCGCCCGTGTGTTCCAGCGTGAGGCAGAAGGACATGAACTCGTCGATGATGTCGCCCGCTTCCGGCCCCAGGCGGGCGATCAATTTCCTGCGAGCTCCCTCGCGCCGGGGCGTGCCGGCGAGGATGCCGGCGTAGAACTCGAAGGCGGGGCGGAAACCTGCCTGGTCGCGCCATTCCTCAAGCGTCTCGACGATCTCGCGCAGGGCCGGGTGGACCTGTGCCCGCGCCTGCAGCGCCGAGAAGAGCGAGGCCGAGCCGCGGCCGTGCGCGATGGGGAACAGTTCCTCGTCCGAGAGTCCGAAGATGGGGCTCCGCAGCAGCGCAGCCAGCGAGAGATCGTCGTGCGCCTGCAGCGCGAAGCGGCCGATCGCCAGCAGGTCCTTGATCGCGATGTGATCGGTCAGCAACAGGCGGTCTGCGCCGGCCACCGCGACGCCACGGTTCTTGAGGCTGCGTGAGAGTGCATGGACGAAGCTGTCGCGCTTGCGCACCAGCACCATGATGTCGCCGGGCCGCACCGGGCGTCCCTGGCCCTCCAGCAGGTCGCCCTGCCTGATCCAGCCGGCGACGGTCGCGGCGATCGTCTCGGCCAGCCGCGCGGCCGGCGCGGAGGCATGGTCGATGGCCTCGGTCCAGTCGTCTGGCTCCGGCACCGTGACCGGGCCCAGCGACGACCATAATTCGACATAGCCGGGATCATGTTCGCGGATGCCCTCGTGGAGGATGGGTTCCGGGTCACGCGTGAGACCCTGCCGGTGCGCCTCCGCCGCGAAGACGAGATCGACCGCCGACAGCACGTCGCGGGTCGAACGGAAGGACTGGGTGAGCCGCACCTCCTCGAACTGGCCGCCTATGTCGGCGATGCGCTTTTTGAACTCGTGGCGGCTTTCCGAGAACGCGGCCGGCTCGGCGCCCTGGAAGGAGTAGATCGACTGCTTCTCGTCGCCGACCGCGAAGATGGTGCGACGCACGTTGTCGCGTGCGCTCTGGCCGGTGAAGAACTCCGCGGCGAGCTTCTTCACCACCTCCCATTGCCGTGGGCTCGTGTCCTGCGCCTCGTCGATGAGGACGTGGTCGATGCCGCGGTCGAGCTTGTACTGCACCCAGGCGCTAGCCTCGTCGCGCGACAAGAGCCGCACCGTGCGGTTGATGAGGTCGTTGAAATCGAGAAACCCCCGCGCGCTCTTCAGCCGCTCGTAGCGGCCGATCAGCCAGTCGGCGACGGTCAGCGCCGAGCGGGTGGAGGAGAGCATCTCGAACAATGCGAGGCGGTCCCTCGCCGCGATCAGCGCGGCGGCTGCCTGCGCGTAGCGGTCGGGCAGGTCGGGAAGGCGCGCCACGAGCGCCTTCTTGAAAAGGCCCGGCGCATAGGGCTCGCCCTTCCCGGTCAGCAGTCCCTTCGCCGCGAGGTCCAGCCGGCGTGTCGGCGAGGTTTCGCGGAAGGCCGCCGCCAGCCAGGGCAGCACATTGTCCAGCACGCGCCCGGCGGCGGTTTCCCCGGCATGCCGCGTCAGCGCTGCGACGAAACCCGCATCGAAGCCGGCAGGCGGCCACGCTGCGGCGGCGATCCCGTCCGCCGTCTCGTCCGGCGCGAAGCCGAACTCCTCGAAGAGCGTGGCGTAGGGCGGCGTTTCGCCGGCGACTTCCTCGATGAAGGCCCGCAGGCCGTCGCGCTTGTTCACCACGTCGGAGAGCAGTTCGTCGAGGCCGAATTCGCCGCCACGCGCCAGCACCTCGGCAAAAGCCGCCGCCAGCTCTTCATTCTCCCCGCCGGCCGCGCCCGAGATCATGTCTCGCCGCGCTTCGCCGACGAGCGCCGCTTCCATCTCGGAATCGAGCATCTCGAAGTGGCCGGCAATGTTGGCCTCCAGCGGGAATTGCTGCAGCACCGCCTCGCAGAAGGCGTGGATGGTCTGTATCTTCAGCCCGCCGGGCGTCTCGAGCGCGCTGGCAAATAGGCGGCGCGCCAGAGCCAACCTCCCGTCGGTGGGCTCGCTGCCGGTGAGCTTGGCGATCTGGTCGCGCAGCGCCGCATCTTCCATCAGGCTCCAGGATGCGAGGTCGCGGAACACCCGGTTGGCCATGTTCGCCGCCGCCGCCCGGGTATAGGTCAGGCAGAGGATCTTCGACGGCTCGGTGCCCTCGAGCAGCAGCCGGACCACGCGCTGCGACAGCACATGCGTCTTGCCAGAGCCGGCATTCGCTGACACCCAGGCCGAGTGCCGGGGGTCGGCAGCACGTGCCTGCAGGCGGATCGTTTCGGGAGGGACGAGGCGGGGCGGCCTCATGGCGCTTCCTCGTCCGTCTCGCCGCCGGCCGACCATTCGAGCACCCGCGCAAGGTGGTCGTAGTCGCCATCCAAGTCGTGCTCCTTGAAGGGAAGAGCGCGGGAGAGATACCCGTGATCCCCGTTCCCGTACCAGCCGATGAGTTGCTCAAGCCGGCTCCACGCATCCTGCGCAAGATCGCCGGCGGAGCGCAGCTGGTTCCTGAACTGCAGGATCGTTTCCTCCTCGACCCGGCCATTGGCCTTGAGGCGCACATAGGCGAGTTCGGCCGGCGTGCGCGCTCCCGCCTCGGCGAAAGCGCCACGCACCAGCAGCGCTCCCTCCAGCGCTAGTTGCGGCACCACCAGCATGTGCGCCTGCCGCTTCGAGGGGTAGGAGCCGGTCTTGAAGTCGATGATGTCCGCGAAGCCGGCGGGATGCAGGTCTATGCGGTCGGCGCGGCCGGAAAGCGTCGCTCCGGTCGCGCCGATCGGCGTGTGCGAGGCCAATGCTTCCGCCAGGCGGATTATGCCTTCAGGCCTCTGGTTGCGTTCCCAGTCGACGATGCCGTTGGCGAGCAGGCGGAAGCGCGGCCACCACACGGCATCGACGTCGGAGGGAAGGGCAGCCTCGTCAAAGGCGGCGCGGCCGATCGCGACCAGCCGCTCCCGGGCATCCGCCTGGCGCGGGTCGATGCCGGCCTGCGCGAAACGGTGCAGGATCTCGTGGAACAGCGAGCCGCGCTCCGCCGCGCTCGGATCGCGGATCAGCGCATCCAGCGGCCTCAGGCCCAGGATTCGTTTGGCATAGACCGCATAGGGGTCGCGCCGCAGCGTCTCGATCTCGGTGACGGAGAAGCGGGTGGGACGGGCGGCAAGCGCCGGCTTCGGGCAGGGGCGGGTCGCGAATGGCACCGGCTCTGCTCGGTCGAGCAGCCGGCCCCAATGGATCAACCGCTCGCCTTTCGCGCGCAGTGCCGCCGCCTGCTCCTCGCCGACGAACGCGGTCAGGCGCTGCAGCCAGCGCGAGGCGACGGCCGGCGCGTCGCCTGCGCGGGCCGAGCGTGTGAGGATCACCGTGCCCGTCCCCATCCCCATCATGAAGTCGTGCGCGGCCTGGCCGATGCGCCGTTCCGGCGGCTCTAGCTCGATGCCCGCCTTCATCATGCGCGACATGAAGCGGTCCGGCTCTGCGCGCCGCGGCCAGCTTCCCTCGTTGAGGCCGCCCAGCACCAACGTGTCCACCGACTGCAGGCGGGCCTCAAGCGCACCCCAGATGTGGACGCGCGTATCAGCGCCCGGCGACGGCTTCACGACCGTGCCTGCAAGCAGGGCGGCGAGCATCGCCGGCCAGTCGCGCGGCGCAAAGGCGAGCGGCGCGGTAGAGCCGGTCAGCTCGCGCAGGAAGGCAACCATGGCCTCACCGGCATCCCCCGCATAGAGCCCGTCAAGCCGACCGTCTGCGTCGCGGCCGAGATTCTCCAGAGCGACGACCGTGGCGCGCGCGATCTCGGCAAGCGTGACTTCCGGCATGCCGCTGAGAGTGGCGAGCGGCGCCAGCGCCTGCTCCAGCGCGGCAAGGTAGCGCCGCGCGTCCGCAAGGTCGCCGGCTGTCAGCCGCTTGAGCCAGAACGGTTCGAACGGATCTGAAGCCAGCTTCTCCAGACGCTCCTCGAAATGGCGCGCGAGCGAAGAGAGTTGGGGCCGCCCGGTGCCGCGCCGCAGGGCTACCAGCTCGACCGCACTCGCGGCCTGGCGCACGAAGGCGCGCGGCAGGCCGCATTGCAGCAGAGGGTGCTTGATCAGCGCCATGATCGCCACCGGGTCGCCGGGGGCGTAGCAGGCTTCGGCCAGGTGCGTGAGGAGCATGGCGGGCGGCGTACGGGCAAGCGGAGTGCCGCCGGAATCGTCGGCGCGCAGGCCGAAGCGCGCCAGTTCGACCGAAACGCGCCGTGCCAGCGCCCGGTCGGCGGTCACGAGCGCGGCGCTGCGTCCTTCCTCCGCGATGGCCAGGCGCAGCGCCACTGCGATCGCCTGCGCCTCGTCGCGTTCGTTGGCGGCCTCGACCAGCGTTACGCGCGAGAGCGCGCCTTGAGCCACCAGATCGGCCGCGAGTTCACGCGCGCCGGCCCATGTGTCGGTGGTGCCTGCCGGACGCATGGCTTCCGCCACCAGTCTGCCGCGCGCGGCGAGCTCAGGCTTCACCTGCCCGACTTCCACGACCTCGGAGCGCTCGGCCCGCATCGTCCGCAGCAGCTTGGCGAGGCCGAATTGCGGGTGGCCGCACACCGAAGGATGCGGCTTCTCCGCGGCGAGTTCCTCGCGCGAGCGCGCGTCCAGCGAGATGTCGAGGCCGGGCAGCACGACAGCGCCGGCCGGCAGCCGCGCGATCACGGAGAGCAGCCGCGCAGTCGCCGGAATGGAGCCGGTGGAGCCCGCTGCGATGATCGGACCTGCGGGCGGATTGCGCGAAAGCCTGGCCGCTTCTGCATCGATCATGGCGCTGCGATGCGCGCCCGGATTGGAAAGGCCGAGCCCGGCGAGCGCGGCCGGGAAGTGCTCGGTGACGATGGAGAGGAAATCGAGCGTAACCTGCCACCAGCCGGCGAGGTCCGCCTCGACAAGCCCGGCGAGCCGCCGCCAGTCGGCACCTTCCATCTCGATCTCGTCCATGAGCGCGGAGAGGTCGCGCGCCAGCCACACCGCATCGGCGGCGGAGGCCGGCACCACCACATCCTCGTCGAAACGGGCGCGGATGTGCGCAGGCAGGTTGGCCTTCCAGCGCTGCACCAGCGGGGCGAGCAGCAACAGACGGTCCATCGCCCCGATCGGGGGCGCAAGGTCTAGCGCCTCGCCTCCCGCTGGTTCGAAGGAGGCTGCATCCTCGTCGAACTCGCCGAGCGGCCGGATCGTCGGCAGGATGGCGGCGCGACCGCCGGAGCGCTCCACGAAGATGCCGCGCAGTTCGCGCGCGGCGCGGCGGGTCGGCACGTATATGGTGGCGGCGGCGAGGGCCAGCGGATCGTCGCCTGCCCCGAAGCCGGGCACCAGACGGCCCGCAAGCGCGGCCTCCGCCAAGGTAGGCAGGAAGGGTGCGCCCGGCGGAATAGAGTAGAGCCTGGGTCGCCCTGTCATCGGTTTCCGGCGAAGGCGGCGATGGCCGCTTCCGCTTCGGGGATCGCACCGGGAGTGCCCACGGTGATCCAGCGGCCGGCCATCTTCATGCCGTACAAGCGGCGGGCGGCCATGGCGCGCTCGAAGTAGAGCAGCAGCGAGTGTGGCTCGGCCTTCGCCCCGGCGAAGATGCGCGGGTGCACTATCCCCGCGCCGGCATAGATCAGCCCGTCGGCTGCGCCTTTCGCCCAGGCCAGGCGGCCATCCTCGGCGAGGACGAAGTCGGTGCCTCCCGTATGACCCGTGGCATCTGCGAGATCGGCCAGCATGAGCAGAATATCCATCCGCCGCTCGTCCCATGCAAGGGCGAGCCGCTCGAGGTTGGGCCTCGCGCCGTCGATCCAGAATGTATCGGCATTGAGGATGAAGAAGGGCGCGTCGCCCAGCGAAGGCAGCGCCTTGACGATGCCGCCGGCGGAGTCCAGCAGCAGCGCGCTCTCGTCCGAAACCGTGACGCGCGGCCGTTCCCGTCCTGCCACGTGGCTAGCGATCTGGTCGCCCAAATGGTGCGTGTTGACCACGGCGTGCTCGACGCCAGCGGCAGCGAGACTGTCCAGCCCCCGGTCGAGCAGCGTTGTGCCGGCGATCCGCACCAACGGCTTCGGCAGCGTGTCGGTGATCGGGCGCATGCGCTTGCCTAGGCCGGCGGCGAGCACCATGGCGTGCCGGGGAACGGTCATCCGCCGCGGCTCTCGATGATGCCCAGTTCCCGATAGGCATGGCGCACCGGGGCAAGCGCGGGATGAGCCAGCGCCCGACCCAGATAGTCGCGAATCCGCGGGAGGTGTTTCAGATACTGCGGCTTGCCGTCGCGATTGTTGAGCCGCACGAAGATGCCGAGGATCTTCGAGTTCCGCTGCGCCGCCATTATCGCGTACGCTTCGTCGAATGCCGCTCGGTCGAAGGCGCCCCTGGCGTCCCTGGCCGCGCAATAGGCTTCGACCGTTTCCGCCTCGAGTTCAGGGTCTATCGTCACCCGCGCGTCCATCGCCAGCGATGCCACATCATAGGCCGAGGGACCGATCAGCGCGTCCTGGAAGTCGATCACGCCCAGCCGGTCGCGGCCTTTCCTGTCCGCCCGCCAGATCAGGTTGGGCGAATGGTAGTCACGCAGAACCAGAGACTTTTCCGCTCCGCCGAGGCGCGAGAAGACGGCTCCCCACGCGTCCGCGAACTGCTTTCGCTCCGTTCCGTTGGCAGGCGATCCGCGCACATGCGGCATGTACCAGTCGAGCAACAGCTCGGTTTCGATGGCCAGGGCCTCCCGATCGTAGGCGGGAACAGTGTAGTTGAGGCCCGCGCAGACCGGCAGGGACGCGTCCCAGTGCACGCCGTGCAGGTCCGCGAGCAGTTCGGCTGCCGCACGATAGCGTTCGGCTAGCGGCCTTCCCCCGGAGTCGAGGAAACCGCCGGACCCGAGATGCTCGATCAGCAGGATGCCCTGGTCGAGATCGGCGGCGAAAATCTCCGGAGCGGCGAAGCCCGCCGCCTTCAGCGCCCTGCCCACCGCCACGAAAGGCGTCACCGATTCGGCCAGCCGTGCGATCTGGCTGTAGGGCCTGCCGTCGCGGATGGGCGGTCCGTCGGGCTGGCGCGGCGCATTCATCAGGATGCGGGTGTGGGCGTCTGCCAGGGATACGCTCTCATAGGCGCGGGTCGAGGCGTCGCCGAGCAGGAAGGTGCGCCAGGCATCTCCCCAGCCCGCGCCGTCCAGAAACGCCCGGATCTTGAACGAGCGCTCCAGCCGCACGAGTGCCGGGCCCTCGCCCGAGATCGTGGCGCGGCGCCCGGACCCCTCCTCGGCGAGGGCGACATGGACTACCTCGGGGGGAAGCCGGTCCCCGGCGCGCTCGGGCCATTCGACCAGAACGACGCTTGCCGCGGCCGACTCCTCGAAGCCGAGTTCGTCCAGCTCGTCGGGCGAGGCAAGCCGGTAGAGGTCGAAATGCGCGACGGGCAGCCGGGCGTCATAGGACTGCACCAGCGTAAAGGTCGGGCTGGGCACCTCGAGATTGCGGTCGCCGGAGAGCGCCCTGACGACCGCGCGCGCCAGCGTCGTCTTGCCCGCTCCGAGATCGCCGGAAAGCGCCAGCACGTCGCCGGGCCGCACCGCCGCGGCGATGTCGTCGCCGAGCAGAATTGTCGCGGCTTCATCCGGCAGGAAACGTTCGAGCACCGCCATTCCTGGGTTCATTCCGCGGCGGCGCGCATGCCCGTCGGAGCCATGGGAAAGCGGCAGGTCACGGTGGTGCCCTTGCCTTCGCCGGTTTCGATCTCGACGCTGCCGCCGTGCAGTTCCACGAAGCTCTTGACGATCGAGAGGCCGAGTCCCGCGCCGCGGCGTCGTCCGCCTCCATTATCCGGCTCGAACCGCTTGAACACGGTGTGCAGGCGGTCGGCGGGCATGCCCGGTCCATCGTCGTGCACCGCAAATTCGACGCCGCCGTCGCTGCCGCGAGCCACCAGCGTAACGGTGCTATCCTCCGGCGCGTAATTGGCGGCGTTGGCCAGCAGGTTGTAGAGGATCTGCCGCACCCGCTGCTCGTCCGCGTGGAAGGCGGCCGGCGCGGCGGCGGTGTCGATCTCGACCGAAATGCGATGTTCCCGCAGGCGCTCCGCAACCAGGCCGGCGGCCGCTTCCACCGTCTGGCGGATAGGCACCTCGGCGATTTCCAGCTCCATGATGCCGGCATCGACCGTGGCGAGGTCGAGAATGTCGTTGACGATGGTCAGCAGTACCGCCGAGGACGAGCCGATATGGTCGATATACTCGCGCTGGCGCTCCGTCAGTTGGCCGAACTGCGGCATGCGCAGGAGCTCGGTGAAGCCGATGATATTGGTCAGGGGTGAGCGCAACTCGTAGGACACGTGCTGCACGAAGTCGTTCTTGAGCTGGTCGGCGCGCTGCAGCGCCTCGTTCTTGTCCTTGAGCGCCCGCTCGACATTCACGCTGTCTGTCACATCGACGAAGGTCATCATCACCTGCCCGTTCGGCAGGTGGATGACGGCGTAGCGCAGCACGACGCCGCTCTTCATCTCGACCTGGCCGTGGCGGTCGCGCCGCTCCTCATCGAAGCCGGTGGCGGCGGCGACGAAATCGCCCCACGGGCTGTCGACCGCAAGGTCGCGGCACAGCGTGCGCAGCGTGGATATATGGACGCCCGGCTCGACCAGGTTGGCCTGCAGCCCCCAGAGGCTCGCGAAGGCGGGATTGGAAAGCCGGACGCGGCCGTCGGACCCGAAGACGGCGACCCCTTCGGCGAGATTGTCGAGCGTCTCGCCCTGCACCCTGACCGCAGTGTTGTAGCGGCTCTCCAGGTCGATCTTCTCGGTCAGGTTCTCGAAAATCCAGGTGACGCCGCCATTGGCCTGCGGATTGGCCACGACGCGGATCGTGCGCCCGTCGGGCAGGTGCCACCAATGCTCCTGCGACTCCGGCGAGCGGTATGCCGACAGGATATTCTCCGTCCAGCGCCGCCATTCCGGCTGCTCGGCCAGCTTACGCTCGCTGCGCAGCCGGTCGAGCACCAGCGCATGCTCGGGCGCGCTTTCGAGGAAGGCAATGTCGAGGTCCCACAGCTTCTGGAACGCCTGGTTGAAGAAGCGCAACTTGCGCTCGGTGTCGAAGATCGCGACCGCGGTGTTCAGCTGATCGAGCGTATCGGCGTGGCTGCGCACCATGCGCTCGTATTCCTCGCGCACGCTCTCGATCTCGCTGACGTCGATGGCGATGCCCGCCGAGCCTTCCCTGCCCGCATGGTCGGTGACGGCGTAGACACGGCGGTCGCCGCCCACCACCGTCGCGAGCTTGTCGGCGAAAGCGGGTTCGCTCTTCTGGTGCTGGCGGATCGCGTCCCGCGCCTGCGTACCGAGGAATTCCCGCCCCTCCTGCATTGCGGCCACCGGCGAGGAGGCCTCCACCGCCGCCGCATAGGCGTGGTTGACCCATTGCAGCCGCCCGTCCGCGCCCCGCATCCACACGGGCATCGCCAGCACATTGGCGAGCCCGAGGAGGTTGTCGCGCTCGGCAAGCGTGCGCTGGTGCTCGAGCCGTAGCTGGGCGAAGGCGCGCTCGGCCGTCGAGAGCGAGCGGAAACGCAACACGCGGCTGGCCGACGAACTCCGGCCCTGCGCCTCCAGCAGCGTGCCGTTCTGGGTCTCGATGATGAGGTCGAAGGCCGTGCCCTTTTCCCGCAGTGCCGCAAGGCCATGCTCCAGCTCGCCCGCCGAACGCGGCTCGATCCAGCGCCCGAATGCGAGGAACTGCCCCCGCTCGTCGGGCGCGCCGCTGGAGGGCGGCAGCGAGCCGACGAGATCGGGCTTGCGCCCATCGGCCGCGTTCCAGACCACGACGCGTTGGTCGTTGAGGTTGAGCAGGCTTTCGGCGCGCTGGAGCGCTATGCCCTGTTCGGCCACGCGCCCGCGCAGGGCAACGTTCTCGGCCGCGGTGCGGGCACGCTCGCGAATGAGCCATATGGCGGAAAGGATCGCAGTTCCGGTGATGCCGGCGAAGACGGCGAGCTGGATCACTTCCAGCGCACCTGCAGGCAGGCTGGCAGGCTTGGGCGTCCCCTCCTGCGCGAGTGCTGCGATGGGAGTAAGGCAGGCGCCGCCCGCCAGAAAGGCCGAGATCCGGCTCATGAGCCTCGGGCGGATGCCTCGGAGCGACCGGTTTTCACGCCCGGAATCCGTATTGCCGCCATCGCTGGCTTTTCCCGCCGTGGGCGGGACATCCCCTGGCATGTCTTGTTCCTCTCCGCCGCGTGAATGCCAAGACCGCCCTGCTGACTACGCGTCCCTCTCGGCCTGACAGTCACCCCGAAGACGTCGCGAATCACTTCAATGTACCTGTTCGCCGAATCGGCGTGAAGGGAGGTGGCGCGACAAAAATGGCGCCGGGCGGATTGTCAACCGACCGGCGCCAATATGTTGTGTACGATGCTGTCTGGATCAGTATCTGTAGTGTTCAGGCTTGAACGGACCCTGCGGCGTCACGCCGATATAGGCGGCCTGCTCCGCCGAGAGTTCGGTGAGCCGCGCATTGAGCTTGCCCAGGTGCAGCCGCGCCACCTTCTCGTCGAGATGCTTGGGCAGAACATGCACGGCTTTGTCGTAGCTGCCGCCCTTGGTGAAGAGCTCGATCTGCGCCAGGACCTGGTTGGTGAACGACGCCGACATCACGAAGCTCGGATGGCCGGTGGCATTGCCCAGGTTGAGCAGACGGCCCTCCGATAGCAGTAGAAGCCGCTTGCCGTCGGGGAACGAGATCATGTCGACCTGCGGCTTGATGTTCGTCCATTTCAGGTTGCGAAGGGCCGCGACCTGGATCTCGTTGTCGAAATGGCCGATATTGCCGACGATCACCATGTCCTTCATGGCGCGCAAGTGGTCGAGCGTGATGACGTCCTTGTTGCCGGTCGTCGTGATGACGATGTCGGCGGTCGGGGCGGCGTCTTCGAGTGTCACGACCTCGTAACCGTCCATGGCGGCCTGCAACGCGCAGATGGGGTCGACCTCGGTCACCTTGACGCGCGCGCCGGCGCCGGCCAGCGACGCCGCGGAGCCCTTGCCCACGTCGCCGTAGCCGCAGACGACGGCCACCTTGCCTGCCATCATCGTGTCGGTGGCGCGCCGGATGCCGTCGACCAGCGATTCCTTGCAGCCATACTTGTTGTCGAACTTCGACTTGGTCACGCTGTCGTTGACGTTGATCGCCGGGAAAGGAAGCAGGCCCTTCTTCTGCAGCTGATAGAGCCGGTTGACCCCGGTGGTCGTCTCTTCCGACACGCCCTTGATCGCATCGCGGGTCTTGGTGAAGAAGCCCGGGGTTTCGGCCATGCGCTTCCTGATCTGGGCGAAGAGGATCTCCTCTTCCTCGTTGCCCGGGCTGGAAAGCACGTCCTCGCCGGCCTCGGCGCGCGCGCCGATCAGGATGTACATGGTGGCGTCGCCGCCATCGTCGAGGATCATGTTGGTCGGCTGGCCGTCCGGCCACTGGAAGATGCGGTCGGTGTAAGTCCAGTAGTCCTCGAGCGTCTCACCCTTGACCGCGAAGACGGCCGTGCCGGTCTCGGCGATCGCGGCGGCGGCGTGGTCCTGGGTCGAGAAGATGTTGCAGGATGCCCAGCGGACGTCCGCGCCAAGCGCTTTCAGCGTCTCGATCAGCACCGCGGTCTGAATCGTCATGTGCAGGGAACCGGAGATGCGGGCGCCCTTGAGCGGCCTGTCTGCGCCGAACTCTTCGCGGCAGGCCATCAGGCCCGGCATTTCCGTCTCGGCGATCTCGATCTCCTTGCGGCCCCAGCCCGCAAGGCTGATGTCCGCGACCACATAATCCTTGTTCGCCATGTGTCTGCTCCGGAATGTCTTGTGAAGGGCGCCGGCCAGGGGCGGGCGCGGGCTGGCGGCCTGCCTAGCAGATCGGCCGCCGGCCGACAATGGACATAAAGAAATCTTTATCTCGCTATGGCGAGCCGGATCAGATCTCCTCGCCGAAGCGATCGGCAACGAGTTCGCCCAGCGCCTGGATCGCCGCTTCCGCATCGGGCCCCTCGGCCCTTACGGTGATGCAGCAGCCGGGGCTGGCGGCGAGCATCATCAGGCCCATGATGGAGGTCCCGCCGACCACGATGCCGTCCTTCTCAACTTCGATCGCCGCGTCGAAGCCGCCGGCCATCTGCACGAACTTGGCGGAGGCGCGCGCGTGCAGCCCGCGCTGGTTCACGATGGCGAAGTCGCGCGACACCTTGGAGGTGACGGGTAGCTGGTCCGGCCTGCTCATTTGGCGGCGAGCACCTGGCTGGCGACGTTGATGTATTTGCGTCCGGCATTCTGCGCCTCGGTGAGCGCCCTGCCCATGTCGTCGCCGGTGCGCACGCTGGTCAACTTGATCAGCATGGGCAGGTTCATCCCCGCGATCACTTCGACGCTGCCCGCGCGCATGACCGAAATGGCAAGGTTGGAAGGCGTGCCGCCGAACATGTCGGTCAGGATGATCACGCCATGGCCGGTATCCACCCGGGCTACGGCATCGATGATGTCGCCCCGCCGCCGCTCCATGTCGTCATCGGCCCCGATGGACACTGTTTCGAAGCTTTGCTGAGGCCCGACAACGTGTTCGACCGCGTGCCGGAACTCCTCGGCAAGCTGACCGTGCGTCACCAGCACGAGTCCGATCATTCTGAACTGGCTCCCGTCCGGGCCTGTTTTTCTTGGCTACGCCGGCCGTAACCCCCGGCCGTTGGGCGCGCTATCTTGTCAGCGGCTTTTGCGTTGACAAGCCCTTATTTAGGCCACTTGCGGCTATTTTGCCGCAGCGCGAAGGCGAATGACGGGAAATTGAGCTGGCTGCGGGCCGCATCCGCGATCCCGACCGGCTGTCAGCCCACGAAGGCGCGTTCGACGACGAACTGGCCGGGGCTGCTGACAGAGCCTTCCTCCAGCCCGGCAGCCTCCACCAGCGCCTTCACGTCCTTCAGCATTTCCATCGAGCCACAGATCATGACGCGGTCGATGGCCGCATTGAAAGGTTCAACGCCGAGGTCACGAAACAGCGAACCGTCGGCAATGCGCGCGGTAATGCGGCCCATGACCGGCGACTGCTCCCGCGTGGTCGCCGCGACATAGCGCAGCCGGCCTTCGGTGAATTCGCCAATCAGTGGATCGTCCTTTATGTTCGCCACAAGGTTGTCGCCATAGGCGAGATCGGCCACGTCGCGGCAGCTGTTGGTCAGCACGATCTCCTCGAACTTCTCGTAGGTCTCGGGATCGCGGATGAGGCTGGCGAAGGGGGCGATGCCGGTGCCGGTGGCAATCAGCCACAAGCGTTTGGCCGGCGTCAGCGCATCGACGACAAGCGTGCCTGTCGGCTTCTGCCGCATCAGGATCATGTCGCCGGGCTGTATCTTCTGCAGGTGCTGGGTAAGGGGGCCGTCCGGCACCTTGATCGAATAGAACTCGAGTTCGTCGTCCCAGGCGGGGCTGGCGATCGAATAGGCGCGGAACACCGGCTTCTCCGCATTGGGAAGGCCGATCATCACGAATTCGCCGGAGCGGAAGCGGAAACTCTGCGGCCGCGTGATGCGGAAGGAAAACAGCCGGTCGGTGAAATGTGTGACCGAGACTACCTTCTCGGCAAAGCAGCCGGCCGGCACGGGGAACTCGCGCGGGACCTGGCTCTCGGCATTCTGCACGGCGACGTTCTGCATACTCGGTTCCCGCGCTCAGGAAATTGCCGCGCAACTATCGCGGAACGGTTCCGGATGAAAAGCCCGCGGGGGCGCGGACAGGGCGGCTTGTCAGGCTTTTTTATTAGTATACAAATGAATATCGCGTCAAGGCGCCGGCCTGGAGCGGCATTCCAAAATCCAGCGATTCAAAGGACTTGCATTCCGGATTTCTGCGATGGGAGAGAATGTCGGACAGACACGGGATCATATCGTCGCAGGCATTGATGTCGGCGGCACCTTTACCGACCTGATCCTCATTGATGGCCGCGCCGGCGGACGGGTTTCCATCGCCAAGACTCCCACGACGATCGACAACCAGGCTTACGGCGTCGTCGCCGCGCTTGAGCGATCCGGTCGCGAGGTCGGAGAGATAGGGCTCATAGTCCACGGTACCACCACCACGACCAACGCGGTGCTGGAACGGCGGCTGGCGCGTGCGGGGATGATCACCACGGCGGGCTTCCGTGACGTGCTGGAACTCGGCCGCCGCACGCGCCCGCAGCCCTACGGCATGACCGGCGTGTTCGTGCCGGTAATCCCGCGCGACCTGCGGCTGGAGGTGTCCGAGCGCATGGAGGCCTCCGGCCGCGTGCGCGTGCCGCTCGACGAGGAGGGTGTGCGGACGGCCGTGTGCAAGCTGCTCGACGCCGGCTGCGAGTCGCTGGTGATCCATTTCCTGCATGCCTACGCCAACCCGGAGCATGAACGCCGCGCGGCGGAGATCGCCGCGGAGCTCTGGCCGAACGACCACATCACCATGGGGCATTCGCTGCTGTCGGAGGCGCGCGAGTTCGAGCGCGGCGTTACCGCCGCCGTCAACGCCTCGGTGCAGCCGATCCTGAAGCGCTACGTGGCGCGGCTCCGCGAGGAACTGGCGGGGCGGGGCTACCGGCGAGACTTCCTTGTGATGAACGGCAACGGAGGCATGATCTCGGCAGCGAACGTGACTCGCGAGGCAGCGAAGACGGTGATGTCGGGGCCGGCATCCGGGGTCATGGCAGCGGCCTATACGGGGCGGGCAGCGGGATTCCCCAACCTGATCACCTACGACATGGGGGGCACCTCGACCGATGTCGCGCTGATCCGCGACGCGCAGCCGGCAGTGTCGAACGAGATCGAGATCGAATATGCGATGCCCATCCACGTGCCGATGGTCGACGTACATACGGTCGGCGCCGGCGGAGGCTCGATCGCGCGGGTCGACGAGGCGGGCCTCATCCGCGTGGGCCCAGAGAGCGCCGGCGCTTCTCCGGGGCCGAGCTGCTACGGCCGGGGCGGGACGGAGCCGACCATTTCGGACGCCAATCTGGTGCTCGGACGGCTGAACCCGAAGCGGCTGCTGTCGGTCGACAATCCGGTGTCGGTGGAGGCGGTTCGAAACGTCTTTTCCGAGAAGGTCGGTAGTCGCATCGGTATGGACGGCAATGCCGCGGCCGGGGCCGCTCTGCGGCTCGCGAACCTGAAGATGGCCGGCGCGGTGCGCATGGTTTCGCTCGCCAGGGGCCACGATCCGCGCGATTTCGTCCTGTTCGCCTTCGGCGGGGCGGGGCCGCTGCACGCCACGGCGCTGGCCCGTGAGCTGGGCATCCCGAAAGTGCTGGTGCCGGCGCGGCCGGGCATCACCAACGCGCTCGGATGCGTGGTGGCGGATCTGCGCCACGATTTCGTGCGCACCGTGAACCGGCCGGTGTTTGACCTCGACGAGGCCGCGATGCGCGCCATACTGGAGGAACAAAAGGCCGAGGGCCTGGCGCTTATCAGGGAGGAAGCGGTCCGGCCCCAGTCGGTGCGTTTCGTCCATTCGGCCGACATGCAATTCGTCGGCCAGACGCACCTGATCAATGTGCCGCTGCCTTCCGCCGAGATCGACCGCGCCGCGCTGCAGGCGCTGTTCGAAAAGGCCTATTTCGCGCGCTTCCGGGTGTCGCTGCCCGAGATCCGGGCCAACCTCGTCAATCTCAATACCTCGGTCATCGGGTCGCGGCCCGATGTCGACCTTTCCGCGCTTATCGACCCTTCCGGGCGCGCCGGAACCTTGGATGGCGCGCTGGTCGAGACGCGCGCGGTCTGGTTCGACGGCGCATGGCGCGACACCCCGGTCTATTCGCGGGAGAAGCTGCCGCTGGACGCCATCGTCGAAGGCCCGGCCATCCTCGAACAGCTCGACGCCACCACGGTGCTGGAGCCGGGCGACGTGGCGCGCAGCGACCGGGACGGCAATCTCGTCGTGGAGGTGGGCACGTGACCTCCCTCGACGCCATTACGCTTTCCGTGATCGAGGCCGGCCTGCAGCAGGTCTGCGACGAGATGGACCTCGCCTTCTCGCGTTCGGCCTTCTCGCCGGTGATCGCCGAAGCCAATGACCGCTCCGACGGCATCTATTCGGCGCAGGACGGGTCGCTGATCGCGCAGGGGCTGGGCGGGCTGCCGGTCTTCGTCGGGGTGATGCAGTATTCGACGAAGACGCTGATCGAGATGATCCGCGACGGCAGATGCCTGCCGCCGGAGCCGGGCGACGTGTACATCGTCAACGACCCCTATCTCGGCGGAACGCATCTGATGGACGTGCGCTTCGCGCGGCCGGTCTGGCGCGCCGGCCGCATCTGGTGCTGGCTGTCCAACACGGGCCACTGGCCCGACATCGGCGGCGCGGTGCCGGGAGGCTTCTCGGCGTCGGCCACCGCTGTCGAGCAGGAGGGGCTGCGGCTGCCGCCGGTGAAGCTGTTCAAGAAAGGCGCGCTCGACCCGGAAATCTACGCGATCATCACCTCCAATATCCGCGTCGCCGACCAGCGCATCGGTGACGTGAAGGCGCAGGCGGCGGCGCTGGAAGTGGGCGAGGAGCGGCTGTTCGCGCTGCTCGACCGTTATGGCGACGCGACGGTGGAAGCGGCGATCGCGGAGCTGCGCCGGCGGGCGGCCGAGCAGATGCGCGCCCGCATCGCGCCTATTCCGGACGGTACCTACCGCGGAGAGGCCTTCGTCGATTCCGACGGCGTCGTCGACGAGCCGCTCACCATCGCGCTTGCCGTGGAGAAGGCCGGCGACACGCTCACCTTCGACTTTGCCGGCTCCAGCCCGCCCTGCCTCGGGCCGATGAACTCGGTGCTGGCGACGACCCTGTCGTCGGTCTATCTGGCCATGCGCCACATCTTTCCCGACGTGCCGCTTTCGGCCGGCGCCTTCGAGCCGCTGATCGTGAAGTGGCCGGAAGGTACGTTCCTCGACGCGCAGTATCCGAGGCCGGTGTCGGGCTGCGCGGCGGAGGTCTCGCAGCGCATCGCCGAAGCGGTGTTCTCAGCGCTTGTGAGGGCGCTGCCGGACCATGTGACTGCCGCGCCCGCCGGCACCAGCGGCAATTTCGGACTGGGCGGCTTCGACCCCGAGCGCGGACGCGGCTTCGTTATGTACCAGCTGTCCGGCGGCGGTTATGGCGGCAATGCCGACCATGACGGCCTGACGAACGGCTGCTCGACCATCGGCATCTCCAAATCGCCGCCAGTCGAGATCATGGAGCAGAATTTTCCGGTGCTCTATCGCCGCTATGCGCTACGCGAGGGCTCTGGCGGGGCGGGCAGGCATCGCGGCGGCTTCGGGCTGGAATACGAGATCGAACTGCTGCGCGGCGAGGCCCGCGCCTCCTTCGTCATGGATCACGGACGCGTCGGCCCGCAGGGCGCGCTTGGAGGCCAGGACGGCGCGGTGAACACGGTCAAGGTCTGGCGCGGCGGCAAGGCGCATGTGCCGCCCCATCTGTCGAAGGAACAGGACATCGCGCTGAAGGCCGGCGACCGCGTGGCGGTGGGTACGCCGGGCGGCGGAGGCTACGGCGATCCGTTGGAGCGCGATCCGCGGAAGGTTCTGGCCGACGTGCGGCTGGGCTACTATTCGCGCGAGGATGCGCAAGGGCTGTTCGGCGTGGTGTTGGACCCGTCAGGGGAGGCGGTGGATGCATCGGCCACCGCATCGCTGAGGGCTGCCCGCACCGCCGGTTGAGGGGCGGATGAACCGAATGGTGCGCGTGCTGTTCTGGCTGCTGGCGGCGGCAACGCTCGCCGTCTACCTGGCCATGGTTGTGTGGACCCTGCCCGCGATCTCGGCCGGCGCCGGAGGCCTGGCGCCCTTCGATCTCCGCCCGACCGGCTACACGTTTGACGAGGCAAAAGCGTTTCTCGCGGCACTCTCGCCCGAAGCCGGCGCCTTGTATCGCGACGTGCAGCATCGCCTCGACCTTGTCTTTCCGGGCCTGCTAGCCACCACCGTCTATTTCGCCATCGCGGCGCTGCTGCCGAAGCGGCTCGGCCGTTGGCGTTTCCTGCTTCCGCTGCCGGTCGCGCTGGCAGCGGCGTTCGACTGGGCGGAGAACGCAGCGGTTTCCAGGATGCTGGTGGCCGGAGCCGATGGCATAACGCCAGGGATGGTCGCGGAGGCGAGCCGCTGGAGCGTCCTCAAGGCAGCGGCGTCGACGATCGCATACACCGCGCTGCTGGCCCTGCTTCTCCGCGCAGGCTTCCGCAGGCTCAGCCGCCGGCGCGGGAACCTCTGAATGCGATGGCGAAAAAAAGAAGGCCCGCCGCGCAGGGCGCGGCGGGCCTTACCCGTCCCCCGACAGGTTGATTACATGCCGGTGTGCTTGGCGATCAGCGCCCGAGCGTCCTCGACCATGGCCTTTGCCTGCAGGCCCTTGCCTTCCATCTCGGCGATCCAGGCGTCGATCAGCGGCGATGCCGCGTCCTTCCAGCGCTGGGTCTCGGCTTCGTCGAGGGTGATGATGTTGTTGTTGCGGTCCTGCGCGATCTTGAGACCGGCAGCGTCACCTTCGTCCATCGTGCGCCCGAACAGGGCGGCCGCCTCGATGCCCGAATTGTCGTCGATCACCTTCTTCAGGTCGTCCGGCAGCTTGTCGTAGGCCGCCTGGTTCATGGCGACCACGAAGGTCTGCGTGTAGAGGCCGTTGGCGCCCGAGAAGCCGGTGTGGTTGCTGACCAGTTCGCTGACCTTGAGCGAAGGCGTCACTTCCCACGGAATGGTGGTGGCGTCGATCACGCCCTTGGAGAGCGCCTCAGTGACGGCGGGAACCGGCATGCCGATCGGCGATGCGCCGAGCTTCTCGAGCATCTGGTTGATGACGCGCGAGCCGCCGCGAATCTTGAGGCCGTTCATGTCCTCGAGCTTGTTCACCGGGTTCTTCGAATGGATCAGGCCCGGGCCGTGAGCGTGCCAGGCGATGACCTTCATGCCCTTGAACTCGTCGGCGCAGTACTTTTCGCAATATTCGTGGAAAGCCTTGGACGTCGCTTCGCCCTTTGTCACCATGAACGGCAGTTCGAAAGCCTCGGTCGAGGGGAAGCGGCCGGGCGTGTAGCCAATGACCGTCCAGATGAAATCGACGACACCGTCGGTCACCTGGTCGACCAGCTGCGGCGGGGTGCCGCCGAGCGCCATTGCGTCGTATTTCTCGATCTTCAGGCGGCCGCCGGAGTCGGCCATCACCTTTTCCATCCACGGAATGATGGCCTTCGCAGGAATCGTCGCCTGCGGCGGCAGCATCTGATGGAAGCGGAGCGTTACCTCCTGCGCCATCGAGGTTGCCGTCATCGCACCCAGAGCGGCCGCGGCCGCAAGCATCTTAGTCAACATGTTCATTGGCAAGGTCCTCCCATGAGCCGATATTGTTATACAACAAAACAATTCGGCGCGACAGTCTCTACTTAAGGCGAAATCGCGATACCGTTAAGGCCGCTGCGGACAAGTCTCCCGGCTCCCTGCCGGCCACGCTACGGCCCGAAACCGCGGTTCGCTGCAGGCCCGGCGCGACCTCGACGTCCTTGCCGGCTAGCGCCGCTTCCCAGCTCCATGCGGACACCTGCGCAGACGAGACGCATGCCCGCCGGTCGGTCGGCCTGCGTGAGCGTCGGTGCGGCGGGGACGGTCAGACGTACGCGCGCGCCTTCGACCAGGGCCCACATGAAGCGCGCGCCGGGGCTGTCTTCGCCTCCGGCGACCAGCACGCGCATCCTGTCCTGCCCGACATAGACGCAGACATGCGAGCGTCCCGCCGAGAAGTCAGGCTGGCCGGCGCGTACGCGCGTTCGAGCCCCCTGCCTGAAGGCGGGAAGTCCGCCTTCCACGGCGAATTCGATCATGCGCAGGTGGGCGGCGATCGTCTGCGCGCGCACCACGCATGCATTGCGCCATACGGTTCGCGCGTCGTTGCTTCCCGCACGCATCCGGCTCTCAGCCCGAAACCAGCATCAGCCCCGGCACGCGCTCGACGAGGCGACGGTCGGTCATGACGAATTCCAGGTTCTGCCGGGCGAGGCGCGCATGCTCGCGCGCCAGCGCTTCAGCCCTTGCGCCCTCGCGCATCTCGATCGCCGCGACGATCGCCCGGTGCTGCGCCTGGCCGATGAACAGCGAGGCGCGGAAGGCTGGAATGTGCGCCTGCGCGGTGAGGAAGGCGCTGGGGTCGGCGAAGGGAAGCTGCTTGGCCCGGTCGAGCTCGCGCTTGGCGATGGTGCTGCCGGACAGTCCGGCGAGCATCTCGTGGAACTCGGCGTTGAGCGCGACGTAGCGGTCGAAATCCATGTCGTCGGGGGTTGCGCCGAACACCTCGTCCAGCTTGGCGACAAGTCCCTTCATTGCGACGAGTCGCGCCGGCTGCACGCCGCGCTCGGCGGCCAGCCGCGCCGCCATGCCTTCGAGCGTCCCGCGCAGTTCGATCGCGTCGTGCACGTCCGCCTCGGTGAAGGAGCGCACCGCATAGCCGCCGGAGGGGATCGCCTCGAGGATGCCTTCCTGCTCCATGCGCGCGAGCGCTGCGCGGACCGGGGTGCGCGAGAGGCCGAGCCGCTCGCTGATCGAAACCTCGGACAGACGTTCGCCCGGAGCGACGGCGCCCGCATAGACGAGATCGCGCAGGCCGAGCACCGCCTTCAGCGATTGGGTCGCGCCCTTTTCGGGGGATGGGGGTGATTTGCTAATGGCCGTTCCTCCACGGCTGGCTGCATTGGAGCAAGTCCAAGTCCATCCTGTATACAGCTTGTTTGTCAAGTGACATTAGCGGTCGGCCTGTGCTAGCGAGCGCTCCGAAAGCTTTTTTCGAGTGAGAGGAGGTCCCCATGACCGTCGCCAAGCCGCCCTATCGTGCCGACCATGTCGGCAGCCTGCTGCGTCCCCAGGCCGTGAAGGACGCGCGCCGACGTCACTACGAAGAAAAGACAATGAGCGCCGGGGAATTGCGGGCGATCGAGGACGAAGCCATCCGTGAAGCGATCCGCATGCAGGAGGAAGTCGGCCTGCCGGTGACCACCGACGGTGAGATCCGCCGCGCATTCTGGCACTACGACTTCCTCGACGGCCTCACGGGCTTCGACCTGGAGAAGCGCGACCACGGCGCCCAGTTTGCCGGCACGCAGATGATCCCGGTGCACCCGGTGATCAGCGAGCGTTTCGACTTCCCCGCCGACCACCCGCATATCGAACATTTCCGCTTCGTCGCCGAGAACACGAAGGTGATGCCGAAGATCTCGATCCCCGGCCCGAGCTGCGCCCATTTCCGTACGGCGCCGGACGATGTCCGCGTTCCGGAATACAAAGATGTCAACGTGATGTTCGAGGATCTGGCGAAGACCTACAAGAAGGCCGTAAAAGCCTTCTACGACGCCGGCTGCCGGTACCTGCAGATGGACGACATCTTCTTCGCCTATCTGTGCGATCCCAAGCACCGCGAGGCCAAGAAGGCGGCGGGCCAGGATCCCGACTGGCTGATCGACCGCTACGCCTGGATGATGCACGAGGCGATCGAGGGCCGGCCCGACGACATGGTCATCGGCATGCATATGTGCCGCGGCAACTTCAAGTCGACCTATGCCGCGGAAGGGGCCTATGACCTCGCCGCCGACGCGATCTTCAACAAGACCGGCGTCGACATCTATTTCATGGAGTATGACAGCGACCGCGCCGGCGGGCTGGAGCCGCTGCGCCTGCTGCCCAAGGGCAACAAGCGCGTGCTGCCGGGCTTCATCACTACGAAGACGGGCGAGCTGGAGACGATGGACGAGCTCAAGCGCAAGTTCGACGAGGCGTCGAAATATGCTTCCCTCGACCAGCTGGGCATCGCCCCGCAATGCGGCTTCGCTTCCACCGAGGAAGGCAACGCGATCACCTTCGACGACCAGCGCCGCAAGCTTGAGCTTGTGGTGAAGACGGCGGAAGCGATCTGGGGCGGCGTCGCCACGTAGGGGCGGCGACCGACACTCTCCACCAAGCTGAACACGGTCTCCTCCCCTACCACGCTGGGGAGGATGCCGGCTGCGGCGGGGGCGCTACCGCCGGCTCACCCGCATCGGCAACCCGCCCTCGGGCTGCGTGGTGAGCTTCTGCACCGGCCACGGCTTCGTCTCCGGCAGCGTGTCGAAGCGGAAGCGAGAAAGAAGCACTGCCAGGATGATGACCGCCTCCTGCATGGCGAAACTCGCACCGATGCAGACGCGCGGGCCCGCGCCGAAGGGCAGATACTGGTAGCGGTCGAGCGTCTCGCGGTTGCCGGGATGGAAGCGCTCGGGCAGGAAGGCGTTCGGCCTGTCCCACAGCTTGCGGTGCCGGTGGATGGTCCAGGGCATGATCAGGATCTGCGCTCCGCGCCCGATCTTTAGGCTTCGGTACTGGTCGTCCTCGATCGCCTCGCGGTTGATCGACGGCGCAGGCGGATAAAGCCGCATCGCTTCCTCGAAGGCTGACCGTGTCAGCGGCATGCGCTCGAGCCATTTCACCGGGTCCGGCTCCTCGGCCAGCACCTGGTCGATTTCCTCTTCGATCGGCTCGCGTTCCCACGGCGCCTGCGCGAGGCAGTAGACCGTCCAGCCGAGGGCCCGCGCCGTCGTCTCGTGACCCGCGCCGATGAAGGTGATGATGTTGTCCTCGATCTCGCTGCGCGTCAGCCCGTCAGGCCCCTCGGCCTTGAGCAGCAGCGTGAGGAAGTCGTCCGGCGTACCGCCCGGATCGCGGGCCAGCTTCTCCCTGCGCTGGTCGACAGTCTCGGCCACGATGCGGCGGAAGAAGGCCATGGTGGAACGCCCGCGCAGGCGGGTGATGCGCGGCAGCCAGTCGGGCGCGCGCAATATGTCGAGCGGATCGACGCGCGCCATCGTCTCGAACAGCCGGTCGACCTGCTTCTCGAATTCACCCTGCGCACCCGCGATCTCGCCCGAAAACAGCGTCTCGGCGAGGATTTCGTAGGTCACCGCCGTCATGTCGCGGGCGATGTCGGCGCGGTCGACCCCTTCGTAGCGCGCGGCGAAGGCCTGCGTACGCGCCAGCATGGGTCTGGCGAAGTTGAAAATGTGGCGCGGCGTGAACACCGGCGCCATCGCCTTGCGCGACCGCCTCCACACGTCGCCCTCGGCAGTCAGCAAGCCGTCGCGCAGGATCGGCCGCAGGATCTTCTGCCGCACCCGCGCCATGCGGTAGTTCTTCACGTTGTCGACGAGCACGTGGCGCACCAGCCCGGGATCATTGGCGATCACCAGCGGCCCGCCCACCCCGGTGCGGATCGATATCCAGGGTTCGTTGTAGGAGGGCTCGCCCCACAGCTCGAGCGGGTTGCGGTAGAGGACACCCAGCATCTGCAGCAAGGTCGGCGGCTTGGCGCGCGGCCTGGGCGCGGGCGGCTCGTAGGGGGCAGGCTTGGCATCCATGAAGCGACCTCTCGGAGGGATGTAGGCGGGCGCGGCTTCGCCGGCAAACAGTACCGCATAGTGGACAGCGACGGGGGCGAAATGGCGGCAACGGGGCGGGACCGGCTAATCCCCACCCAAACACCCGGCAAAACTTGGAAAATCGGCCCCGAACGCCTATATCTCGAAGGTCTGCCGGTCACCGATTCGGCACGGCGCGCATGGGTGCGCCGATGCAGTTCTGTAAATGGATTTTCATGTCAGAAACGCCTGAAACAATTCCCGGCGCCGAGGCTGAATACGGCGCGGATTCCATCAAGGTTCTCAAGGGCCTGGACGCCGTTCGCAAGCGGCCCGGCATGTATATCGGCGACACGGACGATGGTTCGGGCCTGCACCACATGGTCTACGAGGCGGTGGACAACGCCATCGACGAGGCGCTGGCCGGCCACGCCGACCTCGTCACTGTGACGCTCAACCCGGACGGTTCCTGTACGGTCATCGACAACGGGCGCGGCATCCCGGTCGACGTGCATTCGGGCGAGGGCGTGTCGGCCGCCGAGGTCATCATGACCCAGCTGCATGCCGGCGGAAAGTTCGACCAGAACTCCTACAAGGTCTCGGGCGGCTTGCACGGCGTCGGCATCTCGGTTGTCAACGCGCTCTCGACGTCGCTCAGGCTGAAGATCCGCCGCGACGGCAAGATCCACGAGATGAGCTTTACGCACGGCAATGCCGATGCGCCGCTCGCCGTCACCGGCACCTATGAGCAGAAGAAGCTGCCCGGCACCTACGAGGGCCGCAGCGGGACCGAGATCACGTTCCTGCCTTCCCCCGAGACCTTCACGATGGTCGAGTTCGACTACAATACGCTCGAACATCGGCTGCGCGAACTGGCCTTCCTGAATTCGGGCGTGCGCATCGTGCTTGCCGACAAGCGCCATGCCGACGTGAAGCAGGTGGAGCTGATCTACGAAGGCGGGCTGGAGGAGTTCGTCAAGTATCTCGACCGCGCCAAGAAGCCGCTGATCACATCCCCCATCGCCATCAGCGGGGAGCGCGACGGCATCACCGTCGAGGTCGCCATGTGGTGGAACGACAGTTACCACGAGAACGTGCTGGCCTTCACCAACAACATCCCGCAGCGGGACGGCGGCACGCATCTGGCCGGCTTCCGCGGCGCGCTGACGCGACAGGTGACCGGCTACGCCGAGAATTCGGGTCTCACCAAGAAGGAGAAGGTTTCGCTGACCGGCGACGACTGCCGCGAAGGGCTGACTGCGGTCCTTTCGGTGAAGGTGCCCGATCCGAAATTCTCCTCGCAGACCAAGGACAAGCTCGTTT
The DNA here is from genome assembly GCA_023435335.1 of Pseudomonadota bacterium. Lineage (GTDB taxonomy): Bacteria > Pseudomonadota > Alphaproteobacteria > Rhizobiales > Rhizobiaceae > RCIO01. Next base: position 35,724 of record JAEYRU010000294.1, read on the forward strand.
CCTCCGAGGTGCGGCCCGTGGTCGAGAGCCTGCTGAACGAGGCACTCGGCACCTGGCTGGAGGAGCATCCGGCCGAGGCCCGCGTGCTTATCGGCAAGGTGGTGGAGGCGGCAGCCGCGCGCGAGGCTGCGCGCAAGGCGCGCGAGCTGACCCGCAGGAAGGGTGTGCTCGACATGGCCTCTCTGCCGGGCAAGCTCGCCGACTGCCAGGAGCGCGATCCCGCGAAGTCGGAGATATTCATCGTCGAGGGCGACTCAGCAGGCGGATCGGCCAAGTCAGGCCGCTCGCGCAAGAACCAGGCGATACTGCCGCTGCGCGGCAAGATCCTCAACGTGGAGCGCGCGCGCTTCGACCGCATGCTCTCGTCGGAGATGATCGGCACGCTGATCACGGCGCTGGGCACCGGCATCGGCAAGGACGAGTTCAATGCCGACAAGCTGCGCTACCACAAGATAATCATCATGACCGACGCCGACGTGGACGGCGCCCACATCCGCACCCTGCTGCTCACCTTCTTCTTCCGGCAGATGCCGGAACTGATCGAGCGCGGGCATCTCTATATCGCGCAGCCGCCGCTCTATAAGGTCTCGCGTGGCAAGTCCTCGCAGTACATCAAGGACGAGCGCGCCTTCGAGGATTTCCTCATCGGTTCGGGGCTTGATGACGCGTCGCTGCAGCTCAGCTCGGGCGAGGTGCGCACCGGACTTGACCTGCGCGCCGTCGTGGACGACGCCCTGGCGGTGCGCTCGCTGATCAACGGCCTGCATACGCGCTACAATCGCTCGGTGGTGGAGCAGGCGGCCATCGCCGGTGCGCTGAGCGCTGCCGTGCTCGCCGATCCTGGCCGCGCGGCCGACGCCGCCGCCTATGTGGCGCGCCGGCTCGATATCATCTCGGAGGAGACCGAGCGTGGCTGGCAGGGCCGGCTCAATCCGGCGAATGACGGCACCGGCGGCTACATCTTCGAGCGCACCGTGCGCAGTGTGCGAGAGGTGGTGGTGCTGGACGCCGCCCTCATAGGTTCGGCCGACGCGCGCGCGCTCGACCGCTATGCCGGCCGCCTCCAGGAAATCTACGAGAAGCCGGCGATACTGAAGCGCCGCGAAGTGTCGGAAACCGTCTACGGACCCATCACGCTGCTGGAAGCGGTGTTCGCCACCGGGCGCAAGGGTCTCACCATGCAGCGCTATAAAGGGCTGGGCGAGATGAACGCCGAGCAGCTCTGGGAGACGACGCTCGATCCGACGGTGCGCTCGCTGCTGCAGGTCAAGGTGAACGACGCGACCGATGCAGATGCGCTGTTCGCGCGCCTGATGGGCGACGAAGTGGAACCGCGTCGCGAGTTCATCCAGGACAACGCGCTGTCGGTGGCGAACCTCGACGTCTAGCCGGCTAGTTGCCGAGGATCCCGGGCAGCCGCAGCCCGTTGTCGCGCGCACAGTCGAGCGCGATGTCGTAGCCGGCGTCGGCATGGCGCATGACGCCGCTGGCCGGGTCGTTCCACAGCACCCGCTCCAGCCGACTTGCCGCCGCCTCCGTGCCGTCGGCGACGATCACCATGCCGGCATGCTGCGAAAAGCCCATGCCGACGCCGCCGCCATGATGCAGCGACACCCAGGTCGCGCCCGAGGCGCAGTTGAGCAGCGCGTTGAGCAGCGGCCAGTCGGACACCGCGTCGGAGCCGTCCTTCATCGCCTCGGTCTCGCGGTTGGGCGAGGCGACCGAGCCTGAATCGAGGTGGTCGCGGCCGATCACGACGGGCGCCTTGAGCTCGCCCTTCGCCACCATCTCGTTGAAGGCGAGGCCCAGGCGGTGCCGGTCGCCAAGCCCTACCCAGCAGATTCGCGCCGGCAGGCCCTGGAAGGAAATCCGTTCCTTCGCCATGTCGAGCCAGCGATGCAAATGCGTGTTGCCGGGCGTCAGCTCCTTCACCTTGGCGTCGGTGCGATAGATGTCTTCCGGGTCGCCCGACAGCGCGGCCCAGCGGAACGGACCGACGCCGCGGCAGAAGAGCGGGCGGATATAGGCCGGCACGAAGCCGGGAAAGGCGAAGGCGTTTTCGAAACCCTCCTCCTTCGCCACCTGGCGGATGTTGTTGCCGTAGTCGAGCGTCGGCACGCCGTCGTTCCAGAAAGCCACCATCGCCTCGACATGCTCGCGCATGGACGCGCGCGCTGCCTTCTCCACCGCCTTCGGGTCGCTCTCGCGCCTCGCCCGCCATTCCGCCAGCGACCAGCCCCTAGGCAGGTAACCGTTGAGCGGGTCGTGCGCCGAGGTCTGGTCGGTCAGCAGGTCGGGTCGGACGCCGCGTCGCAGAAGCTCCGGCACGATTTCGGCCGCGTTGCCGAGCAGGCCGACCGATTTCGCCTCGCCGGCCTTCGTCCAGCGCTCGATCATGGCGAGCGCCTCGTCGATCGAGGTCGCCTTCTCGTCGAGATAGCGGGTTCGCAGGCGGAAATCGATGCGGGTCTCGTCGCATTCGACGGCGAGGCAGCACGCGCCGGCCATCACGGCCGCCAGCGGCTGCGCGCCGCCCATGCCGCCCAGCCCGGCGGTCAGCAGCCATTTTCCCTTGAGGTTGCCGCCGTAGTGCTGTCGGCCGGCCTCCACGAAGGTCTCGTAGGTGCCCTGTACGATGCCCTGCGTGCCGATATAGATCCAGGAACCGGCCGTCATCTGGCCGTACATCATCAGCCCCTTTCTATCGAGCTCGTGAAAATGGTCCCAGTCGGCCCAGTGCGGGACAAGGTTGGAGTTGGCGATCAGCACGCGCGGCGCGTCCGGGTGGGTGCGGAACACGCCGACCGGCTTGCCCGACTGCACCAGCAGGGTCTCGTCTTCGCCCAGCGTCTTCAGTGTGGCGACGATGCGGTCGAAATCGTCCCAGGTGCGTGCCGCCCGCCCGATGCCGCCGTAGACGACCAGCTCGTTGGGATTCTCGGCCACGTCGGGGTCGAGATTGTTCATCAGCATCCTGAGCGGCGCTTCGGTAAGCCAGCTCTTCGCGCTGATCTGGGGGCCGCGCGGTGCGCGTATTTCTCTGATGTTGTGGCGGGGGTCGGTCATTTCCGGTCTCCGGCTGCGGCGGCCATTCCGCGCGCGATCGCCTCGATCCGCTCGAGAATGGCGCGAAGGTGAAGGCGAAGGGCGGCCGCCCTGTCCTCGTCATATGCGAAGGGCGGCGCTTCGGATTCCAGATAGGCCGACTGGGCGATCTCCATCTGGATCGCGTGGATGCCCTCTTCGGGATTGCCGTAATGCCTGGTGGTCCAGCCGCCGCGGAAGCGGCCATTGACGACGTGGGTGTAGCCTTCGGCAGACCCGGCCATGGCAGCCGCTGCCGCCTCGACAGCGGGCGCGCACGTCCGGCCATTGTCCGTGCCGATGTTGAAATCCGGCAGCACACCGTCGAACAGGAAGGGACAGCGCGAGCGGATCGAGTGGCAGTCATAAAGGACCACGACACCGTGTAGCGCCTTCACCCGATCGATCTCGGCTTCCAGCGCGGCGTGGTAGGGCCGATGGAAGTGATCGAGGCGGTCCGCCACGTCTGCCTCGCCAGGTTCTTCGCCGTTTTTCCAGATCGGCCGGTCGTCGAAATCCGTCAGCGAGATGAGCCCGGTCGTGTTCTGGCCGGGATAGAGACTCGCGCCGGAGGGATCGCGGTTCGCGTCGATGACGTAGCGGTGGAAGGTGGCGCGGACCGTGGTCGCGTCCGGCAGCAGCCCATCATAGAGGCGGTCGACGTGCCAGTCGGTGTCGCGCAACGCACGGCCCTCTTTGTTGAGCCGGCTCAATATGTCGTAAGGCACGTGCGTGGCCACGTGGGGAAAGGCGAGGATGACCGGCGAGGAGCCGGGGGAGACAAGGACGGGAGTCATGGCGCCAGCCCCGGCAAGATCCCTTCACTGACGCTCGCGTTCAGCGCGCCGGAGCGAACGAGTTCCTCCGCCGCCGCGAGATCGCCCGCCATGTAGCGGTCGGCCTCCAGCGGCGGCACCGCGCCACGGATCGCCGCATGCGCGCGCGAAAGTTCGGAACTGGTCTTCAGCGGCGCGCGCAGGTCGACGCCTTGGGCGGCGGTGACGGCCTCGATGCCGATAACGCCGAAGAGGTTGTCCGTCATGGCGAGCAGCCGGCGGGCGCCGTGGCAGGCCATGGAAACGTGGTCTTCCTGGTCGGCGGAGGTCGGCGTGGAATCGACCGAGGCGGGGTGCGCCATCTGCTTGTTTTCGCTCATCAGCGCGGCCGACGTCACCTCCGCGATCATCATGCCGGAGTTGAGCCCCGGATCGCGGGCGAGGAAGGGCGGCAGGCCGTGCGAGAGTTTGGGGTCGACCAGCAGCGCCACGCGCCGCTGCGCGATTGCGCCGATCTCGCAGATGGCGAGCGCGATCTGGTCGGCGGCGAAGGCGACGGGCTCGGCGTGGAAATTGCCGCCCGACACGACGGAACCGTCGGAGAGGACCAGCGGGTTGTCGGTGACGGCGTTGGCCTCGATTTCCAAGGTCCGTGCTGCCATGCGCAGAACGTCCAGGCAGGCGCCGTCCACCTGCGGCTGGCAGCGAATGCAGTAGGGATCCTGCACGCGTTCGTCGCCGTCGCGGTGGCTCTCGCGGATCTCCGAGCCGTCGAGCAGTCGCCAGAGCGCGGCGGCCGT
>JAEYRU010000014.1 GCA_023435335.1 Pseudomonadota bacterium
AGCAGCAGCGCCCAGGCGCAGGCTGCGACCGCCGCCTCGGTCGGCGTGAATGCCCCCGACGACATGCCGCCGATGATGATGATCGGCGTCAGGAGCGCAGGGACGGCGGACAGGAAGCTCCAGCCGAACTGCGCCCAGCGGAATGTCTGGTCGCGGCCTACGCCGTTCCGGTGCGCGTACCAGCTCACATAGATCATCAGCGCCAGCGCCACGAGCAGCCCGGGAACGAGTCCCGCGACGAAGAGCTGGCCGATCGAAACGTTTGCCATAACCCCGAAGATGACCAGCGGCAGCGATGGCGGGATGATGGGCCCGATCGTGGAAGAGGCGGCCGTGATCCCGACCGCGAATTCGTGGTCGTAGCCATGGTCGCGCATCGCCTTGATCTCGATGTTGCCCAGGCCTCCGGCATCGGCGACCGCGGTGCCCGACATTCCGGCGAAGATCACCGAACCGACCACGTTGACATGGCCGAGGCCGCCGCGCAGCCAGCCTACGGCCGACGCCGCGAAGTCGAATATGCGGTTGGTGATGCCGGCCGTGTTCATGAGGTTGCCGGCCAGGATGAAGAACGGGACCGCCAGCAGCGGGAAGGAATCGACGCCGCCCGCCATGCGGTGCAGAACCACGAAGTCGGGAATGTTCGACAGGAAGCTCGTGTAGACCAGAGAGGCCCCGCCGAGCGCCACGAAGATCGGCGTGCCGATGAGCAGCAGAAGGAAAAAGACCAGGAACAGGACGGCCATCTGATTTCAATCCACCTTCGCTTCGGCCCGGCTCGGATCCGCTCGCCAGCCGCGCCGCAGGCCCGCCGTGAAACGCTGCAGCGAGCGCCAGAACATGAAGAGGCAGCCGACTGTGATCCCGCCATAGACGATGCTCATCGGCCATTCGATGACCGTCATGGTCTGTATCTGCATCCGGCGGGTGATCTGGATCGCGAACCAGCAGAGGAGGCCGACGAATCCGACAACCAGCACGTCGATGACGAAGTTCAGGACGCGCACCGCCGGCGCCGGCAGGAAGACATGCGCGAACTCCACCGCGATGTGCGTGCCGCGGCGCATCGCGACAGCCGCCCCGATAAAGGTCAGCCACATCAGCATGTAGCGTGCGATCTCCTCGGTCCAGGCCAGAGAGTTGTTGAGGATGTAGCGCGTGAAGAACTGCAGGAAGACGATCGCCGCCATCGCCCAGAAGATGACGAAGGAAATCCAGTCCTCCGGATGATGCTCGATCGCGGGATCGGGATCCGCAGCAACGCTCAGGAGCGGCGCGCCCGCGCCATTGGCTCCATCGGACATCGTCCTGCCTCCATGATGGGAATGCGGAAGGCGGAGGCGCGTTGCCGCGCCCCCGATGGCGCTTGCGCTATTTCAGCGCCTGCAGCGCGTCGTATTGGTCTTGCGACCAGGTGGCGCCGGAGTTCGGATCGTTGTGGAGCGGGAGCGCCGCCTGGCGGAAGGCCTCGCGGTCCACCTCGACCACCGTCTTGCCGAGGTTGCGGAACTCGTCTGCGAGCTTCTGCTCGGCCGAGCGGATCTGGTCGGTCGCGCGCGACGCTGCCTCGACCAGCACTTCGGAGAAGATGGCCTTCTCATCCTCGGAAAGCTGCGGCCAGACATGGCCGCCGACGATTGTCAGCAGCGATTCGGTGATGTGGCCGGTGAGCATGATGTGGCTCTGCACCTCGTAGAACTTCTTCGCCATGATGGTGGGAAGCGGATTCTCCTGCCCGTCGACGGTGCCTTGCTGCAGCGCCAGGTACACCTCGGCGAAGGCGATCGGCGTGGCGTTGGCGCCGACCGACTGGGTGAACATCTTGAACAGCGGCGCCGGCGGGACGCGCAGCTTCATGCCGTTCATGTCGGCCGGCGACTTGATCTCCTTGTTGGCCGTCACATGGCGCTGGCCGTAATAGGTGAGCGCCACGATCTCATGGCCGGTCTTCTCTTCGTAGCCGGCGGTGATTTCCTGGAACAGCGGCGAGTCGCGATATGTCTTCCAGTGATCGAAGTCGCGCAGCACGAAGGGCGCGTTGGTAATGGCCACCGGGCCGTGGATGGAGCCGGCGAAGGCGACGCCGGTATAGATCATGTCCACCGTGCCGAGCGTCAACGCCTCGTTGATCTGGTTCTCGTTGCCGAGCTGGGAGGCGGGAAACACCTCGATCTTCCAGGCGCCGTTCGTGCGTTTGGCTATCTCGTCCGCGGCCCATAGCGCCTCGGTGTGATAGGGCTCGCCGGTTTCGTAGACGTGCGCCCATTTCAGCGTGGTCTGCGCAAGCGCCGGCAAGGCGATGAGCGATGCGGCGAGCGCAACGAGCGCCGGCAGCGGACGAAATGCGGATCTGATCATGGCTTCTTCCTCCCTGTTCGGTCCCCGCCTGTTCCTCCCGGGGACGATTCGGTTTGTCTTGTGCCGTTCCGCTTAGCGCGGCCCGGCCCTGCCTGCCTCCTCGATGAAATAGCCGGGATATGCTTTCACGATCTCGTCGATGCTCGACTGCAGCGTCGCCAGATGCCCGGCCATGGCGCTCGCCGCCGCGTCGCCGTCTCGCCCCTCGATTGCCGCAAGAATGGCCGCGTGATCGCTGCAGACGCGCGCCATGCGTCCCTCCTGCGGCAGGGTGAGCCTGCGGTAGCGATCGACCTGCAGTTTCACCTGCTGGACCAGCTCCCAAATACCGGGATAGCCCGCGGCCTCGGCGATTGCCGCGTGAAACGCCTCGTCGGCCGCGTGGAACGCTTCCTCGTCGCCGGTCTCCGCCGCCTCCAGCTGCCGCTGCAGCAGCATCCTGAGGCCCATGAGATCGCTGAGGCTTGCCTGTCGCGCCGCCGCGCGCACGTTCACCTGTTCAAGCGCCGTCCGTATGACGATGGCTTCGGGCATGCGCGACACCGGAATGCGCGTCACCACCGTGCCCGACTTAGGCACGATCTCCACCAGGCCTTCATCCGCGAGCCGCAGCAGCGCTTCGCGCACCGGTGTGCGGCTTATTCCGTAGGACAGCGCCAGTTCCTTTTCCGAAACGGCGGCGCCGGGCTCGAGCGCAAGCGAGAGGATGTCCTCGCGCAGCCGGAGATAGACCGAGGTCGCCATCTTCTGGCCGCCCTGGGGCAAAGGCTCGCGGCGGCGCTGGCCCGCCCGGCTCTCCGTCTCGCGCTGGATCGTCGCCGTCACGTCTGCCCGACCTCTGCTCCCGTGTCTACCATATCTACCATACAAGTTTGGCGCATGTAAATGCCGCCGCTGGCGAGCCCGCAGCATCGTGGGACGCCGGCGTCCAGGCCGTAGCCCGGTGGGCAGCTACGGCATCGCAGCGGGTAGTCAGGTCGCAGGAGGGCAATCGGGCGGGCAGCGCTCGAGCACCGCCACGCAGCTGTCGAGGTCGTGGGTGGCCAGGTGGGCGTAGCGCATGGTCATGGTCAGCGTCTGGTAGCCGGTGAAACCGGGGCTGATCTGAATATCGAACCGGACATAGCCGCCGATCTTGAGGCAGGTCTCGGTGCCGGGGATGTAGAAGAAGCCGGGGCCGTATACGTCGCAGACGCGAACGTATTCGACCGGCTCGGGATCGGCCATGACGATCGCGTCGGCGGCGTAGGCGCCGGACGAAGCGGTCATCAGAGCCGCGGAGCCAATGAGAAGGCTCTTGATTTTCATTTTCTGACCTCCAG
>JAEYRU010000160.1 GCA_023435335.1 Pseudomonadota bacterium
CCTGAAGCCTACATTCCGCTGCTCGTTTCATTCGAGGCCAACACCCGTGCCGGCGGCATCGACATAGTCACGAATGATGTCGCCTCCCTGTCCGGCCGTGAACCGAGGTCGATGGAAGGTTTCTTCACGGCGAACCGCCAGGCCCTCGCCGGCTGAGTGACCCGGCGCGACGGTTCCAACCGTCGCGCCATTGCCGATCGCTTCATGCCATGGGGACCCGTGGGACCGGCGGTCGGCTGTTTTTTCCCATGGGACCGGCTAGAAGGTTTCACCGCAATCCGAACGGACCGAATCCGCCGTGAACAGCACCGCCCTTGAGCGCTTTCTGCGTTATGTCGTCATCGACACCCAATCCGACCCCAGGTCGAGCAGCCAACCCTCAACCGAAAAGCAGAAGATGCTCGGGCGGCTGCTGGTCCAGGAACTGCTGGCGCTGGGACTTGAAGATGCGCATCTGGATGAGCACGGCAATGTTTATGCGACCGTGCCGGCCAATACGGACAAGCAGGTCCCGGTCATCTGTTTCTGCTCGCACATGGATACCGCTCCCGACTTTTCCGGCGCCGGTGTGAAGCCGCAGATCGTGAAAGGCTACAATGGCGGCGACATCACCTTGAAGGGCGACACGCGGCAGGTCATCCGCGTCAGGGACCATCCCGAACTGGCCAACCAGGTCGGCAACGACATCGTGACGACCGACGGAACCACCCTCCTCGGCGCCGACGACAAGGCAGGAATCGCCGAGATCATCGCGGCGACGCAGGTTCTGACCGAGAACCAGGATCTGCGTCATGGCACCATCAAGCTGCTGTTCACGACCGACGAGGAGATCGGCCGCGGCGTGGACAAGGTCGATCTCGACAAGCTCGGCGCAGACTTCGCCTATACCTTGGATGGCAGCACGGTGGGACAGCTGGAAGCGGAAACATTTTCCGCCGATCGCGTGGATATCGCCATAACCGGCGTCGCCATCCACCCGGGCCTCGCCTTCGGCAAGATGGAGAATGCCATCAAGATCGCCTCCGAGATCGTCGCCCGTCTGCCGAAGGACGTCGCGCCTGAAACCACGAAGGACAAGCAGGGCTTTCTCCATCCGACCGACATTTCCGGCACAATGGAGAAGGCGTCGATCAGCCTGATCGTCCGCGATTTCGAGGATTCCGGCCTCGTCGAAAAGGCAGAGGCCCTGGAAGCCATCGTGCGCGACGTCGTGAACGCCTTTCCCGGCTCCTCCTACACCTTCACCGTGACCGAGCAGTACCGCAACATGAAGGTGGTGCTCGATCGCCACCCGGAAGTCGTCGAATACGCACGGGAGGCGGCGCGGCGCATCGGCGTTGATCCCGTGATGAACAGCGTGCGCGGCGGCACCGACGGCTCGCGGCTGTCACACATGGGCTTGCCCTGCCCCAACATCTTCACCGGCGGCCACGCCTTTCACTCGCCGCTGGAATGGATCAGCGTGCAGGACATGGAAAAGGCCGTGGCGACGATCGTGGAACTGGCGAGGGTGTGGGAAGAGCGCGCCTGAGCGCGCTCAGTTGCCCAGCGCCTTCAGGAACCGCCGAACCGTGCCGGCCATGCCATGTTCCAGTGCGTCGGCCGTCAAGGCGTGACCGATCGAGACTTCCGCGAGATACGGAATGGCTTTCGCCAATGCAGGCAGATTGGCCACGGTCAGGTCGTGTCCGGCGTTGACCCCGAGTCCGGCGGCCTTCGCCAGTTCGGCGGTTTTCTTCAACTTTTCCAGCTCCTTGGCAGCTTGTGCTGAATCGCCGTGGCAGCCGCCATATGGGCCGGTGTAGAGTTCGATCCTGTCCGCTCCGGTAGCTTTCGCCGCCGCGATCTGCTGCTCCGACGCGTCCGGATCGCAAAAGAGGGATATGCGCGCGCCGGTCCTCTTCAGGCGCGCAACGATCGCCTTCAGCATGTCCCGGTTGGCGACGAAGTCCCAGCCATGGTCCGACGTCGGCTGCTCGGGGTCATCCGGCACCAGCGTCACCTGCTCGGGCTGTGCCGCTTCGACCAGCGCCAGGAAGTCGCCGGTGGGGTAGCCCTCGATGTTGAACTCGGCGCGCGGGAACTCGTCGTCGATCAACGCCCTGATTTCCGGCACGTCGGACCGCCGCACGTGTCGTTCGTCCGGCCGCGGATGCACGGTAAGCCCATGCGCGCCGGCAGCAAGCGCAATGCGGCCCATTCCGCTGACGCTCGGCCAGGGCAGGTCGCGCCGGTTACGCAGGAAGGCGATGGCATTGATGTTGACGGATAGTTTTGCGGGCATTTCTGGAGCATCCGGCGGGCGGGTGCCTGCAGCTATAACGCGTCCGCACGGAACAGAAACGGGGTTTCTTGTATTCCAGAGCGACAGTAGACTTTTGCAGTGCCTTGAGGGAAAGGACCCACATGCACCCCATGGACTCCGTTCCGGCGATCCGTCGCCTCGATACCGGAAGAACCGATCTGCTGGCGATAGAGATCGCCGGTGCCGTTACGGGGGCCGATGTGGAGAATCTCTACGGGCTGCTAGAAGGGGCCTACGCCCTCCACGATCGGATCGATCTGCTCGTGCGCTGGCCGGAAGCCGAACACGTCGACTGGCAGCAAGTGGCGCGCGAGACCGTCGAGGAAGCACGCGACCATGCCAGCCGCCATATTCGCCGCTGCGCAGCGATCGGCGACCGCGGCGACGTCTCCGCGCTGCTGCGCGCGCTTGGCAGCGACTCGGCCGCCGAATACCGCCGTTTCGCGGAGGATGAGGAAGACGAAGCCTGGGCCTGGATCGACGCGGAGCCCGCCGTCTAGCCCCTCACGACGGTCAACCGCTGCGCCGCCCGCGTAATCGCGGTATAGAGCCAGCGCTGGCGTGTGTCCTTGAACGCGTAGCTCTCGTCGAACAGCACCACATTGTCCCATTGTGAGCCCTGCGCCTTGTGCACTGTCAGCGCGTAGCCGTAGTCGAAATCGTCGAACCGCTTCTTTGTCTGCCAGGGGATCTCGTCCTCGGGGCTTTCGAAGGCCGCCTTGAGCAGCTTGATCTTGGCCACGCCGCGGTCGGGATCGTCCTCTTCCGGTGACACCAGCAGGTTGATGCCGGGCTTCACGGTCTCGCGCGACGAGGTCATCACCTTCCAAAGCGACCCGTTGAGCAGTCCCTTCGAGGGGTCGTTGCGCAGGCATACGAGCTTGTCGCCCGCCTGCGGATACGCAGCTTCGAATCCCTTCAGTTCCCGCAGTCGCTGATTGTAGCGACGCCGCGTCCGGTTGGTGCCGACCAGCACCTGGTCCGCTTCGAGCACGAGTTCCTGGTTCACCTCCTCGCGGCCTATGACCTGCGCAGTGCCGTAGTCCCCGCGCATGAACTCGCGCCCTTCCCGCACGTCCATGGCCAGCCGGATGATCGGATTGTCGCGCGCCTGCCGGTGTATCTCGGTCAACAGGTGGTCGGGGTCATGCTCGGTGAAGAAGCCGCCGCCGGAGATCGGCGGGAGCTGCGCCGGATCCCCGAGCACCAGGATCGGCGTGCCGAAGCTCATCAGGTCGCGGCCGAGTTCCTCGTCCACCATCGAGCATTCGTCGATGATGACGAGCTTGGCGCGCGCGATCGGGCTCTGCCGGTTGATCGAGAAGGTCGGCGACATGGAGGTCTTGCCGGTCGTCGCGTCCTCCACCGCCTCCTCCCCGCGCGGACGGTAAATGAGCGAGTGTATGGTGCGCGCGTTCGTTGCGCCCTTCGACCGCAGCACCTGCGCCGCCTTCCCCGTGAAGGCCGCGAACTGGACCCCGCCGTCGACATGCTCCGCGAAATGCCGCGCCAGGGTGGTCTTTCCGGTGCCCGCATAACCGAAGAGCCGGAATATCTGCGGCCTGCCGGACTTCAGCCAGCGCGACACCGCTTTCAACGCCTCATCCTGTTGTGGGGAGAACTGCATCGGATCGAGAGACAGGATTCGCCACCGGGAAGCAACCCTCATCGGGGTTGGGCGGCCCTCGCCTGCCGCGATGCGCCTACTAGAACATAAAGGGAACACAAATACAAGGGCGGAGAGCGCCGCTACCCTCCGGCGGCCGGGTTCTTCGCATAGCCCGGCCCGATGGTCAGCGGTTGTTCCGGCATGTTCCTGTCGCTGATCTGGCTTGCGAACTCACGCGTGGTCGACCACAACTCGGCCGTTTCCAGCCTGTCGAATACCCGTATCTCGACCTTGTACGGCCTGCCGGCTTCGACGCCGCGCACGGGGGGCGATCGGAACGAGTAGCGGTCGGTCATCGGGCTCACCCGCTCGCGCACCACCAGTTCTTCGCCCCCGCCGGGATCCTCGAACCGCACCTCGATAATGGAGCCGGATTCAAGCGGACGGCGCACCACGGCGGTGAAGCCGTAGTGGATGTCCGCTATGCGATAGTTGAAGACGAAGCCGCCGCCAAGGATCTCGAGGATCGGCTTGTCGCTGGGATCCTGCCGAGTTGCCCACCCGAGTGCGAACAATATCGCGAGCACGCCGATGGCGGCTGCAACGAGTCGTGACGGCGAAAGAAGCCCTGCCATGCCCGTTTATCGCCCGAATGCGACCGCCTGCGCAGCAGCCAGCCGCCGGCCTTTGCTTGTCCCAGCGCCAGCTCGGATGCGCTAGCGCAGCATCGGCCAGAGCGAAGCGGCGAGCGTAATCCCCATGGCGATGTTGAACCATTTGAGGCGCACAGGGTTGGCCAGGAAGCCGCGCAGCGCCATCCCGAAGCCGGCCCAGCTTGAAACGCAGGGCAGGTTGACCACGCCGAAGGCGAAGGCAACCAGGAGCACGGACAGGAACGGCGCCGCCGGGCTGGTGTAGATCGCCATGGCGGTAACGGCCATCACCCACGCCTTGGGGTTGACCCACTGGAACGCAGCAGCCTCGAGAAAGGACATCGGCCGCGCCGTCCCCTCTCCTTTCTCACTCATCGAACGCGACATCGCGATGCGCCACGCGAGATAGAGAAGGTATGCACCGCCGGCCACCTTCAGCGCCATGTGCAACTGCGGATAGGCAGAGAGCAGGGCCCCGAGCCCGAAACCGACGCCTAGAAGCAGCGCCACGAACCCTGCCCCGATGCCGAGCATATGCGGTATCGTTCGCCAAAAGCCGAAATTGACGCCCGACGCCAGCAGCATGAAATTGTTCGGCCCGGGCGTGATCGAGCTTACGAAAGCGAAGACGACAAGCGCCATGAACGCTTCGGTCGACATGAGCGAACCTCGCAAATTATGTCAGACATATTGACCTAACCGGCGAGTAAGGTCGATGGGACAGACCGGGCCGCTTCTTGGGTCAAGAGGGCCGTGCCGGCGGTCCGCCGGGAGCTACATCC
>JAEYRU010000175.1 GCA_023435335.1 Pseudomonadota bacterium
CCGAGATCCACGGCATCGTGCCGGCCGACACGCGCCAGCCCTACGACGCGCGCGAGGTGATCGCCCGCATCGTCGACGGCTCCGAGCTCGACGAGTTCAAGGCGAACTACGGCGCCACGCTGGTCACCGGCTTCGCCCATATCCACGGCATGCCGGTCGGCATCCTCGCCAACAACGGCGTGCTCTTCTCCGAGAGCGCGCTCAAGGGCGCGCATTTCATCGAGCTGTGCACGCAGCGGAAAATCCCGCTCGTCTTCCTGCAGAACATCACCGGCTTCATGGTCGGCCGCAAATACGAGGCCGGCGGCATCGCTCGCGACGGCGCCAAGCTGGTGACGGCCGTCGCCACCGCGCGCGTGCCGAAACTCACCGTCATTATCGGCGGCTCCTTCGGCGCCGGCAATTACGGCATGTGCGGCCGCGCCTATTCGCCCCGCTTCCTGTGGATGTGGCCCAACGCGCGCATCTCGGTCATGGGCGGCGAGCAGGCGGCCACCGTGCTCGCCATGGTCCGGCGCGAAGGCATCGAGCGCAAGGGCGGCTCGTGGTCGGCGGAGGAGGAAGCCGCCTTCCGCGCGCCGATCCTGGAAAAATACGAACGCGAGGGCCACCCGCTCTATTCGTCGGCGCGGCTGTGGGACGACGGCATCATCGACCCGGCGAAGACGCGCGAGGTGCTGGCGCTGTCGCTCTCCGCCGCGCTCAACGCTGAAGTGGAGCAAACGAAGGTCGGTGTGTGGAGGATGTAGCGCCCTTTATCTCTCCCCTTGCGGGAGAGAAAGCGATTTCAGCGTCTTAGCGAGCCCGGCCTTCGGCCGGTCTTGGCGAGCTAAGTGCTTGAAATCGCAAGAGAGGGGATAACGCGAGGGATACCATGCAGAACCACCGCATCTATTCGATGAGTTTCGCCAGCGTCTATCCGCACTACGTGACCAAGGCGGAGAAGAAGGGGCGCACGAAGGCCGAGGTCGACGAGATCATTTCCTGGCTCACCGGCTACGGCGCGAAGGACCTGGCGCGGATCCTCGAAGACAGGACCGACTTCGAGACCTTCTTCGCGAAGGCCCCTGCCCTCAATCCCGCGCGCAGGCTCGTCACCGGCCTTATCTGCGGCGTCCGCGTCGAGGAGATCGAGGAGCCGCTGATGCAGGAGATTCGCTATCTCGACAAGCTGATCGACGAGCTGGCGAAGGGCCGGAAGATGGAGAAGATCCTGCGCCATGCGTGATCGCGGCGGAGCGGCTTCCTCTCCCGGCGTCCGGCCGGATGTCCTGCCGGGTGATGGCGGCCCGCGCCCGTGATCCCGTGGGAGACGCTCGACACCGCCGCCATTCCCGGCGGCAGCGAAACGCTGCGGCTGAAGCGGCGCGGCGGCGAATTCTCGATCATGCTGGGCGCCAACGAACTTATGAACAGCCGCCTCAGCGGCTCGGAGGAGGCGCTGGCGCGCCTCGCCATCGAGCGGCTCGCCGCGCCCGCGCCGCGCGTCTTGATCGGCGGGCTCGGCCTGGGCTTCACGCTGCGCGCCGCGCTGCGCCTCCTGCCGCCGGCGGCGCGGGTCACCGTGGCCGAGCTGGTCCCGGCGGTCGTGGCCTGGGCGCGCGGCCCGCTCGCGGCGCTGCATGGCGGCAGCCTCGCCGACCCGCGCGGGACGATCGTGGAAGCCGATGTCGCCGCGGCGATGCGCGCCGGGCCGTGGGACGCCATCCTGCTCGACGTCGACAACGGGCCGGAGGGGCTCAGCCGTGCCGGCAACGACGCGCTCTATCATGCGGCCGGCCTCGCCGCCGCCCGCGCAGCGCTGACGCCCGGCGGAGTCTTCTCCGTCTGGTCGGCGGGGCCCGACCCGGCATTTGCCCGCCGCCTGCGCAACGCCGGCTTCGCGGTGGACGAAATCCCCGTCCGCGCCGGCACGACCAAACGCGGCGCGCGGCATGTGGTGTGGGTGGGGAGGAGGGGGTGAGGAGGAAAAAGGAGCGCAGGAGGAACCGCTCACTCTTCCAAGACTTCTTCTTGATCCCCACAGATATGAATACGCATTCCCGCGAATCACAAGGTGGGGTATCCTGTTCTTCAAATGGAGGATAGATGATGGCCAAGACTGGTGTCTCTGCTGCCGAGAAGGCCGGAAGAGCAATCTCTGGCGACAAAAACAGCAAAGTTTTGCGAGGCAACGTGTGGCGAGAATTGCGTCCATTGCGCGACAGTGCCAACGCCGTGGCATCGGGCAAATGGACGTTGAGGGACGAACCGACCTCCAAGGCTAAGCAGATGTAGTGCCCCCCGTTTCACCGGACACCCGGCTACTGGGTTTGGGCTCGGATGAACTCCCTTGGGGAGCGCATCCTGAGCGCTGAGTGAGGATGGATCTCATTGTAATCGTCGATCCATCGGGGGATCTGCCGTAGCACGTAAGGTGCGTCCGGCAAGGGGGATATGCGCAGGTAGTCGCGCTTGAAGGTCTTCACGAACGCCTCGGACATTCCGTTGGACTCGGGGCTCTTCACCGGGGTGAAGCAGGGAACCAGGTTCAGCGCGGTGGCGAAGTCGCGCGTCTCCTTAGCCGTGTATGGGCTGCCGTTGTCAGACAAGTGCTCGACCGGATGCGGTGCGCGCGTCGAGCCGAAGCGCTTTTCGACGGCTTCGAGCATCATGTCGCGCACGTCCGATCCACTGATGCCTGCGCCGCTCACGGCGGTCCAGGCGATGATCTCCCGGTCGAAGGCGTCGATGATGAAGGCCATGCGAATGATCTCGCCGTTCCAGCAGGCGAACTCCAGGCCATCGGAGCACCAGCGCAGGTTGGAGCGCATGACCATCACCTTGCCGTCATGGACGCGCCCCTCGCGCCGGCCGGTGCAAGGCTCCAGAAGCAGGGCCGCCTGCTGCATGATCCGGTGCACCCGCTTGCGGTTGGCGACGGGCAGCCCCTTGCGCGTCAGTTCCCGGTTCACCAGGGCCGTGATGCGACGGTAGCCGTAGGTCGGCCGCTCGTCGACGAAGCGC
This sequence comes from Pseudomonadota bacterium, assembly GCA_023435335.1. Taxonomy (GTDB): domain Bacteria; phylum Pseudomonadota; class Alphaproteobacteria; order Rhizobiales; family Rhizobiaceae; genus RCIO01. The sequence continues at coordinate 3,007 of JAEYRU010000175.1, forward strand.
CGGATGAGCGGCAGCAAGTCTTCATCGTCAGACTTCCGGTAAGAGCCGCGTGGTCTGGATTTGCCGTCGCGCCTGTCGACGAGGTTGGAGCGTGACACGCCGAGCACCTCGGCGACCCGCTTCACCGAAAACCTCCCTTCGGAAGCGAGAGCGGCCGCGAGATCGGTTTTTTTGCCTGCGATTTGGCGAGCGCTTCCCGGAGGATCTCGTTCTCCATGGTCTTGCGGCCGAGAAGACGCTCCAGTTCCCGCACCCGTTCCTCCAGTCGCCGAACCTCCGAACTGCCGACGACGGGTTCATCCGAACTCACGGCTGCCGCTCCTCCCTCGCTCAACAGACGGCGCCAGCGATAGAGAAGATTGGGCGCCACGCCATTGCGCCGCGCGACCGACGACACCGTCTCGCCCGGCTCAAAACTCTCCTCGATGATCCGCAGCTTCGCTTCCGTCGACCACTGCCGACGGCGGGCAACGCCCGTGATCACCTCGATGCGCTGATAGTCCTCGGACATAAGCCTATCCTCAAGCCTGTGCTTGAGCCTTTCTGCTTATGCCGGGTGTCCGGTCGAAATGGGGGGCAGTTCAGCAGACCAAACGCTAGCGCTTGGCAGTGACTATGACAACCGTGCCAATGTACACCAACGGCGATGCCAAACGCGTCGCGGGCACGGAGCGGCCTGATAGCGCCGAGCCATATCGTACGCCTTGGCGAAGGGATCATGCGCGTCTAATTCACTGTCCTAGCTTTCGACGCCTCCAAGGAAAAACACAAGTATTTGCAGGCCACGAAAGCGACTTCTTCAGAAACCGCCTCACCCACTCCCTTGAAGTTGCACAAATCGCGAAATCCATCGCGATCAAGCTCAACGCCACCTCGAGCTACTTCCAGCACGAAACGCAACAGATTCATCCTGAAATCGTTGAGTTCGCGGGTCTCGCGCACGACCTGGGGCATCCTCCATTTGGCCACAACGGCGAAAACGCGCTCGATGAATGTATGGAAGATCATGGAGGATTCGAAGGTAATGCACAAACGCTGCGCATCCTGTCGCGATTGGAGAAGAAGGAGACGCTCGACGGAACAAGCAAACCGTTTGATGACGCTGGACGAGATCAGCGCGTCGGTCTCAATCTCACCTACCGTTCTTTGGCTTCTGTTCTGAAATACGACGAACCAATCCCGCTATTTCGTGCAGATCGGGCCGACCCCAATGACGTTTCTAAAGGTTATTATGAGAGCGAGAAAGATCTAGTCGCTGATATCAAGCGGCATGTCGTTGGTGTCGCCTTACCGGAATGGAAGAGCGTCGAATGTTCCATAATGGATACAGCCGATGATATCGCTTACTCGACATACGACCTAGAAGACATATTTAAGAGCGGCTTCTTGCGACCCTTAGATCTGTTTTCACTTGATCATGCGATATATGATAACGTAGTGAATACAACAAACCGGCGTCTGAAGAAACAATATAAGACACCAGACGACGACCTTTTGACGATTCAAGAAGTTTTCGCAATACTCTTTAACATATTTCTTGATATATTCCATTTTGGTGATGAACAACGATCGATAATCCGAAGCCGCAGTATGCCGCGCGAATACAAGAAAATGCTTCTCTCAATGGAGGTCCAGCAACTGTCGGCAGAAATCGCGAGGAACGGATTTCACAGAACCGCATTCACTTCGGGGCTAATCAATCAGTTTCTCGAGGGCATTGAGGTCATACCCCATCCAAAGTATCCGCAACTTCATCGGGTTCGATTGATTGAAGGCACATTCGTGGTCGTAGAGGTGCTGAAAAACATCACATACCAAGCAATCATCCGCTCTCCAGTAATGCAAACGGTGGAATATCGCGGGAAAGACATTGTGAAGCGCATTTTTCGCGCAATTATCGATAATGATGGAAATAGGCTTCTGCCAGATGACTTTCGCGAAATCTATAGCAGCGGCAATGAACTTGTTAAGTATAGAACCGTTTGCGATTTTATCGCAGGAATGACAGATAGATATGCCTTGGAATTCTATAGCCGCCTTTTCGGTGAACGAGGGCTGACGATGCATAAGCCGCTCTAATATCATCAAAACGCCAGAAGCTGCAGCTGATAGCTAGACCCCCATGTCCTTCGGCGTTTTCATCCACCGCTCCGACTCCATCTATGCCGACATCCCGGCTGAGCGGTATCAGTTCCCGCCGCAATATCTCGGCCGCGTGCAGGGCTGCGTCGGCGACTGGATCGTCTATCTGGAGCCATCGAAGGTCCGGGATACGCGCGGCTATTTCGCCGTCGCCAAGGTGCAGCAGGTTATTCCCGATCCCGGCACGTCCGGCATGTATCTCGCCATCATCGAACCGGGCACGTATCTCGAATTTGCCAGCCCGGTGCCATTCAGCGGGCCGGCCGGCGTGATCGAACGCGGCGTGTTGAACGAGGAAGGCCGGATTTCCGGCCGGGCGCAATCGGCGGTTCGCCCGCTCTCGCCCTCCGACTTCCACCGCATCGTGACGGCCGGGCTGGACGAACCCGACATCCTGCTTCCCCGCCTAGATGAAGCCGCCCCAACCGGCTTCGAGGACGAGCAGGTGCCCTTCGTCTACGAGCAGGAGCGCGAGCGTATCTCGCTGCTGACTTCGCGTCCCGTCCGCGACCGCGTGTTTCGCCGCATCGTGCTTCGCGCCTACGACCAGCGCTGCGCCGTCACCGGCCTGAAGCTCATCAATGGCGGCGGGCGTGCCGAGGTCGAGGCCGCGCATATCCGTCCGGTCGAGCGCAACGGGCCGGACAGCCTGCGCAACGGCATCGCGCTGTCCGGCACGGCACACTGGATGTTCGACCGGGGCCTGATCAGCCTCGCGGATGATCTCGAAATTCTGGTCTCGCGGCAGGTCAACGATCAGGAAGGCGTGCGCGCCATGATCAACCGCAGCGGCCGGGCGCTGGCTCCGCAACGCCTCTCCGACCGCCCTCACCCGCACTTCCTCCAATGGCACCGCGAAAACTGCTTCAAGCAGTGACTGTTTCAGGAGCCTCTTGAATGTATCACGATTGTGATACATATTTCTCCTCACTAGGAGGCATTCATGGCCCGCACGTCCACGCTTCATGTCCGTATCGAGGACGAGACCAAGGAACAGGCTTCCGCCGCCCTGGAGGCGATGGGCCTGTCCGTGTCCGACGCCGTGCGCCTGTTCCTCAAGCGCGTTGTTGCCGATCAGGCCTTTCCGCTGGAGCTCAAGGTCCCCAACGCTGCCACCCGTGCCGCGATGGCCGAGGCCGACGCGATTGCGGCCAGGCGCGCCGCGCGCTTTTCCGATGCCGACGCGCTGATCGCCGACCTTGAAAAGGCCGGCGGAAAGTAAGCGCGCCGCGGCCCCGCGCGCGGCCGACTACACGAAAGCCTTCCTCAAGGATTGGGAGCGCCTGTCGCGCTCGGGCCGCTACGACATGCACCGCCTCAAGCAGGCGATACTTCTGCTGATCGCCAATGACGGGCCGCTCGGGCCGGAATGGAGCGACCACCCGCTGAGGGGAGACTGGGCCGGCCATCGCGAATGCCATATCGGCGGCGATTTCCTGCTCGCCTACAGGATCGACGACAGCGGCAAGGCAGGGCAGGTCATCTTCGTCCGCGCCGGCACGCATGCAGAACTCTTCTCTGAATAGCGGAGAGTTGCCGCATGGGGATAGAACAGCCCCGCCCCTGATCGTCCGGTTCCCGCAACCCGTTGTTCCGGCTTGGTTTTGCCTCCGTAACAAAACGTGACCCATCCACACCCTTCGCAACCTCCCCGATAATCCAGGCGCCCGTATGCGAAGGAGACGGCGATGAGTGGAAGCGTGGCGATCGAGAACAACAGGGTTGCGCTCGTGCGCATCGTCGCCTCACTCGTCGCCATGGCGGGGCTGGCGCGTGTGGGCCACCTCCCCCCGGAAGCAAGCAACCAGGGGAGGTCGGCGGACGTCGACGCGGCAGCGGAGACGGGCCGCCGGGTGGGATCCGGGCCGCCGCGTGCCGGCGTTCTTGCGCAAGAGGTCGCGGATGGCCGCAACGACCCCACCCGCTTCGCGCCGCTCCGCGGCCCTCAGCGACCTCCCCACGAGGGGGAGGTAAGACCAGCGCCAACCATCACCCGCCACGTCTGGCGCACCATACTGCGCCTGCTGCGTCCGGCCGAGGCCGCCGCCCGCCGCCTCATCATCGCCGCCGCGCGGGGCATCGTGGTGCCTGCGCCTCCGCCGCGCAAACCCGCGCCGCGGTTCAAACCCGCGCCGCTCACCGCCCGCCCCTTGGTACAACCCGCCGACCGGGAAGCCTTCCTGCGCCGCTTCGGCATCGCCGTCACTGGGACGTCGGCCGCTGGTTCAAGCGCCCACCTCCCCCTCGATGAGGGAGGTGGCCCGAAGGGCCGGAGGGGGCGCGAACATCGCATCGCCGCCTTCCCGCTGTTCGACCCCCCGCGACGGCTGCGCCTCACGCCCGCGCGCCGCTACGTGCCCGCCCATGCCGCGCCGCGCATCATGTTTCCGGGCGTCACCCGGCCGCACCGGCTGCCGCCGCCGCCGGCCCCGCCCGCGCCCGACGATCTTGTCAGCGCAGCCGGCGTCGCCCGCCGCTTGGCGGCGCTGGCCGCAGCCCTCGAAGACCTTCCAAATCAGGCCCGCCGCTTCGCGCGGCTGAAGGCGCGGATGGATGCGCAAGCGGCGCAATACCGGGCCGTCGCCGCAGCCTCGGAGGCTGGAGCCTCAGCCCCGCCAGGCGCCCGTCGCCGCTTCCGCCGCACCTAC
>JAEYRU010000270.1 GCA_023435335.1 Pseudomonadota bacterium
CGGCCGTCATAAACATAGGGGCGATCGATCGCGACCGCATAGGGATCCATCAGGAGCTTGTCGGGGTCGAACCAGAGGCCGCGCGCAGGATCGTATTCGCCGTCGGTGCGCAATCCGTAGCGCGTTCCGGCCTCAAGGCCCCGGACCGTTACCGAGTGGACATCTCCTGCGCCACGCGCAAGCGGGATCCGCTCGACCTCGCGCTCTCCGTGTTCGTCGAAGACCGAAACCCACATCGCCGTGGCCGCCGAGGACCACACGGAAAAGTGAACGCCGCCGCTGACCACGCTGGCCCCCAGCGCCGGTTCTCCGCTTCTCACGGCAGCATGCGGCATCAGGTGATCACGCTGGGGGCCGCGCGGCCCGTGCGTGCCTTCACGCCGGCTATCTCCTCAGCGGCCTGGACGAGGCCGGCAAGGGCCGCCTGCGTCTCCTCGCCGTGCCGGGCGGGATCCGGCTCGTAACGCTCGATGTAGATGCGCAGCGTCGCCCCCTCGGTGCCGGTGCCGGACAGGCGGAAGACGACGCGCGAGCCGCCCTGGAACAGCACGCGGATGCCCTGGCCGCTGCTCACCGAGCCGTCCACGGGGTCGTGGTAGGCGAAATCGTCGGCCGATTCCACCACCAGTCCCGCGAACTTCAGCCCCGGCAGCGCGCCGAGCCGGCCGCGCAGTTCCGCCACGATCGCGCCGGCGATCTCAGTATCGATCGCCTCGTAATCATGGCGGGAATAGTAGTTGCGGCCGAATTCCCGCCAGTGGGCGGTCACGATGTCCCTTACGCTTTCGCGCCGAGCAGCCAGGATGTTGAGCCACAGGAGCACCGCCCACAGCCCGTCCTTCTCCCGTACGTGATCGGAGCCGGTGCCGGCGCTTTCTTCGCCGCAAATGCTGGCCATGCCGGCGTCGAGCAGGTTGCCGAAGAACTTCCAGCCGGTCGGCGTCTCGTACAATCCGATGCCGAGCTTCTCGGCTACCCGGTCGGCGGCCGCACTTGTCGGCATGGAGCGGGCGATGCCCGTCAGGCCGTCACGGTAGCCCGGCGCGAGATGGGCGTTGGCGGCAAGCAAGGCCAGCGAATCCGACGGCGTGACGAATATCCCCTTGCCAATAATGAGGTTGCGGTCGCCGTCGCCGTCCGAAGCCGCGCCGAAGTCCGGCCCATCCGACGACATCATCAGGTCGTAGAGTTCCTTCGCATGCACGAGGTTGGGATCCGGGTGATGGCCGCCGAAGTCCGGCAGCGGGACGAAATTGCGCACCGTGCCTTCAGGCGCGGCTAGCCGGTGCTCCAGGATCTGCTTTGCATACGGACCAGTGACGGCGTGCATGGCGTCGAAGACCATGCGGAAGCCGGAGCGGAAAAGGTCACTTATCGCCTCGAAGTCGAACAGCGTCTCCATCAGCGCGGCGTAGTCCGCCACCGGGTCGAGAATCTCGACTTCCATGCCTGCGAGGGACAGGGCGCCGATCTTGTCCAGATCGATGTCCGGCGCCTCTGCCGTCAGGTAGCGGTCGATCACCTTGCTACGGGCGAAGATGGCTTCCGTCACCTTCTCCGGCGCGGGGCCGCCGTTGCCGACATTGTACTTGATGCCGAAATCCTCGTTCGGTCCGCCGGGATTGTGGCTGGCCGACAGGATGAGACCGCCGAAGGCACCGTACTTGCGAATGACATGCGAGGCGGCCGGTGTCGAAAGGATGCCCCCCTGGCCCACGATCACCTTGCCGAAGCCGTTGGCGGCGGCCATGCGCATGGCCTTCTGGATAACATCGCGGTTGTAGAAGCGTCCGTCGCCGCCGATTACCAGCGCTTCTCCGGCGAATCCTTCGAGCGAATCGAAGACCGACTGGATGAAGTTCTCGGCGTAGTTGTCCTGCTGGAAGACGGGCACTTTCTTGCGCAGGCCCGACGTGCCGGGACGCTGGTCCGGATAGGGGGTCGTGGCAATGGTTGAGATCATCGTCAGCCTTTCGCGACCAGGGAACGGTAGAGTTCGGCGTATCTGGCTGCGCTGCGCACCCAGGAGACGTCCGTGCGCATGCCCTGCCTCTGCATCGAGGTCCAGCGAGGCGCGTCCGCATGCAGCTTGACCAGCCGCCTTGCCGCCTCCACCAACGCCGCGCCACTGTCAGGAGCGAACAGAAGCCCGGATGCGGCTCCCGCGGCCAGCGCGGCCTCGTTGGCGTCGATGACCGTGTCCGCCAGGCCGCCGGTACGCGCCACGACTGGCACGCAGCCGTAACGCAGGGCGTAGAGCTGGGTCAGCCCGCACGGCTCGAAACGCGAAGGGATGAGAATGGCGTCCGCGCCGCCCTGCAGCAGATGCGCCAGTTCCTCGTCATAGCCGATGACCACACCGGCGCGGCCGCGATGACGGGCGGCCGCGGCAAGGAGCGCTCCCTCCAGGGCCTGGTCCCCGGCGCCAAGCACCGCAAGGCGCATGCCGGCGGAAACCAGCCGGTCGAACTCGTGGACGAGGATGTCCATGCCCTTCTGCCAGGTGAGCCGGCTGACCACCGTCACGAGCGGGCTGGGGTCTCGTTCCAGACCGAAACGCTCCTCGATCGCCGTGCGGTTGAGCTTGCGGGCGGCCAGGGTGCGCGCTGAGTAAGTGGCCTCCAGATGGGGGTCGGTCTGCGGATTCCAGGTCTCCACGTCGATGCCGTTGAGAATGCCATGGACGCTGCCCGCCCGCAGGTTGAGCAGGCCGTCGAGGCCCATTCCGAAGGCGGGCGTCCTGATTTCCTGCGCATAGGTGGGACTGACGGTGGTGATGGCGTGGGCGGCCTGCAGGCCCGCCTTGAGGAAACCCACGCCGCCGTAATACTCGACCCCGTCCAGCGCCATCGCCTCCGGGGGGAGCCCCAGTTCCGGAAAGATCGAGGCCGGGAACTGGCCCTGGAAGGCGAGGTTGTGGATGGTGACGACGGATGGAATCCTGCCAGCACCGCCATAGCGCAGATACGCCGGCATCATCGCCGCCTGCCAGTCATGCGCATGTACGAGATCCGGCTTCCATCCTTCCACGACGCCCATGGCGATGTCGGCTCCGGCTTTGCCGAGTGCGGCGTAGCGGCGCCAGTTGTCGGACCAGTCGCCGTTCGAGCCGTAGGGGCCGCCGGGCCGGTCGAAAAGCAGCGGCGCGTCGAGGACAAAGAGGCGCAGCCCGGCCGCCTCGCCCTGCAGGACAGCGGCAGTGGCGCCGAACAATGCGCCGTAGTCGTGCACCTTCCTTTTCGACTGCAGGCCCGCCACCACCGAGGGGTAGCCGGGCAGCAGCGTATTCACCTCCACGCCGTGGACGCCCAACGCATCCGGCAGCGCGCCCACCACATCCCCCAGGCCGCCGGTCTTCACCAGCGGGTGCGCCTCGGAAGCGACCGACAGAACCTTCATGCCTGAGCGCCGAGCCTCTCGATCATGCTGCGCGTGATGAGACACACGCCGCTTTCGGTGCGGCGGAAGCGTTTGGCGTCGAGCACGGGGTCCTCGCCCACGACCAGTCCTTCGGGAATGTGCACACCCCTGTCGATCACGACCTTACGCAGCCGCGCGTGCCGGCCGATCCAGCAGTCGGGCAGCACCACGGCTTCGTCGAGCGCGGAGAAGGAATTGGCCCGCACGCCGGTGAAGAGCAGGCTGCGGCGCAGCGCCGACCCCGAGATGATGCAGTCGCCTGCCACCAGGGAGGATACGGCGGAGCCGCGGCGGCCCTCCTCGTCATGCACGAACTTCGCTGGCGGCTTGATCTCGGCATAGGTCCAGATCGGCCATTCGCGGTCGTAGATATCGAGTTCGGGGGTGATGTCGGTGAGATCGATATTAGCCTCCCAATAGGCGTCGATCGTGCCGACATCGCGCCAGTAGGCCTCGGCCTCCGTGCTGGAACGCACGCAGGAGCGGGAGAAGCTGTGCGCGAAGGCCTTGCCGTGCTGAACGATGTAGGGAATGAGATCCTTTCCGAAATCGCGGCTGGAACCGTGCGTCCCGGCATCGCGGCGGAGCTGGTCCATCAAGAACTTGGTGCGGAACACATAGATACCCATCGAGGCAAGCGCCACGTTGGGCCTGCCCGGTATCGCCGGCGGATCGGCAGGCTTTTCCACGAAGGCGGTGATGAAGTTCCGGTCGTCGACATGCATTACGCCGAAGCCGGTCGCCTCCGCGCGGGGAACCTCGAGGCAGCCGACGGTGACATCCGCGCCGCTGTCGACATGCTCGCGGAGCATCAGCTCGTAGTCCATCTTGTAGATGTGGTCGCCGGCGAGGATGACCATGTATTCGGGATTGTTGGATTCGATGATGTCGGCGTTCTGAAACACCGCGTCGGCCGTTCCTTCGTACCACTGCGTTTCCGACACCCGCTGGCTGGCCGGAAGGATGTCGAAGCTCTCGTTGCGCTCAGGACGGAAGAAATTCCAGCCGCGCTGCAGATGGCGGATGAGCGAATGCGCCTTGTACTGCGTGGCGACGCCGATGCGCCGGATGCCGGAATTGAGCGCGTTGGATAGCGCGAAATCGATGATGCGCGTCTTGCCCCCGAAATAGACCGCGGGCTTGGCGCGGGTGTCGGTGAGTTCCTTCAGTCGGCTACCCCTGCCGCCCGCAAGCACATATGCCATCGCGTCGCGTGCGAGCGGCTGGCTTCGCTTGAGTTCCATGGCCGTCCCCTCCCCCCTGAAATCATGGCGAGACCAGTTCGAAAATGAGCGTGGCGAGCGGCGGAAGGACCATGCGGGCTTTCGTCCCCTCGCCTTCGGCGCGGACCTCGCCGGCGTTGCCCTGGCCGCTTCCCCCGTAACCGGCCGAGTCGGTATTGACGATCTCGCGCCAGATCCCGGCGGCGGGCATCGGCACGGAGTAATCCTGCCGCGGAACCGGCGTGAAGTTGCTTACCACCACCACGGGTTGGGCATCCGGCGCGAGGCGCGCCCAGGCAAAGACTGAATTGGCGCGGTCCTCCACCACCAGCCAGCGGAAGCCCTCCGGCTCGCAGTCGCGCGCGTGCAGCGCGGGCGTTTCGCGATAGACGCGGTTCAGGTCGCGCAGCAGCTTGCGCACGCCTTCATGTGCCGGCGCGTCGAGCAACTCCCAATCGAGCGAGCGCGCTTCGCTCCATTCCCGCCGCTGTGCGAATTCCTGGCCCATGAAAAGCAGCTTCTTGCCGGGATAGCCCCACATGAAAGCATAATAGGCGCGCAGCGTCGCGAATTTCTGCCAGTCGTCGCCCGACATCTTGGCGAGCAGCGAGCCCTTGCCGTGCACCACCTCGTCGTGGCTGAGGGGGAGCACGAAATTCTCCGAAAACGCGTACAGCAGGCCGAAGGTGATCTCGTCGTGATGGTAGGTCCGGTGCACCGCCTCGCGCGCGAGATACTGCAGCGTGTCGTGCATGAAACCCATGTTCCACTTGAAGCCGAAGCCCAACCCGCCATCGTGCACCGGCTGCGAAACCTTAGGCCACGAGGTGGACTCCTCGGCGATGGTCATGGTGCCGGGATGCGTGCCGTACAGCGTCGCGTTCATCTTGCGGAGGAATTCGACCGCCTCGAGGTTCTCGCGGCCGCCCCGCTCGTTGGGGATCCAATCGCCGGCCTTACGCGAATAGTCGAGGTAAAGCATCGAGGCGACGGCATCCACGCGCAGCCCGTCGACGTGATATTTCTCAGCCCAGAACAGCGCGTTGTTGACGAGAAAGGACAGGACCTCGCGGCGGCCGAAGTTGTAGATCGCAGTGTTCCAGTCGGGATGGAAACCCTTGCGCGGGTCGGCGTGCTCGTAAAGCGCGGTGCCGTCGAACATGGCAAGGCCATGTGCGTCCGTGGGGAAATGGGCCGGCACCCAGTCGAGGATCACGCCGATGCCGGCTTGATGCGCGCCGTCGACGAAGCGGGCAAAGCCCGCCGGCTCCCCGAACCGGGCGCTCGGCGCATAAAGACCCGTCGTCTGGTAACCCCAGGACGGGTCGTACGGATGCTCCGAAATCGGCAGGAACTCGACATGGGTGAAACCCATGTCGACGACATAGGGGATCAGCCGATCGGCGAGTTCGTCCCACGACAGGAAACTCCCGTCGTCGTGGCGCTGCCACGAACCGGCATGCACCTCATAGATCGAGATGGGCTGCCGGCGCTGGTCGGCGGTGCGCCAGAACTCGCGATGCGCGGCGTCGCCCCATTCGCGATCCGGCATTACCTCGGTGATCGAGGCGGTGGCGGGACGCATTTCGGAGCGAAGCGCATACGGGTCGGCCTTGAGCGGCAGGAGATTGCCGTCGCGGCCGACGATCTCGTACTTATACGGCCTGCCGGCGCCGATGTCGGGAACGAAGACCTCGAAGATGCCTGTGTCGATGCGCCGCCGCATGGGATGGCGGCGGCCGTCCCAGCCGTTGAAGTCACCGACGACCGAAACGCGCCGGGCGTTGGGCGCCCACACCGCGAAATGCACGCCGCTGGCGCCTTCGTGATCGATGACGTGCGCGCCCAGCTTGTCGAACAGGCGCAGATGCGAACCTTCGCCGATATAGTAGTCGTCCATTGGCCCAAGCACCGGACCAAAGGAATAGGCGTCAGTCACGAACCATTCGCCACCCTGGTTGCGCGCGCGGTAGCGCACCGGCTGGCGCGTCTCGAGCGACAACTGCCCTTCGAAGAACCCTTCCTCATGTCGCCGCGCCAGTTCGCCCGCCGGCTCGCCCGAAAGAGTGAAGGCGGCAACTTCCTCGGCATGGGGGATGAAACAGCGCGCCCAAAGCCCGCCGCCGGCGGAATGCACGCCCAGCACCGCAAAAGGATCGTCATGCCGTCCGGTGAGGATCGCTTCGATATCCCTGATCGTCGCGCTCCCGGAGGCGGGTTGGCTGTTCGATTTGCGGGTCTGCTTCATTCGGCTACGGATGGCTCTCCTTGCCCACAACGCCGGCCGCGCGGGACTGTTCCAGCCATCATGAGGCCGGAACGTTCCAAATCTCCTCGGCGTATTGCCGGATCGTCCGGTCGGACGAGAACCATCCGACATTGGCGGTATTGCGGATCGCCATCGCGTTCCAGGTCGATGGCGCGCGCCACAAGGTGTCGACCTGCCGCTGGGCATCGGAATAGGCGTCGAAATCAGCGGCGACCATGAACCAGTCGCGCTCGTAGATACCGGCTACCAGCTCCTTGTAGCGGTCGCGGTCGTCCGGCGAGAATACGCCCAGGGCGATGGCCGAAAGCGCCTGGGCAAGTTCCGGAGAGTTGTCGATGACATCCCGGGGCGAATAGTCCTCGCTTCGCCGTTTCGCGACCTCGTCGGCGGTGAGGCCGAAGATGACGATGTTGTCGGCCCCCACGCAGTCGCGGATCTCGACATTGGCGCCATCGAGCGTGCCAATAGTTATCGCGCCATTGAGCGCGAACTTCATGTTGCCAGTGCCCGACGCTTCCAGTCCGGCGGTCGATATCTGCTCCGACAGGTCGGCTGCCGGAACCATGATCTCCGCCAGGCTGACATTGTAGTTCGGCATGAACACGACCTTGAGCTGGCCCTGGACGGCCGGATCGTTGTTGATCACGCGGGCGACGTCGTTGGCCAGCTTTATGATGAGCTTGGCGTTGTGGTAGGTCGGCGCCGCCTTGCCGCCGAAGAACTTGACCCGCGGGACCCAGTCGCGCTCGGGATGTGAGCGTATCTGGTCGTAGAGCGCGACCGCCTCGACGATGTTCAGGAGCTGGCGCTTGTACTCGTGGATGCGCTTGATCTGGATGTCGAAGAGGGCGGCGGGATCGATACGCAGCCCGAGGCGGTCCTGGACCACCCTGGCAAGCCGCTCCTTGTTGGACAGCTTGGCCGCGGCGAAGCGCTCCTGGAAGGCCGCGTCGCCGGCAAGGTCGTTGAGCGCCGTCAGCGCGTCGACGTTGTCGAGGAAACGGTCGCCGATCGCGTCGTGAACCACGGAGACAAGCGCCGGATTGCACTGCATCAGCCAGCGGCGCGGCGT
>JAEYRU010000287.1 GCA_023435335.1 Pseudomonadota bacterium
CAGCCTCGCTTTCACTTCGAGGAAATCGCGCCACGCCAGCTTCTTGTGCGCCGGATTGCGCAGCAGGTAGGCCGGATGCAGCGTCGGCATGGCGGGAATCTCCGTGCCGGCGCCGGTCACATAGGTAGTCCAGTTCCCCCGCATGCGCATGATGCCCGTCTGCGCCTTCAGCAGCAGCTTGGTGGACGGATTACCGAGCGTGACCAGAACCTTCGGGTTCGCCAGTTCGATCTGCCGTTCGATGAATGGGCGGCAGATCTCGGTCTCCAGCGGGGAAGGGTCGCGGTTGCCGGGCGGCCGCCACGGGATCACGTTGGCGATATAGGCGCTCGTCCGGTCGCGGCCGATCGCCGCCAGTATCCGGTCGAGCAATTGACCGGAGCGCCCGACGAACGGAAGCCCCGCCAGGTCCTCGTCGCGGCCCGGGGCCTCTCCCACCAGCATCAGCGGCGCGCCCGGGTTTCCATCGGCGAAGACCAGGTTCTTTGCCGTGAACTTGAGGTTGCAGCCGTCGAACCCGGCAACGATCTCGCGCAACTCGTCCAGCTTGCCCGCCTCTTTCGCCAGCGTCCGCGCCCGCATCACTTGCTCCTCGTCGGGCACGGCGGCGGGCATCGCAGGAGCAGCGGGCGCACGTGGCGGCAGCGGCGCCCGCGCTCTGCCGCTTTCGGCTTCTGGGGAGGCGAGCGGGGCCTCCGGCGATGCCGGCTGCCGTCGCGCGGACGGCTGGCCCCGCTGCTCGGCGAAACGGTTCGCCGGCATCTCGTCGAGGGCTTCGTCATAGCCCGCTTCGGCGTAGAATCGCAGCAGGTCGGCGGTGCCGTATGAGGGGGAAGGCGACATGGCGCGCACATTCCGCTTTCCGCGGCCTGAATTCAAGCGCGCGTGCCGGTGTAGGCGCCGCAGGCCGTCATGAATACGGCACTTGCGGGTCCTGCTTGAGATAGAAGGTGCGTTTCGGAGTGAAGTCCGTGATGAACAGCTCGAACGCGCCGCTCTGCAGCGGGTCGATCACGCCGTCGGTGAAGAATACACGGTCGTAGGGCTCGAAGTCCCGGACGAATTTCCCAAAGGCTGAAGAGGCGAGGCCCGTGCCGTCGGTACGGCGCTGGTCGAAGGACAGCCCGTCGCCGAATGTGCTGGGCTCTCCGACCTGTTCCTGCAGTTCGAACTCGAAGCCGATCCACGGAATGCCGCTATTGTTTGCCGCCACGATGCGCAAATGGATCATTCCACTGGCGAACTCCGGACTCGAACTGTGCAGCCGTATCGGCTTTTCGGCACGGATCACCAGCAGCACTGATCCGGCGGTCTCGAATTCCTGCGCGATCTCGACCGGGTCATCGCGCGTGCCGGTGCCTGTGACCGACAGGATCTGGAAACCGCCCCTTTCGTCGGAATAGGAATAGGCGCCGGCATGCCAGCGGCCGTCATCCGCCGGCCCCTGGCCCATGAGGAGGGGGCAAAGCATGAGGGCCGCGATCCGTCCCTTCGCGATCATCTCTCGATCCGCGCTGTTACGGTTCCACTATGGACCAATCGCCGATCTGGTGCACCAGTCGTTGGTGTTGACGTTTACGTCAACGTTAGATACGCGGATAATGTGAGAATGCAGCCTGTGCGTCATCGGGCAGCGGCGACGGTTTCGCGGCCGGGCCTTATGGTTTATAGCGCCGGGGATCGTGAAGACGGCCAGCCGGCACTGTCCGGCAAGCGGAGGAACGCATGAGCGAAGTCGAACGCGAAAGCATGGAATTCGATGTTGTCATCGTTGGAGCCGGTCCTGCCGGTCTTGCAGCCGCGATCCGTCTGAAGCAGCTCAATCCGGACCTTTCCGTCGTGGTCCTGGAAAAGGGCGGCGAGGTCGGCGCCCACATTCTCTCCGGCGCCGTGGTCGACCCGGTGGGTATTGACCGGCTTCTGCCTGGCTGGCGCGAGGAGGGGGATCACCCGTTCCGCACGGAGGTGACCGCCGACCACTTCCTTGTGCTCGGGCCGGCCGGATCCATTCGCGTGCCGAATTTCCTCATGCCGCCGCTGATGAACAATCACGGCAACTACATCGTCTCGCTTGGCAATGTCTGCAAATGGCTGGCCGGGAAGGCCGAGGCGCTGGGCGTCGAGATCTATCCCGGCTTCGCCGCCGCCGACGTGCTCTACAACGAGGCGGGCGCGGTCATCGGCGTCGTCACCGGCGACATGGGCGTCGAGCGCGACGGCAGCCGGGGCCCGAATTACGCGCCCGGCATGGCCTTGCTCGGCAAGTATGTGCTGGTGGGCGAGGGCGTGCGCGGCTCGCTGGCCAAGCAGCTGATCGCGAAATACGGCTTGTCAGAGGGGCGCGAGCCGCAGAAGTTCGGCATTGGCCTCAAGGAACTGTGGCAGGTGAAGCCGGAGAACCACAAGCCGGGCCTGGTGCAGCATTCCTTCGGCTGGCCGCTGAAGTCCGATACGGGCGGCGGCTCGTTCCTCTACCATATTGAGGACAATCTGGTCGCCGTCGGCTTCGTGCTGCACCTGAACTACAAGAACCCGTATCTCTCACCCTTCGAGGAATTCCAGCGCTTCAAGACCCATCCCGCCATCCGCGGCACCTTCGAAGGCGGCAAGCGCATCTCCTACGGCGCCCGCGCCATCACCGAAGGCGGCTGGCAGTCGGTGCCGAAGCTGTCGTTCCCCGGGGGTGTGCTGATCGGCTGCTCGGCCGGCTTCGTCAACGTGCCGCGCATCAAGGGCTCGCACAACGCGGTGCTGTCCGGAATGCTCGCGGCCGAGCATGTCGCCGAGGCCATCGCGGCCGGTCGCGTCAACGAGGACCTGGTCTCCTACGAGCAGGCGTGGCGGGCCACCGATATTGGCAAGGACCTGAAGCGCGTGCGCAACGTGAAGCCGCTCTGGTCGCGCTTCGGCACCTTCCTCGGCGTAGGGCTCGGCGGTCTGGACATGTGGATGAACACGCTGTTCGGATTTTCGTTCTTCGGGACGCTGAAGCACGGCAAGACTGACGCCGCGTCGCTCGATCCGGCCGCCAGGCACCAGCCCATTGCCTACGCCAAGCCTGACGGCGTGTTGACCTTCGACCGGCTGTCGTCGGTGTTCCTGTCCAACACCAACCACGAGGAGAGCCAACCGGTGCACCTCCAGGTGAAGGACATGGAATTGCAGAAGCGCTCCGAGTTCGAGGTCTTCTCCGGCCCGTCGACGCGCTATTGCCCGGCCGGCGTCTACGAATGGGTCGATGCCGACGGCAATTCCCTGGCCGGCGGTCCCGGCGCGGCCGACAAGGGAGGCGAGAACAAGGAAGGCAGGCACGACGCGCGCTTCGTCATCAACGCGCAGAACTGCGTGCACTGCAAGACCTGCGACATCAAGGATCCCAACCAGAACATCAACTGGGTGCCGCCGCAGGGCGGCGAGGGCCCGGTCTACGTGAACATGTAGGCTGGGTGACGGCGACCGGCTCGAAGCTCCAGCGGGCCGCGGCCCTCGGGAGCCGATCCCGGCGACGGGCCTAAAGCGACGCCCGCATGACCGCGGGCGCTTTCTCTTCCGGGAAAACGCTGAATTCCACCAGAACGGGCAGGTGATCCGACCCGGCGAAAGGGAGCCGCCGGGGTTTGCCCGCCAGCACGCCGCCCTTCACCATGACATGGTCGATCGGCAGGCCGGCGTAGGGCCTGAGCCAGGCCGGCGCGCGCCGGTCGAGCCAAGTCGGGCCGACCAGCTGCGCCAGTTTCAGCCCGCCCGCCTCGGCCGCGCGCTTCACGGTCATGCTCCACGGTACCGCGTTGAAGTCGCCGGCCAGGATGGCCCGGTTGCCGAGAGTGGCGAGCGCCGGCAGCAGCGCGCGCAGTTGCCACGGCTGCTCGAACGGCCACGGCCAGCCAAGGTGCAGCGACGCCACATCGATCGTCTCGCCGCCGAAATCCACCTGCGCCACCGCCATAGCGCCGCGATCCTCGCAGCGCGGTTCGCCCGCGAACGGGCGCCGCGACAGGATGCCGACACCGCCGATGTACGACGGCTGCGGGCAGATGATGCGATAGGGATAGGCGGCTTCCAGCAGCGCGAGCTTCTCGCGCCACATGCCCGAGATCTCGTTGAGCGTGATTACGTCCGGCCGCGCCTCGCCGATCATCGACAGGACGGCCTCGGGCTCGGGGTTGTCGAAGCGCAGGTTCATCTGCAGGAGCCGGTAGCGCGGCGCTTCCGCGCTTGCCTGCGCCCGCAGCCCGCCAAAGGGCAGGCCCAGCGTCGC
>JAEYRU010000313.1 GCA_023435335.1 Pseudomonadota bacterium
AGGATCGCCGCCAGGCGCGCACCGCCGCGCGGCGCCATGTCCTTGGTTTCCTGATGCGAGAGTTCGCCGCCGGTCATGCCGGCCGCCAGGTTGGTGATTACCGAGCAGGCGGCCACCCGCAGGCCAAGGAAGCGGGCGAGTATCACCTCCGGCACAGTCGACATGCCGACGGCGTTCGCCCCCATGACGCGCGCCATGCGGATCTCCGCCGGGGTCTCGAACGAGGGTCCCGAAAACCACATGTAGACGCCCTTGTGCAGGGGCGTGCCGGTTGCGCTGGCAGCCCTTTCGATCGCCGCGCGCAGATCCGAATCATAGGCGTTGGTCATGCCGACGAAACGGCGGTCCGTCGGCTCGCCGAACAGCGGATTGGTGCCGGAGAAGTTGATGTGGTCCGTGATCAGCATCACGGACCCGGGCCCCATGTCGGGTTCGAGAGAGCCGGCAGCGTTGGTGAGGAGCAGCTTCTCGATGCCAAAGGCTGCCAGCGCCTCGAGGGCAGGACGCATCGCAGCCGGGTTGCCGTGCTCGTAGTAGTGCGCGCGTCCTGCGAGCATGAGCACCGGATGGCCGGAAAGACGCCCGGCCACGACCTCGCCGGCATGACCGGTGACACCACTCTTCGGGAAGCCCGGCAGATCACCGTAGGGGATACGCACCGCATCCTGCACCTCGTCCACCAGTCCGCCGAGGCCGGAACCGAGCACCAGCGCTGTCTTGGGGGCAAGGCCGTTGAGGCGCTGCGCAAGGCGGTCGGCGGCCTCGTTCATTTCAGGATGTCTCCCCGGAAGCCGAGCGGCAGTATCTCCCGCATGGTCAGCGTCTCGACGATTCCGGTGTCGTCGCACAGATGCAGCTTCGTGTACGGGCCGGCAAATTCGGCCAGACGCTGGCGGCAACCGCCGCACGGCGTGATCCGCGCCATCTTCTCTGCCACGACGGCGATCTCGGCGATCGTGCCGCCGCCGCCCATTATGTAGTGGGAAAGTGCCGTGGTCTCCGCGCACCAGCCTTCGGGGAAGGACGCATTCTCGATGTTGCCGCCGGCGAAGACGCGACCGTCGTCGGTCCGGATCGCAGCGCCGACCGGGAAATTCGAGTAGGGGGCGTAGCATTTTTCCATCGCCGCGCGTGCGGCGAGGAAGAGATCGTGGGACATTCGGTTTTCCTTGCCGCGTGAACCTGCCGGAAACGGAGGGGCCGCCATTCGGGCGCCCAGGGTTGCACTCTCGACAAAAGCGGCGGTCCTTGTCAATTTCCGCGCCATGTCAGAACGCCCCAAACCGAGCCGGCGCGACGAATTCCGCGCCTTCCGCACAATCCCGACCCGCTGGATGGACAACGACATCTACGGTCACATGAACAATGTCGTGCATTACTCGCTGTTCGACACGGCCGTGAACGGCTGGCTGATCGAAGAGGGCGTGCTCGACATCCATCGCGGCGGGCAGATCGGCCTGGTGGTCGAGACAGGCTGCCGCTACCATGCCGAGATCGCCTTTCCCGACGCGGTCACGGCCGGCATCCGAGTAGCACGGCTCGGCAACAGCTCGGTGCGCTACGAGATCGGACTGTTTCGCAACGATGACGTGCAGGCCGCGGCCGACGGCTTCTTCGTCCACGTTTACGTCGACCGGCTGACCCGGCGGCCAATGCCGCTGGACGCCGGACTGAAACGCGCCTTGGAAGGGATCGCAGTCGCATGAAGCCCGCCGAGGACCGCCTGACCGACCTGGAAATGCTGGCCGCCGAGCAGGAAAAGACGATCGCCGAGCTTTCCGACCAGATCGCCGGCCAATGGCAGCTGATCGAGCGCCTGCAGAAGAAGCTCGATGCGCTGGCCGAACGCTTCGTCGCGCTGGAGGAGCAGACCGCGCCGGACGTCCCCGTGACCAAGCCGCCGCACTGGTGAGCGGCGGGGTCGGCGGACTCCAATTTGATGCGGAGCCTGGCGGTCAGCCGGCTGCGGCCTGCGGTATCGGGCAGGTGACGCCGGTGCCCTGCAGCCCGCAATAACCGGCGGGGTTCTTCGCCAGATATTGCTGGTGATCGGCCTCGGCGAAATAGAATGGGCCGGCCGCCGCAATCTCGGTGGTGATCGCGCCTCTGCCGGCTTTCCTCAGTTCCGCCTGGAAGGCGTCGCGGGACGCGCGCGCAGCCTCAGCCTGCGCCTCGGTCGTTGTGTAGATGGCCGAGCGGTAGGTGGTGCCGATATCGTTGCCCTGCCGCATGCCTTGCGTCGGGTCGTGGCTTTCCCAGAATATCTTCAGGAGATCGCCGTAGGAAGCGACCGACGGGTCGTAGACGACGAGGACCACCTCGGCATGGCCGGTGAGGCCTGTGCAGGTTTCCTGGTATGTCGGGTTGGGCGTGAAGCCGCCGGCATAGCCGACCGCCGTCACCCAAACGCCGTCGGTCTGCCAGAAGAGGCGCTCGGCGCCCCAGAAGCACCCCATACCGAAATAGGCGATCTCCAGGCGCTCGGGATAAGGGCCATGCAAAGGACGGCCGCTGACGAAATGCGACGCCGCAGTCGGTATCGCAGTTTGGCGACCGGCAAGGGCGCTCTCGGGCGCGGGTAGCTTCAGCTTCTTGTTGAACATGTCGCTCAGGAACATGGGCTCTCCTTTCAGGAGTATGGCGATCGGTCAGTTGACAGCGAAACGGCTCAGGCGCCGCTGCGGGCGGCGGCCTATGGCGTAGAGGACCAGCGCAAGCAGCAGGAACAAGACGAAACCCGGCAATGACAGCACGGCGAGCGCGACGGGGTCCCACAGTTCAGGCATCATCGTGTCACGCGTGAATTCGGCGGCGGCCTGGAACGTGTCTGGCGAAACCTCGCTCCAGCTCGTTGCAAGCGGCGTGACCACCCACGCGGATGCGGCAATCGAACGCGTGGCGTCGATGACCGCCATGATGACCGCGACCGCAAGTGCCGCCGTTGCAAGCAAACGAAAGATGAAGCGGATCATGCCGGATTTTGCCGTGGTTCGCGCGGTGACGGTCCGTTTGCGCTGCCCGCGCTCTCGAAGAGCCGGGCAACGCCTGCCGTTAGATAATGCCTGCGGCGGCGCGCGGCAATCTCCGCACGCGATTGTGACGCGGGCCTTGCCGCGGGAAAGCCGGCTGAAATTTAGCTGGGGCGCAAGGCTTGGAATCGGGCGCGATATCGAATAGATCAGCCCCGCGTCGGCAGGTTGCCGCCCGCGGTGAGGTGGCCGAGTGGTTGAAGGCGCACGCCTGGAACGCGTGTATACGGGAAACCGTATCGAGGGTTCGAATCCCTCTCTCACCGCCAGCCGCTCCTGAGTGCGCTTCCTCCGCCATGATACAGTCGATCCGAGAAGCCACGCAGGATACGCTCGATTCTCCCGCTGATTGAGCCGGATCAATGGTTCGTCTATTGCGTTCGGCCACAGTGCCGCCGATTGTGGATGGACATCGCATGACCAGCATACTCACCGTCACGCTCAATCCGGCGCTCGACGTTTCCGGCGACACCGAGATCATCCGCGCGACGCGAAAGTGCCGCACGCTGAATGAGCGCTACGATCCGGGCGGCGGCGGAATCAACGTCGCGCGCGTTATCAAGACGCTCGGAGGCGATACCGAGGCGCTGTTTCTGGCGGGCGGCGAGACCGGCGACCTGCTCGACCGGCTGCTGGAGGAAAAGCATATACGCCGCCAGCGCATCTCGATTCCGGGCATGACCCGCATCGGCTTCATGGTGCGCGAGACGAGCACCGGCCTTGAATACCGCTTCGTGCCGGAAGGTCCGCCGATTCCGCCGGACGCCGTCGCGCCATGCCTTGACGCGGTTGCCCGGCACAACGGCGACTACGTGGTGGTTAGTGGCAGCCTGCCGGCCGGCACCCCGACCGACCTGTATGCGCAGATGGCCGGGATCGCCGCGCGGCGCGGCGCGAAGTTCGTGCTCGACAGTTCCGGAGCCGGGCTGCGCGTGACGCTCGAGAAGGCTCGGGTGCACCTGATCAAGCCCAGCATCGGCGAGCTCGAACAGCTGGTCAGCGAAAAGCTCGACATCGACGGCGCCTGCCGCGCGGCCGCGCAGATTGTATCGCGCGGGGCCGCCGAGATCGTCGCGGTGACGCTGGGCGCCGACGGCGCAATCATCGCGGACGCCGACGGCACGGAATTCGTGTCGGCGGTGCATGTGAGGGTGCGCTCGGCAGTCGGCGCGGGCGACAGCTTCCTCGCGGCAATGACGCTGGCGCTGACGGAAGGGCGTCCCACGCGGGAGGCGTTCCGGTTCGGCATTGCCGCCGGGGCCGCGGCCGCGATGACGCCAGGCACCGAACTGTGCCGGCGCGAGGACGTCATGAAGCTCTACCTTCGCATGTCGTCTGACGAAGGAGGGGGAACCTGACCTTAGACCGCCTCTAAACATGACTCTGATGATCATGTTTGCGTTGACAACGCCATGAGGCCCTGCTTTCTATCGCCCGGAGCTGCCGATGCAATGCTACGCTGGATCGCGGCCGACGAACGGACACACGCACGATGCTGATCTGCAGCTGCAACGTCATCACTGAGAAGGAGATCGAGCAGGCGATCGTCGCGCTGCTCGACGAAGACCCTTGGCAGTTGATCGTTCCGGCAAAGGTGTACCACTCGCTCCAACAGCGAGGCCGCTGTTGCGGCTGCTTCCCAAATGTGGTGGAAACGATAATCCGGGTTACCGAGGAGTATCACAGCCGAGCCGGCCGCCGTGACTCGGATATCATCACATTCCTGGACCGCGTGAGAGACCTGCGGGACCAGTACGGGAGCAAGAGCCATGAAGGGCGAACCACGAATCATCGAGCGGCTTAACGAAGCGCTTTTCCTGGAACTGGGAGCGGTCAACCAGTACTGGCTGCACTATCGTCTGCTCGAGGACTGGGGCTACCTCAAGCTAGCCAAGAAGGAGCGCGAGGAGTCCATCGAGGAGATGCACCACGCCGACAAGATCGTCGCGCGCATCATCTTCCTTGAAGGCCATCCCAACCTGCAGAAGGTGGGACCGCTGCGTATCGGCCAGAACGTCAAGGAAGTGCTCGAGGCCGACCTGGCAGGGGAGTACGACGCCCGCACCTCCTACAAGAAATCACGCGAGATGTGCCAGGAACTCGGCGACTACGTCACCATGAAGCTGTTCGAGGACCTGCTGGCCGACGAGGAAGGCCATATCGACTTTCTCGAGACCCAGCTCGATCTGCTCGAGGATCTTGGCGAGGCGAAGTACGGCCAGCTCAACGCTGCCTCGGCCGACGACGCCGACTGATAGCTGCACGGGCGGGCGGCGACGCCCGCTCGACCGCGCCGGAAACCATTGCGCACTTCATGCGTTAACCGCGCAATCAAGCGAGGTTACGGGCTATGGGTATCGCACTCGAATATGCATTCCTGGTGGCGATCGCGGGCGGCATCGCCGCGATATGTGTCGCCTACGTCCTGGAGATCAGGGAAGACGCGGAGATGCGGCATGGCCGCGACGCAGGCCGCGGAATTGCAGCAACGGCGCATGTGCCGCTGCGTCGGGCAGTCAGCGGAACGCGCGTCCGTCACACGAGCCTCTAGCCTCCCTAACGCGCCTCACCCCCCTCTCTCACGCCGATGTGAGCCTGCTCACCCTTCCGTGCGTTGACCGCGATTGAGCCCCGATGCTCTATCCGGCATCCGGACCGCGTGAACGCGGCCCGAGTGGGAACGTCGTGAGGTCCGCCTTGAAAAGATCCGTATTCGCCGCCGCCGTCGCCTTCGGCCTGTTGCAGTCGCCGCAGGCATTCGCTGGGGATCCGGATCCGTCCAGGTGGGACGATGTCCTGGCGCAGGCCCGAGGCGAAACGGTGTATTTCAATGCCTGGGGTGGGGCCGAGAACATCAACGCCTATCTCGAATGGGCCGGCAGCGAACTGGCGTCGCGTTTCGGCGTGAAGCTGGTCCATGTGAAGCTCGACGACACTGCCAACGCGGTCAGCAAGGTCGTCGCCGAAAAGGCAGCGGGTCGGGACCAGGGCGGCGCCGTCGACCTCATCTGGATCAACGGCGAGAATTTCGCCTCGATGAAGCAGCAGGGTCTGCTGATGTCTCCCGGCTGGGCGGAGCGCCTGCCCAACTGGCGCTATGTCGACGCCGAGAGCAAGCCGACCATCCGCACCGACTTCACCGTGCCGGTGGAGGGACTGGAAAGCCCATGGGGCATGGCCAAGCTCGTCTTCTTCCACGACAGCGCGCGCACGGACGCGGCGTCAATGCCGGAATCCGCCGGCGAACTGCTGGAATGGGCGCGGGCAAACCCCGGCCGCTTTTCCTATCCGCAGCCGCCGGACTTCATGGGGTCTACCTTCCTCAAGCAGGTGTTGACGGAGACGGTCGCGGACCGGGCGGCGCTGCTACGACCCGTCGAGGAAGCGGCGTTCGACGCGATGGCCGAGCCGCTGTTTGCGTATCTCGACGCGCTGCATCCGATGATGTGGAGGCGTGGAGAGGCCTTCCCGCAGAACTACCCTGTAATGCGCCAGCTGCTCGCCGACGGAGAGGTCGATATCATCTTCGCCTTCAACCCGGCGGATGCTTCCAGCGCGATCGAAAACGGCGAGCTTCCTGGCACCGTACGCTCCTTCACGTTCCCGGGCGGCACGCTGGCCAACACGCATTTCCTTGCCATCCCGTACAATGCCGCTGCGAAGGCAGGCGCGCTTGTGACCGCCGATTTCCTGCTGTCGCCCGAAGCGCAGGCGAGGAAGCAGGACCCGAAGGTGTGGGGCGACCCGACCGTGCTGGCGATCGACAGGCTGCCGGAGGAGGACCGCGCGCGTTTCGCGGCGCTCGAACTAGGCATCGCCACGCTGCCGCCCGACC
>JAEYRU010000210.1 GCA_023435335.1 Pseudomonadota bacterium
TCTTATCCTGCGCGGCGGCGCCAGTACCCATGCAGAGCGGCAGCAGCGCGGCAACGGCAAGCAGCGAACGGCGGGTGAATTGGCGGATCATGCGGGCTCCGGAAACTTGCAACGCCGCAACATCTAGAGCCGTTCCGACCGGATGTCAATGCAATTGCAAATCGTTTGCAAAAAGGGCCGCAGGGGTGGTGGCGGCGCAGACAAGTTTTGCAACTGGGTGTCAACTGGCCCATAGTCCAACGATGACGGACAACAATACGGAAAAGCCCGACTATGAACGGGAACTACGCCGCGCCGGCGTGCGAATCACCCGTCCGCGCCGCGTGATCCTCGACATACTTGCCGACGCGGGTGGCCACCCCGACGCAATGGAGATCTTCCAGCGGGCCAGCGCGATCGACAAGACTATCTCCCTGTCGACCGTCTACCGCACGATGAAGCTGCTGGAGACGATGGGCGCCATCCACCGCCACGCCTTCGGCGACGGCCCGGCGCGTTTCGAGCAGGCCGCCGGCGAGCATCACGACCACCTCATCGACCTGGACACCGGCGACGTGATCGAGTTCCACTCGAAACGCATCGAGGAACTGCAGGACGAGATCGCCCGCTCGCTCGGCTACGAGATCGTGCACCACCGGCTGGAGCTCTACGGCAGGAAGAGGCGGAAACGCTGAGCAGCGGGCCGGGCAGGCGATGCACCGGCTAACCGGGTGAGCTGCCCTTCCGATCCCCGCCATCCAGCGCCGCGATCACCGTGGCGAGTTCCTCCTCCGTCATGGCGCCGATGCGGGCTGCGAGGAGATTGGCGAGGCGGGTCGCGCTTGGCGACAGGCCCGACGTATCGACCACCACGCGCGGATCGGACAGTTCTGCGAGGCGCTGCAGTTCCTCCGCCTCGTCCCAGATGACGTTGAAATAGCCGATGATCTTCTGCACCGTGGCCCAGGAGGGAGCGCCGCGATGGCCGTGCTCGAGCGCCGACAGATAAGCGGGCGAAACGCCCAGCGCCGCGGCCATCCGCTTCTGCGTAATGCCGCGAGCGCGGCGCAGCTCGCGCAGCTTCTCCCCGAACGGCGTCATCGGGTCTCCGCGCCGGTGCGGCGCAGCCTGATGTAGAGCGCGCCCTCGCCGCCATGCTGGCGGGCGGCCGAGGCATGGGCGCTGACCAAGCCGCGGAAGGGGGCGGTGGACAGCCATGCCGGCACAGCGCGGCGCAGCACGCCTTCCCCGCCCTTGCCGCTACCTTTCCCGGTGATGACCAGCACATGGCGCTGACCGGACGCATGGGCCCGATGGAGGAAGCCGAGCAGCACGCCGTGCGCCTCCGCCTGGGTCATGCCGTGAAGGTCGATGCGAGCGTCGATCGAAAGCCTGCCCTTGGCGATCTTGCCATGGGTTTTCGTATCGAGGCCGGCCGGAGACGGCCGTGGCGGCACGGCAGCGGGCGAGGAGGTCCGGGCAGCGATTCGCGGCGGCGCGGAAGGCTCCTTTTCCGCCGTTGCCGCGGTCTCAGGCTCCGTTGCCGCTGCCTTTCCGGGCATCGGTTTCACCGAGCGCGCGACACGATGCCAGAGGATGCGATCCTCTTCCGTCAGCGGTTTGCCGCGCCCGCTCACCCGAACCTCCCCGCGATCACCGCCGGAATCAGCACGTGAAACGTCGCCGGATGGTTGATCACGCCGGCGATCTCGCCCGCCGCATCGCCGGACCCGGTGAAGAGGTCGCCGCGGGCCGGCCCGACGATGGCCGAGCCGGTGTCCTGCGCAATCATGAGCCGGCGGAAGCCGTCGGTTCCGAAGGCAGAGAGGGTTGGCGCGTCGATGAAGAACGGCGTAGCGAAGGTGTGGATCAAGCGGTCGACGGCAACCGAACGGCCCGCCGTCAACGGCACCTTGGCTGCGGCGACCGGCCCGAGCGCGGGATCGTCAACGGGCGCATCGCGAAAGAAGATGAAGGAACGGTTCCGCCACAGGATCTCGTCGATGCGTTGCGGATTTGCCTTGAACCACGCTCGTACCGCCTGCATGGAGACGCCAGCGGCGGGAATCTCGCCCATGTCGACCAGCACCCGCCCCGGCCCGGTGAAAGGATGGCCGGTCTTGGCCGCATAGGTCACGCGGCGCACGGTCCCGTCCGGCATCACCAGGCGGGCGGCGCCCTGCACATGGATAAAGAACAGATCGACCGGGTCGGCAAGCCAGGCGATCTCCAGTCCGCGGCCGGCAAGCGCGCCCTGCTCGATGGCGCGGCGGTCGAAATATTCGACGATCCCATCCGCCGTCGCACGACCGAATGCGAAATACGGGTCCATGCCGGCCGGCCGGTTAGCGTCGTCAACGTCGACAAGGTCGTCCGGCCGGGCATAGAGCGGATAGCGAAACTCCGCGGTGCGTTGCAGCGAGGCCAGCGCCTGGGGCTCGTAGAAGCCGGTGACAAGCCCCGTGCCGTCCGGCGGCACGATCACGAAAGGCCGGAATTGCGCCTCGAAGAAGCGTCGCGCCTCTTCGCCCGATGGCAAGTCCATGGCACGCGCGGCCGAGAAGGCCTCCGCGAAGGAATCGGCGGTTACGCCCAGAGACCCGGTGCGATAGGGCTTTTCCAGTGCGCGAAAAGCGGAACGGCGGAACGCGGTGTAGGCCGCCGCATGGTCGTCCTGCCGCCAGCCAGGAAGCGCATCAAAGGATTCGGGGGAAAGGTGCGAAGTCGCGGGCACCGTCGCCGCCTCCGCGCCGCCTGCGCGTCAGTCCTCGGCCTCGGTCGCCACGAGCTTCCAGTTGGGGTCCTTGGAACGAGTGTCGCGGGCGAAGGTCCAGACGTCCTTCACCTCGGCCACGGTCTCGGGATCGCCGTCGATCACCGCGCCGCTCTTGTCGAGGGTGGCGGAAATCAGCTCGCTGACGATCCGCAGCGTGACATGCGCCTCCGTGCCCTTCATCTCGGCCGAGACGAGATCGGCCTTGTTGATGCCGACGAAGGATGACTGGATCTTCTCCGAACGCTGCTCGCGCTCGGCGATCGCCGCGACGAAACCGTCATAGACATCGCGCGACAGGAGATTCTTCAGCGTACGGCGGTCGCCGTCCGCATAGGCCATGACGATCATCTCGTAGGCCATCTTGGCGCCCTCGGCGAAGGTGCGGGGCTCGAAGCTTGGGTCGGCGTCCTTGATGGCACGCAGGCCTCTGTTGAGGTCGGTACCGGGGGCGGCGACCGCGTCCACGTCGGCATAGGCCTCCGGCAGCGGCTCGCCCTTGCGGCGCGGCAACGAGACGACGTTGTCCTGCTCGGCCGCCTCGTCCTTGCGGGTGCGGCTGGCGGTGTAAGGATCAAATGGCGGGCGTTCGTGCCCGGTGCGGCGGCCGAGAACGTTGCGCAGCTGGAAAAAGATCACGACAGCCGCGATCATGAAGAAGATTGTGCCGAAATCGAAGAATTCCATGTCTTCCGCCAGATGCCGGTGATTGCGGCCACGTCGCGGGCCTGAACGCCGTCGCCCGATCGGTGACGCGCACCTTTCACATATAGAACGGCAGGCCCGATCATTCAAATCAAGAGCAATCGTGACTATCTGATGAACAAATCGCTCAGATGCGGACAGGAAGGCTCCGCATCGACCCCGAAAGGAAGCCCGTGCGCCTGTCCCTGCTGCCATTCTTCCTGCTCGTCGTGCCGCTCGCCGAGATCGCAACCTTCGTGGCGGTCGGCAGCAAGATAGGGGTGCTTGCCACGATCGCGCTGGTGCTGGCCACCGCGATCACCGGCGCCACGCTGCTCCGCATCCAGGGCCTCGGCACGCTTAGCCGTATCCAGGCGCAGATGGATCGCGGAGAAATGCCGAGCCGCGACCTGGTGCACGGAGTGATGATCATGGTCGCGGGCCTCTTGCTGCTGACGCCTGGCTTCATCACCGACACGCTGGGTTTTCTGCTGTTCGTCCCAGCGATACGCGACCGGGCCTGGACCTTTCTCCGGGACCGCGTGCTCGTTACCGTGCAAGCTCAGGCTTATCGCGGAGGCGCGCGTCGCGCGGATCGCCGCACGATCGATCTGGACGACGACGACTACTCGCGCACCGATCCGCCCGGCCGCTCATAACGGCACGGCCGTTTCGTTCTTTGCGGTGCGGATTACCATCATCGTGAAGAAACGGGCGACGTTGGTCTGGTCGCGGAAAAGCCGGTCGCACAGGGCGTCGAACTCTTCCATGTCGCGCAGATGGAGCATCAGGACGACGTCGACTTCGCCCGTCACCGCATATGCATGCGCGACCGCGTCCTCCGCCGCGGCCTGATCCAGAAACCGGCGCATATGCTGCTCACCATGGAGCTTCAACTCCACGGTGACGATAGCCTTGAGCGTGCGCCCGGTCCTTGCCGGGTTGAGGATCGCCACGATGCGGTCGATCACGCCAGCCTGGCGCAGCCGGCGGACGCGCCGCAGGCAGCTCGAAGGCGACAGGCCGACCTCGTCGGCCATATCGACATTCGTGCGCGAGGCGTCGCGCTGCAAAAGGTTCAGGAGCTTCCTGTCGATCCGGTCCATTTCGCTTCCCCAGCGTCTGCGGACAATGCAATAAAATTGCAACTCTGTGCAATAATTGACCACACATGCGAAAGGCGTGGGGGTAAAGCTTGGCGTCCATACAGGAAGCCGCCATGACATCACTGGAAGCCGCGATCCGGAAGACCCGGGATACCCTGCAGGTCTATTGGGAACTCGTCCGCATCATCGTCCCGGTCACGATCGCCACGGAAGTAATGGCCAGGACCGGCCTGATCGAAGCGGTTTCGCCTGCGCTGTCGCCGGTCATGGGACTATTCGGGTTGCCGCCGGAACTGGGGCTGGCATGGCTGACCGGAATGCTGGTGGGAATCTGGGGCGCCATCCCCATGATCTTCACGCTGGCGCCTGCGGCCTCGATGAGCGTCGCGGACATTACCGTGTTCTCGGCGCTCCTGCTTTTCGCGCACGCTCTGCCAATCGAGCAGAAGATCATCCAGAAGGCCGGGCCAGGATTTGTCGTCACCACGCTCCTGCGGGTCGGCGGAGGCGTTCTCTACGCCATGCTGCTCCATCACCTGTTCGAGGCTACCGGCTGGCTTTCGGCAACGCTTGAGCCGGCCTGGATTCCGATTGCCGCTTCCACCGACTGGGCCGGGTTCTTCTCCGGGCTCGTAGAGGCGCTTGTCTTCATGCTTGTCATCCTCCTCGCCCTCGCATGGGGCCTTGAGCTGATGACGGTGTCGGGCCTGATGGGACTGCTGATGAAGATGCTGGCGCCAACCCTGCGCCTCGCCGGAATCAGGGGGGAGGCGGAGCAGTTCACCGCCATCGGGCTGTTCCTCGGCATATCCTACGGTGGGGGATTGCTGATCCGCGAGGCGCGCGCGGGCCATGTCTCGCCGCGCCAGGTATTCATCTCATGCGTCTTCATGGGGTTTGCGCACAGCATCATCGAGGACACGCTAGTGGTGATGGCTCTCGGTGCGGACGGCATGAGCGTATTCGCGGGACGGATCGCATTTGCGATCGCGGCAACGGGGCTGATCGCCTGGCTCCTTAGATCGGTTCCGGACGAACGCTTTTTCAGGTGGGCCTTCAGGCGAGCGCAGCTGCCCGCGGCGGCAAGCCGGTAAAAGCGAATGGCCGCAGGGCGGGTGAACCGCGGGCCGCGGTTCGTGCCGCAGCTTGTCATGGCGGAACGCGCATGATAGCCAACGCCCGATTTTGCAACAGGATTCCGCGTGAGGCGGTTTCCGCACAGGGGATACGGGCTGATGGCCAAGGAAACGAAAGAAGCGGCAGGGGCGGCGGGTGCTACGACGGGGGCCGCCGGAAACGGCGCCGCGCCGACGCTCAACATCCTGGCGCAATATGTGAAGGACCTGTCGTTCGAGAGCCCCGGCGCGCCAAACTCGTTGCGCGGCCGCGACAAGGCGCCGGCGATCAACATCAACGTCAACGTCGCGCCCAATCAGCTCGCCGAGAAGGAGTACGACGTCACACTGACGCTGAGCGCCAAGGCGACCTACGACAAGGATGTGCTCTTCAACGTCGAACTGGTCTACGGTGGCGTGTTCCGCATAGACGGCTTCCCGCAGGAGCACATGCTGCCGCTGCTCTTCATCGAGTGCCCGCGCCTGATCTTCCCGTTCGCGCGCCAGATCGTGGCCGAATGCACGCGCAATGGCGGGTTCCCGCCGCTGATGATCGATCCGATCGATTTCGCCTCGATGTTCCAGCAGCGTCTTGCCGAAGAGCAGGCCAAGGCAAAGGTTCAGGTCAGCTGAGTTTGCCCGGGGCCTTCGAGCTCCTCCGCCAGGCCTGAAATGTGTCAGGCCGCAGCCTGGTGACGGATCCGCTCCCACAACGAATTGCCGCCGAGTTCGGCGAGCATCCTTGTATGGGCTTCGAGTTCCGAGGCGCTCAGGCGTGAAGGCAGCGGCGCAGGACGCGTCGCGATGGCCAGTTCCATGTGAATGCCGGCGCCGCCGGCAAGCTCCACGTCCACCGTGATGTCGAGGCCGAGCGCCGCCTGACGACCGCCCACCAGCTCGATATAGACCTCCGCCAGCAATTCCGAATCGAGCAGCGCTCCGTGCTTCGTGCGGTGGCTATTGTCGATGCCGTAGCGGCGGCACAGTGCATCGAGCGAGTTCGGACCCATGGGATGCTTGCGCTTGGCGATGGCAAGCGTATCCACAATCCTCTCTGGAGCCACGGCTGCCTGTCCCAGGCGCTCGAACTCGGCATTGATGAACGCCGCGTCGAAGCCGGCATTGTGCGCCACCAGGGTTGCCCCGTCGATGAATTCAAGAAAGCGGTCCACCACCTCGATGAAAGTCGGCTTGTCGGCAAGCTGCGCGTCGCTGATGCCGTGGATGGCGAGCGCTTCCGGGTGAACTGAGCGCCCCTGCGGATTGATGAACTGGTGGAACGTGCGCCCGGTCGGGAAACGGTTCACTAGTTCGACACCGCCGATCTCGATGACCCGGTCGACGCGCGCGTCGAGACCGGTCGTCTCGGTGTCGAACACGATTTCCCGCATTTCCGCTGTCCTGCCCTTCTACTGGCGTTCGCGTTCCAGTAGCGTCGAGATGATGTTTCGGACTTCCCTTCGTGCGATCTCGAGACCGACGCTCGTGTCGATGACGAAATCCGCGTTCCGCCGCTTGTCCTTGTCGGCTACCTGATTCGCGACGATAGCGGCGAATTTCGCTTCCGTCATGCCGGGCCGAGACATGACGCGCTGGCGCTGCACTTCCGGAGAAGCGGTCACCACGAGGATCGAATCGACACGATCGGTGCCGCCCGTCTCGAAAAGCAAAGGGATATCGAGCACGATCAGCGGCGTGCCCGCCTTGCGATGACGGTCGACGAACGCGTCCGCGTCCGCGTGAACTAGCGGATGAATGATCCTGCCCAGCCTGCGAAGCGCCTCGGGATCGTTGAGAACGGCGACCGACAGCCGCTTGCGGTCGACGACGCCGTTTACAACCGTACCGGGGAATTCCTGCTCGACGAGGCGAGCTACCGGACCGGAATAGAGGCGATGCACTGCCTCGTCGGCATCGTGGACGGGGATGCCCTCGTCGATGAACATGCGCGCGGTTGTCGACTTCCCCATGCCGATCGAACCGGTCAGACCGAGGATGATCAATGGACTGCCTCCAGATCGTCGATGATTGCCGCGCGCAGACCGGTAGAGACGGTGGGCCTGACGCCGAACCAGTGCTCGAACCCGTCCACCGCCTGATGAAGCAACATGCCTAAACCGTCCACCGTCCGCAGCCCCCGCGCCCGCGCTTGGCGAAGCAGGGGAGTCATCAGGGGTACGTATACTATATCGGTGACGATGGCGGAATCCGGCAGGGCTGCAAGGTCCACACCCATTTCCGGCTGACCCGGCATGCCCAGCGACGTGGTGTTGACCAGAATATCCGTGGATTCCAATAGACCGGCCACTTCGGTCCACTCGTGTGCCGACACGCCGTTGCCGAACCCGGCCGCCAGTTCCTCGGCCCTTGAGAGCGTCCGGTTCGCGATGCGGATGCGTACGATTCCGGCATGCCGGAGCGCATGCACGACCGCCCTTGCCGCCCCACCCGCTCCGAGTACGGTTGCGCCGGCGGCATCGCGCCAGGCAGGCGCGCTGTCGTCCAGATTGGCGGCGAAGCCATAGGCATCCGTGTTGCCGCCGACGACCTTGCCGTTTTCGATCCAGAGCGTGTTCACGGCCTGGATCGCCTCGGCTGCCGCATCGTGGCGTTCGACCAGCGCGAACGCCGCTTCCTTGTGCGGGATTGTGACGTTGCCGCCGGCGAAAGCGCCACCCCGCAAGCCGGCCAGGAAGGCCGGAAAGGCTTCCGGGGTGACGTCGATCCGCTCATAGCTGCCGGCGATGCCTAGTTCACGCAGCCAGTAGCCGTGGATCAGCGGCGAACGCGAATGGGCGACCGGATGACCGCAGACGAAGGCGCGCGGCTCAGCCATCGATGGCCCCGAGCCGGCGAAGCTCGGAGAGCAGAGGCAGCAGAGGCAGGCCGACGATGGTGAAATGGTCACCATCGACCGCCTCGAATAGCTGGATGCCCTCGCCCTCGATCTGATAGGCGCCAACGCTCTCGAGCGCCTTCGATCCGACGCGCGCGAGATGGCGGCCTATGAAGGCGGGATCGAGCTGGCGCATGGTTAGCCGTGCGGTGCAAACGTGCCGCCAGATCGGATCTCCGTCGCGGGCGAGGACAATTGCGCTGTGAAGCTCGTGCGTACGTCCGGACAGCGCGAGCAGATGCCGGCGGGCAGCTTCCATGTCCTCGGGCTTGTGGAACAGCCGGTCCTCCAGCGACATCGTCTGATCGCAGCCGATCACCAGGCGGCCCGGATTGCGCGCACTGACCTCAGTGGCCTTTGCCTCGGCGAGGATCTCGGCGAGCTCCGCCGGGGTCAGGCCCGAACCCTCGACCGCCCTTTCAGCCATACGCTCGTCGATCCGCGGCCGGTCGACCTCGACGGACAGACCCGCGCTTTCGAGCAGTTGGCGGCGAAACCTGCTGCCCGAACCAAGAATGATCGTTTCGGCCATTCGCTCCTCCGACGGGCCGCGGATTTGCTGCCCGTCCGGCTGGCTAACGCGACTTGCCGCGCAAGGCAAGGATCGCCGCCGCCGTCTCCTCTATAGAGCGCCGGGTTACGTCGATCATCGGCCAGCCATGCCGCGAGCACAGGTTTCGCGCGAAGGTCAGCTCCTCCGCGATCGCTGCCCGGTCCGCGTAGCCGTTGCCGTCATAATTGTCGGTGGTGCCGAGCAGCCGGTTCTGCCGGACATGCGAGATGCGCTCGGCCGACGCGACCAGCCCGACGATCAGCGGCCGCCTTGCCTCCACCACCGCGTCCGGAACAGGTACGCCAAGCACGATCGGGACATTGGCGGTCTTGATGCCGCGGTTGGCGAGATAGATGCTGGTCGGCGTCTTGGAGGTGCGCGAGATCCCCACGAGGATGATGTCGGCCTGTTCGATGTCGTGGAGCATCTGGCCGTCATCGTGCTCCATGGTGAAGTTGAGGGCATCGATGCGGCGGAAATACTCGGCGTCGAGCACATGTTGTGCGCCCACGCGTCGGCCGGCGGGCGCGCCGAGGTAGGATTGAAAGACCGCAAGCACCGGCTCGAGCACGGAAACGCTGGGAAGGCCCATTTCGCCGCAGCGGAGGTCGATCGTATTGGCGAGCGCGGTATCGACGATGGTGTAGAGCACGATGCCGGGTTCCTGCTCGATGTCCTCGAATACCTTGGCAAGCTGCCGTTCGGTGCGCACCAGCGGGTAGATGTGCTCGATCGCGCGCGCGTTCTTGTATTGGGCCGCGGCGGCGCGGCCGGCGGCGAGCAGTGTCTCGCCCGTCGCATCCGAGATCAGGTGGAGGTGGAAGAAGCTTTGCGGCTTGTTCACGCGTTCTGCCCTGTTCTGTGATCTGCTGTGGACAAGATGCCAGTTGGCGCCCGGCGGACCGGCGGCAATGTATCAACGGGTGGGATTTCCACAATCTGCCTCGGCCGGCACTTCGACGTTACGGGTCTGGGGATTGTGTGTAAAGGTTTCGTTAACTGTCGTTTGTCCAGTGGCCCAGCGGGTTCGGTGACGAGTTAACCGACTGAAACAACATAGGAAATTGCGTTTATCCACGATCCCCTCCACAGCCCGTGACAAGCCGCCGCTCGGGCCGATATGCCGGCAGGCATGTGCGGGGCATGAACAAGCTGCTAATCCCGCAACTGACAGAGTCTAAGAATCAGAAGATTCCAATAATCTGGATTCTTTTCATTTATGGGCGCGAACCCGTGAGGGCGTTGCAATGAAGAACGACCGTCTGGTGCTGAGAGTGCTGAACGGGGAAACGCTATCCCCTCCGCCGATCTGGATGATGCGGCAGGCCGGGCGATATCTTCCCGAGTACCGTGCAACGCGGGAGAAGGCGGGCGGGTTTCTGGACCTCTGCTACAATCCTGATCTGGCGGTAGAGGTGACACTGCAGCCGATCCGCCGTTTCGGTTTCGATGCGGCTATCCTGTTTTCCGACATCCTTGTCGTGCCCCAGGCGCTCGGGCGCGATCTCTGGTTTGAGGAAGGTCACGGTCCGCGTATGACGCCGATCCGGCCGGAGGAGATCGTCGGGCTGGATGGCAGCCAGTTTCACGCGCAGTTGGCGCCGGTCTACGAGACTGTGGGCCGGCTCAGGGCGGAGCTTCCCGCGGAAACCACTCTGCTGGGCTTTTGCGGAGCGCCGTGGACGCTGGCAACCTACATCATCGCCGGACGGGGGACGCCCGACCAGGCGCCGGCGCGACTGTTCGCCTATCGCCAGCCGGAGTTGTTCGCGCAGTTGCTGAATACGCTGGCATCGTTCAGTGCCGAATATCTGATCCGGCAGATCGACGCCGGCGCTGATGCGGTTCAGATCTTCGATTCCTGGGCTGGAGTGCTCGATGAGGACTCGTTCGAGAGGTTCTGTGTCGCTCCGGTCGCGAACATTGTGGCCAAGCTACGCGTGGTCCATCCGGATGTGCCTATCATAGGGTTTCCACGCGGAGCGGGCTCGCTCTACGATGGCTATCGGGCGAAGACGGGCGTGACGGCGCTTGGCTTGGACTGGTCGGTTCCGCTGTCGCAGGCTAAGCAACTCCAGCTGCAGGGGGCCGTGCAGGGCAATCTCGATCCGCTGCGGCTTGTGGCGGGCGGCGGGGCTCTGGACGAGGGAGTCGATCGCATCCTTGAGGCGCTGGGGGAGGGGCCGCTGGTGTTCAATCTGGGTCACGGGATCACGCCGGAGGCGCCGATCGAGAATGTCGAGCGGATGATCGCACGGGTGCGGGGAGCACGGCGCTAATGGCCGGCATACCGAGGCAGGGATCTGACGGCGCCGGAAAGGTCGGTCCTGGCACCGTGGCCGTGCGCGCGGTCATGTCGATCGTTATCGTGGCTGTGCTGACCGGGGTGCTGTTCCTGCTGGATGGGGATGCGGCCTACCTGTGGGTGAAGGCGCTGCACGTGATCGCGGTAATCGCCTGGATGGCGGGCATGCTCTATCTGCCCCGGCTCTTTGTCTACCATGTGGAGGCGGAGCGCGGTTCGGTTCAGTCCGAAACCTTCAAGGTCATGGAAAGGCGGCTGCTGAGGGCGATAATCAATCCAGCCATGGTCGTTACCTGGTCGGCAGGCCTGTGGCTGGCGTGGTACGGGTTCGCGTTCCAGGCAGGGTGGCTGCACGCCAAGCTGGCGCTGGTGCTCGTGCTCTCCGGGGTGCATGGCTACCTGTCCGCCGCAGTGCGCCGCTTTGCCGAAGATCGCAACGAAAAGCCGGCGCGTCACTGGCGCATCGTCAACGAGATCCCTACATTGCTGATGATCGCGATCGTCATTCTGGTGATCGTGAAACCATTCTGACGGGGTTGCGCGAAGGCGCTTGCTCTTTGGTGGTTGCGGCGATATGAGTCGCGGTCTCTCCCCGCTGAGCGCCGCTTTCCTTCAGGCCATCGCCGCATCCGGCGCTTCTCAGCATCAGCCCCGCCGCATTCCCTCTACGATCAGAGCCCCCGCACATGCAGGAAATGAAACTACAGGAACTCAAGAACAAGACTCCGACCGACCTAATTGCGTTCGCCGAGTCGCTTGAGGTCGAGAATGCCAGCGTGCTGCGCAAGCAGGAACTGATGTTCGCCATCCTCAAGAAGCTGGCCGCCCAGGACGTCGAGATCATCGGGGAAGGCGTGGTCGAGGTGCTGCAGGACGGCTTCGGCTTCCTGCGCTCCGCCAATGCCAATTACCTGCCGGGCCCGGACGACATCTACATCTCGCCGTCGCAGATCAGGCGTTTCTCCCTGAAGACGGGTGATACCGTCGAAGGACCGATCCGCGGCCCGAAGGATGGCGAGCGCTATTTCGCCCTGCTCAAGGTCAACACCATCAATTTCGAGGATCCGGAGAAGATCCGGCACAAGATCCACTTCGACAACCTGACGCCGCTCTACCCCGACGAGCGCCTCAAGATGGAAACCGAGAACCCGACGACCAAGGACCTTTCGGCGCGGGTGATCGATCTGGTGGCGCCGCTGGGCAAGGGCCAGCGCGGGCTGATCGTCGCGCCGCCGCGCACCGGCAAGACCGTGCTGCTGCAGAACATTGCGCATTCGATCACGTCGAACCATCCGGAATGCTTCCTCATCGTGCTGCTCATCGACGAGCGGCCGGAAGAGGTGACCGACATGCAGCGCTCGGTAAAGGGCGAAGTGATCTCGTCAACTTTCGACGAGCCGGCTACGCGACACGTCCAGGTGGCGGAGATGGTGATCGAGAAGGCCAAGCGCCTCGTCGAACACGGGCGCGACGTCGTGATCCTGCTGGATTCCATCACGCGGCTCGGCCGCGCCTACAACACGGTCGTCCCGTCTTCCGGCAAGGTATTGACCGGCGGTGTTGACGCAAATGCCCTTCAGCGGCCGAAACGCTTCTTCGGCGCCGCGCGCAACATCGAGGAGGGCGGCTCGCTGACGATCATCGCCACCGCGCTGATCGACACCGGTAGCCGGATGGACGAGGTGATCTTCGAGGAGTTCAAGGGTACCGGCAACTCGGAGATCGTGCTCGACCGTAAGGTGGCGGACAAGCGCATCTTCCCGTCCATGGATATCCTCAAGTCCGGCACGCGCAAGGAGGACCTGCTCGTCCCGCGCCAGGACCTGCAGAAGATATTCGTGTTGCGCCGCATCCTGGCGCCGATGGGCACCACCGATGCAATCGAGTTCCTCATCGACAAGTTGAAGCAGACCAAGACCAACTCCGACTTCTTCGATTCGATGAACACCTGATCGATTCGGAGCCGGAACGAGCGCGGTCGATTCGCTTCCGAAACGGAAGAATCGGGTCCATGCGGCTGGAGTCGGCCGATGTTTCAGAGCTCCACCATATTTGCACTTTCTAGCGGCGCCCTGCCGAGCGGTGTGGCGGTCATCCGCGTTTCTGGAGCCGCTTCCGGGCGGGCGCTCGAAGCCCTTTGCGGTGATGTGCCGCCCGGAA
This sequence comes from Pseudomonadota bacterium, assembly GCA_023435335.1. Classification (GTDB taxonomy): domain Bacteria; phylum Pseudomonadota; class Alphaproteobacteria; order Rhizobiales; family Rhizobiaceae; genus RCIO01. The sequence continues at coordinate 13,572 of JAEYRU010000210.1, forward strand.
GGCGACTGGTGCGGCGAGCGATCTCCAGTGCGGATGGCGAGCCGATCGATCACGGACTGGTGGCCTTCTTCGAGGGTCCTAACAGCTTCACCGGCGAAGATTGCGCGGAGTTTCATATTCACGGCGGTCGTGCTGTGGTTGCGGCGGTGCTCGCACGCCTCAGCGGGCTCCGGGGATTTCGCCAGGCCGAGGCGGGGGAGTTCACCAAACGCGCATTCGTCAACGGCAAGCTCGATCTGACGGGCGCCGAAGCGCTGTCCGATCTTATCCTGGCGGAAACCGAACTGCAGCGGCGCCTCGCCCAATCTAATGCCGACGGCCGGCAGGCGATGCTCTATGCCGGCTGGCGCCAGCAGTTGGTGCATGCGCGCGCGCTGATTGAAGCGGAGTTCGACTTTTCGGACGAGGCTGATGTTCCGGGTTCGGTGTCGCCGACGGTGTGGTCCGACATGCGCGAGCTTCGCCTGGCGATGGAACGACACCTCCGTCTGTTCGAGACCGCGGAGATTGTACGCGACGGCCTTCGGGTTGTCATTCTCGGAGCTCCCAATGCCGGGAAGTCCAGTCTGTTGAACTCGCTGGCGGGTCGGGACGTCGCTATCGTTACCGACGAACCCGGCACGACACGTGATGTGCTGGAGGTGTCGCTTGACCTTCTGGGGGCGAAGGTCGTGCTGTCGGACACGGCCGGTCTACGTGATCAGCCGGGGCGCGTTGAAGCAATCGGTATTGAGCGGGCGCAGGCCGCTGCTCGGGCTGCCCATCTGGTACTAAGGCTCGAAGATTTGGCTGCCCCAAGTCCGGTGGAGGTGCCCGGAGGAGTGGAGGTGCTCACTGTCGGGACGAAGGCCGATTTGGTCGTCGGAGATACATCGGGCGCGTATGATGTGATTGTGTCCGTGCGTTCGGGCCAGGGGATCGATGACCTGATCTCCCGGGTCGCCGCATTCGCAGCTGAGCGCGCCAGGCCGGTAGCGGAAGGGGCGGTGCCTACGCGACAGCGTCATGTTGATTTGGTTGTGGCCGCTGTTGCAGGTCTGAAGGAGGCACTTGATGATGGCCTTGCGCTGGAGCTGCGCGCGGAAGGATTGCGTGTCGCGGGGGACTGTATCGGCCGGCTTACGGGGGAGATCAGTCCGGAAGAGGTATTGGGTGAGATCTTTGCGGCCTTCTGCATTGGAAAGTGATTCACGTGAAACATATGCCCGTCTTACATGCACTGCAGATTCACGTGAACACGCGCCTTATGGCGGAAGTTGCGGCAGCCTTTGTTTCACGTGAAACAATAGGTCGCTCCCGGCGCGCGCGTGCTTGACAGCCCGGTCACGATGCAGTGACTCGTCACCTGACAAAATCGGATTTGCGCATGCGCTGTGATGTTGTTGTAATTGGAGGAGGCCACGCCGGCTGCGAGGCGGCAGCCGCCGCAGCGCGTGGTGGCGCACGCACCGCCTTGGTCACGCTTAGCGCCGAAACGATTGGGGTCATGTCCTGCAATCCGGCCATTGGAGGCCTAGGCAAGGGGCATCTCGTGCGCGAGATCGATGCTCTCGACGGTCTGATGGGCCGGGTGGCGGATGCCGCCGGCATCCAGTTTCGCCTTCTCAATCGCCGGAAGGGCGCGGCGGTGCGAGGCCCCCGCACACAGGCCGACCGCAAGCTTTACCGGCTGGCCATGCGCTCCGCAATCCACGCGCAAAGCCGTCTTGATGTCGTGCAGGGAGAGGTCGTCGATATCATTGTGACGCGCGGGCGAGCCGCCGGCGTCCGGCTCGCCGATGGGCGAACTATCGACACCGGTGCCGTCGTTCTCACGACCGGCACGTTCTTGCGCGGGCTCATTCATATTGGGGATCGCAAGATCCAGGCGGGCCGTGTCAACGAGAAAGCGTCTATGGCGCTGTCGGCAACTATAGCCCGGGCGGGATTTCGGCTCGGGCGGCTCAAGACCGGCACGCCCCCGCGGCTTGATGGACGTACGATCGACTGGAAATCACTCGACATGCAGGCTGCGGATGAGGATCCGGTACCGTTCTCGTTGATGACGGATCGGATCACCGTTCCCCAGATCGAATGCGGGATCACCCGTACCAACGCCGCGTCGCATGACGTGATACGGCGCAACCTCAACCGCTCGGCGATGTATTCGGGGTCGATCGAGGGGGTCGGGCCGCGCTACTGTCCATCGATCGAGGACAAGATCGTCAAGTTCGGCGACCGCGACGGCCACCAGGTATTCCTGGAACCCGAGGGGCTGGATGACGATACCGTATACCCGAATGGCATCTCGACATCGTTGCCGGAGGATGTGCAGCTGGATCTGTTGAGGACGATCCCCGGCCTTGAGCGCGCGGTGATGCTGCAGCCGGGCTATGCCATCGAGTATGACCACGTGGATCCGCGCGACCTCTATCCGAGCCTGGAGGCGAAGGCGGTCGCCGGGCTGTTCATGGCCGGACAGATAAACGGCACGACAGGATACGAGGAAGCCGGTGCGCAGGGAGTCCTGGCGGGCATTAACGCGGCCCGGCGGGCGGGTGGGGCCGACCCGATCGAGCTGAGCCGCGCCGACGCCTATATTGGGGTCATGGTCGATGATCTGACCAGCCGGGGCATCACCGAGCCCTACCGCATGTTCACCTCGCGAGCGGAGTTCCGTCTGTCGCTTCGCGCAGACAATGCCGATCAGCGCCTTACACCGTTGGCAGAAAAGCTCGGCGTTGCGTCAGGCGAGCGTCTTGCGCGTTTCCGTAACCAGCAGCTGAGGATACGGCGCGCGCGAGAGGCGCTGCGGCAGCGTAGCCTGACGCCGAACGAGGCCGCCCGGTACGGGATTGAGCTCAACCGGGATGGCGTACGTCGAACAGGATACGACCTGCTTGCCTATCCGGGGATCGATATCGATCGCCTCGCGTCGATCTGGCCGGACTTGGAAGGGTTCGATTCGGCGACGAAACAAGCAATCGAAACAGAGGCCACATACGCGGTATACCTTTCGCGGCAGAATGACGAAGCCGAAAGGATGCGGCGGGAGGAGGCGACCGCGATCCCGCAAGGCCTAGATTTTGCCGGCGTGCCGGGCCTGTCGAATGAACTGAAGCACAAGCTGACAACGAGACGACCGCGTTCGATCGCGGAGGCACAGCGAATCGACGGCATGACACCGGCGGCTCTCGCCATCATTATCTCCTGTATCCGCGCCGCTGAAGTGGCGCAGCGGCGCGGCGCAGCATGAGGCATCAAGAGCTGGAAGAAATCGCTGGTCCTGTTTCACGTGAAACATTCCAGCGCCTGATGCGCTTCGAAGAGCTGTTTGCGAAGTGGACCGCGCGAATCAACCTCGCTGCACCGTCGACATTGCCGGAACTCTGGCGCCGTCACATCCTCGACAGTGCCCAGCTCGTGAAGCTGGCGCCGGACGCCCTGCGGTGGCTAGATCTCGGTTCAGGCGGAGGATTCCCCGGTGCCGTGGTCGCCATCCTGATGCGCGACCGGCCGGGCGGTTCAGTGGATCTGGTCGAAAGCAACGCCAAGAAGGCCGCCTTCCTGAAAACCGTGCTCGGCGAATTGCAGGCGCCAGCGCGCATTCATGTGGAGCGAATCGAACGGTTCCGGGCGGCGGGTGAGAAGTTCGACAGGGTGACAGCCCGCGCTCTCGCGGCGCTGCCGACCCTGCTCGGACTGGCGGAGCCCTGGCTTGCCGGGGGCAGCGTCGGACTGTTTCACAAAGGCCGGGATTACCACCGGGAAGTCGAAGAAAGCCGTGACGGCTGGCGATTCGATCTGATAGAACATACCAGCGCCGTCGATCGGGAAGGGGTGATCCTCGAAATCTCAGGTCTGCGGCGCAAGTGACTCTTGGAGCACAGTTGCGGACCGCAGCATGACCACGCGCATCATCACAGTCGCCAACCAGAAGGGCGGCGTCGGCAAGACCACCACCGCCATAAACCTCGCCACCGCCCTTGCCGCGATCGGCGAGCGGGTGTTGATCGTCGACCTCGATCCACAGGGTAATGCCAGCACGGGGCTGGGGATCGACCGCCAGGAACGAAAGATCTCGTCGTACGACCTGATGGTCGGTGAAACCACGGTCGCCGAATCCGCGATCCCCACCGCGGTGCCGGGGCTATCCGTTGTTGCCTCGACGATGGACCTGCTCGGTGTCGAGATGGAGATTGCCGCCGCGCCAGACCGGGTGCTGAAGCTTCGCAAGGCGCTGCGCGAAGCCGGCCCGCTGGAGTTCACCTACGTCCTGATCGATTGTCCACCATCACTCAATCTCCTTACGCTGAACGCCATGGCCGCGGCCGATTCGATACTCGTGCCGCTGCAATGCGAGTTCTTCGCGCTCGAAGGGCTGAGCCAGCTTCTATCGACGGTGGAACGGGTGCGCGCCTCGATCAATCCTGATCTTACGATACAGGGTATCGTGATGACAATGTTCGACGGACGTAACAACCTCGCCAACCAGGTCGTAGACGACGTGCGGGCGCATATGGGCGAGAAGGTCTACAAGACCATCATTCCGCGCAATGTGCGCGTGTCGGAAGCCCCATCCTATGGCAAGCCCGCCATCCTGTACGATCTCAAATGCGCTGGCAGCCAGGCGTATCTCCAACTCGCTTCGGAGGTTATCCGCCGCGAACGGCGCCTGCAGGCCGCCTGAAGCCATCGATTCGTCACCGTAACGAATCAGAACAGCCCCGACTGGACAGAGAATGAGCGAAGACTTTTCGAGGAAACGGCTGGGACGAGGCCTCGCCGCGCTGATCGGAGAGATGGATAAGCCGGCTCAGCAAAACCAGGCGCCGACCGCGGACCGGCATATCTCGATCGCCTTCATCACGCCCAATCCGCGCAATCCGCGTCGCAGCTTCGCCGATGCGGACCTTGCGGATCTGGCGCAATCCATCCGCGAGCACGGCGTCGTGCAGCCGGTCGTCGTGCGCCCGGGCAAAGAGAAGGATCATTACGAGATCATCGCCGGCGAAAGGCGCTGGCGGGCGGCTCAACGCGCCGGTCTGGCCGACATTCCGGTCATCGTGCGCGACGTCAACGACCGCACGGCGCTGGAACTGGCCATTATCGAGAACGTCCAGCGCGCCGATCTCAACCCGGTCGAGGAAGCTATGGGATACCAGCAGCTCGTCGACGAGCATAGCTATACACAAGCCGACCTCGCCCAGGTGATCGGCAAGAGCCGCAGCCATGTCGCCAATACCCTTCGCCTGCTCAAGCTGCCCGAGGTGATCCGCGACATGCTGGTCGACGGCACGCTGTCGGCCGGCCATGCGCGTACGCTCGTCACCGCCGCCGACCCGGCCGGGCTCGCCATGCGCATCGTCGAGGAGGGGCTGTCGGTCCGTCAGGCAGAGGTCCTCGCGCAGATGCCTTCCGATAAGGAAGAGCACAAGACACCGGCGCCGCGCCAGCCCAAGGACGCGGATACGGCCGCCCTCGAGAAGCTCCTGACCGACGCCACGGGACTCAAGGTGACCATCAATCACCGCGCGAAGGGCGGCGAGGTGAAGATCGCCTACGGCACCCTGGAACAGCTCGACGAACTCTGCCGTCGCCTCAATCCATAGACCACGGCAGCGCGCCTATCGCTGGGCGCGGTTGCTCTCTATCGCCGTCGCCAGCAGCGCCTGCCGCGCCACCGCCCGGGCAAGGTCCGGCCGCCGTCGCGTCTCCAGGATCGCCGCATTGATGCGTTCGGCCGCCCGCGCCATGGCTTCCACGGGCAGGCTCTTCAGCGCATTCTCGACCAGCGCGCGACGGGTGAAGAAGACCGGCGGTCGCGCCCCGGCCACGGCGGCGGCGGCCGACTTGCGGTCCCTGTCCATGCCCTGGCGCAGCAGCATCAGAGCCTGAAACTGCCGCAGCGCGGCCGCCAGCGGCAGGAATGGCGCGACACCGGACCCCATCAACTGCGAGAAGGCGCTATCGAAATCGGCGATGCGGCCAGCCAGAACGGCGTCGACCGCCGAGTCGGCCGACATCGCCGAGACGTCCCCCGTAGCAAGCCGGACGTCCTCGGCCTCGACGCGGCTCCCGCCGGCGCAATAGAGCGTCAGCTTCTCCAACTCGGCCCGGGTGGCCAGCCGGTCGCCGCCCAAGGCGGATTTCAGCAGCTGCCGCGCGTCCAGCGAGATCGACAACCCTGCCCGCGCCAGTTCCTCGTCGATCAACCGGTCGATGCCGCGCGCATCGTCGGCGTAGCAGGGCAGGGCCATCGCGGCGCCCGCCGCCTCCACCGTGGCGCGCAACGCCGATCCCTTTTTCAGGTCGCCTGCCTCGATCAGAACCACGGCGTCCTGGACCGGCGTGTCGAGCAGCGCCTTCACCGATTCGGCAAAGCCCTTCTCGGCCCCGGCATCGAGGACCCAGATGAGCCGCTGCGCAGCGAACATCGGTACCGTGCGCGCCTCGTCGACCAGCCGGCCCGGCTCTGCGTCGAGTACGGCGGCCGACAGCTTGACC
>JAEYRU010000042.1 GCA_023435335.1 Pseudomonadota bacterium
CACAAAAAAATGCCGCCGTGGTGGAGGGGGAACCACGGCGGCTTTACTCAAACTTGGCGGCAGCCCGGAGAGGGGGATGAGGCTGCCGCCGGTGTCCGGTAGGCGGGGGACGGGCCTAAGTTCCGGACCGTCGGCTAAAACACCGACACACCCTATTTGTGTAGCTGAAAATGGCGATTCAAGGGCGTCAACATTACAAGTCCGTAACGAAGGCGTGAGAGTCCGCAGAGCGTCAGCAAGGTCACCTGACCGGGCTCTTTGCAATGGACAGTTCGGGGATGGCACGATACCCCTTCGCCCATGTCACAGAACGGCAAGCACCTCTTCCTCGTAGACGGGTCCGGCTACATCTTCCGCGCCTATCACGCCCTGCCACCGCTCAACCGCAAATCGGACGGATTGCCGGTTGGAGCGGTGTTGGGCTTCTGCAACATGGTGTGGAAGCTGCTGCGGGACGCGCGTGACACCGCCGTCGGCGTCACACCCACCCATTTTGCCGTCATATTCGACTATTCTTCGAAGACGTTCCGCAACGACCTCTACGGCGCATACAAGGCCAACCGCTCGGCTCCGCCCGAGGACCTCGTGCCGCAGTTCGGTCTCATCCGGCAGGCGACCAAGGCGTTCGACCTGCCCTGCCTGGAGATGGAAGGCTACGAAGCGGACGACCTGATCGCCACCTATGCCAGGCTGATGTGCGAAGCGGGTGGGGACACCACGATCATCTCCTCCGACAAGGACCTGATGCAGCTGGTCGGTCCCACCGTCGCCATGTACGACCCGATGAAGGACCGGCAGATCGGCGTGCCGGAGGTGATCGAAAAGTGGGGCGTTCCGCCCGAGAAGATGATCGAGTTGCAGGCGCTTACCGGCGACTCCATCGACAACGTTCCGGGCGTGCCGGGCATCGGCCCGAAGACCGCGGCGCAGCTCCTGGAGGAATACGGGGACCTCGACACGCTGCTGGCGCGTGCCCCTGAAATCAAGCAGCAGAAGCGGCGCGAGAACCTGATAGAGCATGCCGAGAGCGCGCGCATTTCGCGCGAACTCGTGCGGCTGAAGGACGATGTCCCTGTCACCGAGACACTGGACGAGCTGGTGCTCAATCCACCGGACGGACCGCGGCTGATCTCCTTCCTGAAGGCGATGGAGTTCACCACGCTGACCCGGCGCGTCGCAGAGGCGACCGGAGCCGATGCCAACGCGATAGACGCAGGCCATGTGGAGGTCGAGAGGGGCGCGGATGCGCACGGACCGGACCTGGAGGTTTCGCCCGTCAAGGGTTCGGCCGGCCTGCCCGAGGAAGGCGAGGTCGCGCCGGAGGCGCCGGCGCCGAGCGGACTGGCGGGGACGCCCGAGCGCCTGGCGGCATACCGTGCGGAAACGGCCGCCGGTGAAAGGATCGACCGTAGCGCCTATGTCACCATCCGCGACCTGCCGACGCTCGTCCAGTGGATCGACCAGACGCGCAATGACGGCCGGATCGCCTTCAGCCTCCGCGGCACGTCGGCGGACCCCATGCAGGCCGAACTCTGCGGCTTCTCGATTGCGACGGAGCGCGGCGGGGCCGCCTATGTGCCGCTCCAGCACAAGGGCAGCGAGAACGACCTGCTGGGCGGTGGGCTGGTGGATGGCCAGATACCCGCGCGCGACGCGCTGGCGGTGCTGAAGAGCCTGCTTGAGGACCGCGCGATCCTCAAGATCATGACCAACCTGAAATACGACCTGGTGGTCATGAATCGTCATGGCATCGACATTCTGGCGTTCGACGACACGCTGCTGCTCGCCTATGTCTGCGACGGCGGGACCGGGGGCGGCATGTCGAAGGAGGCGCTGTCGGAGCGCTGGCTCGGCCATGCGCCGATGGCCTTGAAGGATGTCTGCGGAACCGGCAAGGGAGCGGTCAGCTTCGATTTCGTCGATCTCGAAAGGGCTACCGCCTATGCCGCCGAGGAGGCGGACGTCGCGCTGCGGCTGTGGCGCGTGCTCAAGCCGAGGGTGGTCGCGAAGGGCCTGATGTCGGTCTACGAGCGGCTGGAACGGCCGCTGGTGCCGGTGCTCGCCAACATGGAGCAGCGCGGCATCTCGATCGACCGGCAGATCCTTTCGCGGCTGTCGGGCGAACTGGCGCAGGGCGCCGCGGCGCTCGAGGACGAGATATACCGGCTCGCGGGCGAGCGCTTCACCATCGGCTCGCCCAAGCAGCTCGGCGACATATTGTTCGGCCGAATGGGGCTTCCGGGCGGCTCGAAGACCAAGACCGGCCAGTGGTCGACCACGGCGCAGGTGCTGGAGGAACTCGCCGCGGAAGGCCACGAGCTCCCACGCAAGATCGTGGACTGGCGTCAGCTCACCAAGCTGAAGTCGACCTATACCGACGCGCTGCCCGGCTACGTGAACACGCAGACCGGACGCGTGCACACCTCCTATGCGCTGGCGTCCACGACCACGGGGCGGCTTTCCTCTTCCGAGCCCAACCTGCAGAACATCCCCATCCGCACGGCGGAGGGCCGCAAGATCCGCAAGGCGTTCATCGCCGACCCCGGCAACCTGCTGATCTCTGCCGACTACAGCCAGATCGAACTGCGCGTGCTGGCCCACATGGCCGATATCCCCCAGTTGAGGCAGGCCTTCGCCGACGGCGTCGACATCCACGCCATGACGGCGTCGGAGATGTTCGGCGTGCCGGTCGAGGGCATGCCGGCGGAGGTGCGGCGCCGCGCCAAGGCGATCAATTTCGGCATTATCTACGGCATCTCGGCCTTCGGGCTGGCCAACCAGCTTTCGATCGAGCGCTCCGAGGCCGGCGAATACATCAAGAAGTACTTCGACCGCTTCCCCGGCATCCGTGACTACATGGAGGGCGCCAAGGCGTTCTCGCGCGAGAACGGCTATGTCGAGACGATCTTCGGGCGGCGCGTGCATTTCCCCGAGATCAAGGCGTCGAATCCCTCGATCCGGGCGTTCAACGAACGCGCCTCGATCAACGCGCCGATCCAGGGCTCTGCCGCCGACATCATCCGCCGCGCCATGATCCGAATGGACGCGGCGCTCGAAGACGCCGGGCTCAACAACACGCGGATGCTGCTGCAGGTCCATGACGAACTGATCTTCGAAGCACCCGAAGGCGAGGTCGAGAAGGCGATGCCGGTCATCCGGAACGTGATGGAACACGCGGCCATGCCGGCCGTCGCCATGGCCGTGCCCCTGCATGTCGACGCCCGCGCGGCGCGCAACTGGGACGAGGCCCACTGATCCCCAGGCGCTGGTCCCGCGATCTATATGCGCGTGACCATGCGGTGCGTCGGCGGATGCACCATGCGCACCAGCGTGACCGGCGCTTCCGCGAGCCATGTCAGCCGTTCGCCGACGAAGACGGGAGTGCCGCCTTCCAGCCCGAGCAACGCCGCCTCCTCAGCAGTCGCCGCCGCGGCGAAGAATGCGAATTCGGCGTGCGAGAACGGGGCATGCTCCACCAGCCACTCGTTGGGCCCGACGGTCTCGAAGCCTTCGGTCGCCGCGGCCGGCACCGTATCCAGGCTGATCCAGCGATCCTCGTACTGGTATGGAGCGCGGTCCGCCGTGTGCAGGCAGCGCAGGTGCAGCATAAGGACATTTCCTGAAAGGCCGAGCCGCGCACGGACGATACCGGGCGCTTCCGCCACTTCCCGGCTGAGCAGCGTGTAGCCGTAGG
>JAEYRU010000046.1 GCA_023435335.1 Pseudomonadota bacterium
ACGGCGGCAGCGCGCTCGCCTGTTCCACGATGAGCGAGCCAACCGTGATCCCGAGCGTCGCGTTCTGGATGCCGGTCTCGATCGAGATCGCCGTTGCCTGGCGGCCGTCCAGCGAAGTCAGCCGGGCCAGCCCGACCCCGATCGCCAGCAGCACCACGTTCAGCACCACCACGGCCGGGCCGAGGACGGGGAGGTTCTCCACGAACAGCGACCAGTTCGAGGCGAGCGCGCCGACCACCACGACGACGAAGAGCACGACAGCGAGCTTCTCCACGAAGCCTTCGACGCTCGTGGTGAGGCCGGACGCGAAGTGGCGCAGCAGCATGCCGAGCACCACCGGCACGGCGGTGATGAGGAACATGGCGACCGCCAGCGATGTGACGTTCACCGGCGGGGCGTCGACACCCATGAAATGGTCGGCCGCGAAGGCCACGAGCAGCGGCACGGTCGCCACCGAGACGAGGCTGATCACGCCCGTCATGGATATCGAGAGCGCGAGGTCGCCGCGTGCGAACTTGGTGAGGATATTGGAGGTCACCCCGCCCGGACAGAAGGAGAGGATCATCATGCCGACCGCCAGTTCCGCCGGCAGCCGGAACATGACCGCGATCGCGTAGGCGACCAGCGGGAGGACGACAAGCTGCGCAAGCGCCCCGATGCCGAAGGCCCTGGGCGCGGCGAAGACACGGCGGAAGTCGTCGAGTGTGAGCCCGAGCCCCAGCGAGAACATGATGACGGCGAGCGCCAGCGGCAGGAAAACCGTGATCAGACTGTCCATGAACCCCTCCCATTCGGCGAGCGCGAGACCGCCAGCCGGTAGGGCACGATAGCGGAGCGCTACCGCTTGTGAAGGGTGCCCGGGCAGCTTCCACCGGTGTCGCCCGGTCGCGCCCCATGCTAAGAAGGGCAGCGCGATGGTTCGCTGCCCTTCTGGAGGCCCCGGGCATCCCATCCTGCCCCGGGCCGTCCCCCTTTATGCCGTCAGAGAACCACCACCGTCGCGCCGACTCCCACCCGCTCGTAGAGATCCGTCACGTCCTCATTGCGCATGCGTATGCAGCCCGAGGAGACGTTCTGGCCGATCGTCCACGGCGCATTGGTCCCGTGGATGCGATAGAGCGTCGAGCCGAGATAAAGGGCGCGCGCGCCGAGCGGGTTCTCCGGCCCGCCCTTCATGTGCACGGGCAGGATGCGGCCCTTCTTCTTCTCGCGCTCGATCATCTCGGCGGGCGGCCGCCAGTCCGGCCATTCGCGCTTCTGGCTGATCTTTTCGGTGCCTTTCCAGAGGAAACCTTCCTTGCCGACGCCGACGCCGTAGCGCCGCGCCTGTCCGCCAGACTCGACAAGGTAAAGGAGCTTCTCCCGCGTATCGATCACGATGGTGCCGGGCTTGTGCGGGCCGCTATAGGCGACGGTCTGCGGGAGGAACTTGGGATCGAGCTGCGGGATTGCCTGGCGCGCCGGGGCGGCCGCGATCGCTGCGGTCTGGACGGCGGGGTCGGCCTGCGGCAGGCCGCGCATCTGGCGTTCCGTCCTCAACGCCTGCTGGTGCTGCCTTTCCGCGAAACGCTCCGCACGCTGCTGCTGCCGGCGGGGTAAGGGCTCCGGCGCGAGGCCGACGGTAACGCCGCCGCGCTGGACGACCCGCGCAGGCTGGCCCGGGGCGCGGCGCAACTGCATGACCCACGGCGCGGTGAGGTCGGGGCTGACCACCAGCGGCGGGCGCTCGCCATAACGGTCCTGGGCGAGCGCCGGAGAAACGAACAGGCCGGAAGAAAGGGCGGCCACTACAAGGCAGATTTTTTTCATCGACGGACTCTTCACAATACGCAGCGTATGAGCAGGCGCACTTTGCCGCGCCGCGCCGACCGAATCGTGAATCGGATTGCGTAAAATGCCGGATTTCCGCTGAAGCTTTTGTTGTGGTTACTGGCGCGTTCAGGAATCTGGTAAAGAGCCGGTTAAGCAGCCGGAGAGCGAGGCGAACGATGGATGCACGACAGGACGGCCTTATCGCCGGGCCCGATGGCGCGCTGCGCTGCTCCTGGCACGGCAACCAGCCCGACTACATGGAGTATCACGACCACGAATGGGGCCGCCCGGTCGCCAGCGACCGTCGCCTCTTCGAGAAGCTCTGCCTGGAGGGCTTCCAGTCGGGCCTGTCGTGGCTGACCATCCTGCGCAAGCGCCAGAACTTCCGCGACGCCTTCCACGACTTCGATTTCGAGGTGCTGGCCGGACATGGCGAGCGGGAGGTGGAAGTGCACATGCAGAACGCAGGCATCATCCGCCACCGCGCCAAGATTGCCTCCGTCCTCAACAATGCGCGCCGGGCAGTGGAGACGTGCGAGCGGCACGGCTCGCTGGCGAAGTTCCTGTGGTCGTTCGAACCTGAACCGGCCCAGCGCCCGCCGGTGTTGGACTTCGCGACACTGAAGGCCAACCCGAAGACCGATTATTCGACGCGGCTTTCGAAGGAACTGAAGGCGCTCGGCTGGACTTTCGTCGGGCCCACGACCATCTACTCGCTCATGCAGGCCATGGGCATGGTCAACGACCACATCGAGGGGTGTATCTGCCGGCCGATCGTCGAACTCGAGCGCAGGCAATTCAAGCGGCCCGTCTGAGCCGGACATTGGCCGCCCGGTCATCTTGACAGCGACAGACCCAGCGAATATCTGAGCGCCAGGTTAGCACTCACCCAGGGAGAGTGCTAACAGCGGCCGGCGGCTGCCGGACCGAGGATTGTTCATAAACATCCGCATCAAGGATTGATAGACATGGCAAAGACGAAGTTTCGCCCACTCCATGACCGCGTCGTCGTGCGTCGGCTCGAGTCGGAGGAGAAGACCAAGGGCGGCATCATCATCCCGGACACCGCCAAGGAAAAGCCGATGGAAGGCGAGGTCATCGCCGTCGGTTCGGGCGCCCGCGATGAGAGCGGCAAGCTTGTGCCGCTGGACGTCAAGGCCGGCGACAAGGTGCTGTTCGGCAAGTGGTCCGGCACCGAGGTCAAGCTCGATGGCGTCGAACTCCTCATCATGAAGGAGTCGGACATCATGGGCATCATCGGCTGATCTGCCGAACCCTCTCCATCACAGATTTTTCGGGACCTGCTCGCAGCAGGTGCCCTTTCCATACAGGAGCTGAATAATGGCTGCCAAAGACGTGAAATTCTCCCGTGACGCCCGCGAGCGCATGCTGCGCGGCGTCAACATCCTCGCCGACGCGGTCAAGGTGACGCTGGGCCCGAAGGGCCGCAATGTCGTCATCGACAAGAGCTTCGGCGCTCCGCGCATCACCAAGGACGGCGTCACCGTCGCCAAGGAGATCGAGCTCGAGGACAAGTTCGAGAACATGGGCGCCCAGATGGTGCGCGAAGTGGCCTCGAAGACCAACGACATCGCCGGTGACGGCACCACCACCGCGACCGTTCTGGCCCAGGCGATCGTTCAGGAAGGCCACAAGGCCGTTGCCGCCGGCATGAACCCGATGGACCTGAAGCGCGGCATCGACCTCGCTGTCAACGAGGTTGTCGCGGCGCTCGCCAAGGCCACCAAGAAGATCAAGACCTCGGAAGAGGTCGCGCAGGTCGGCACCATCTCCGCCAACGGCGAGACCGAGATCGGCGAGATGATCGCGCAGGCCATGCAGAAGGTCGGCAACGAGGGCGTCATCACCGTCGAGGAGGCCAAGACCGCCGACACCGAGCTGGAAGTCGTCGAGGGCATGCAGTTCGACCGCGGCTACCTCAGCCCCTACTTCGTGACCAACCCCGACAAGATGGTCGCCGAGCTCGAGGACGCCTACATCCTCCTGCACGAGAAGAAGCTGTCCAACCTGCAGGCGATGCTGCCGGTGCTCGAGGCGGTCGTTCAGACCTCCAAGCCCCTGCTCATCATCTCCGAGGACGTCGAGGGCGAGGCTCTGGCCACGCTCGTCGTCAACAAGCTGCGCGGCGGCCTGAAGATCGCCGCCGTCAAGGCGCCGGGCTTCGGTGATCGCCGCAAGGCCATGCTCGAGGACATCGCCATCCTGACCGGTGGCCAGGTGATCTCGGAAGACCTCGGCATCAAGCTCGAGAACGTCGGCCTCAACATGCTCGGCCGCGCCAAGAAGGTGTCGATCTCCAAGGAGAACACCACCATCGTCGACGGCGCCGGCAAGAAGGCCGAGATCCAGGGCCGCGTCGCCCAGATCAAGCAGCAGATCGAGGAGACCACCTCAGACTACGACCGCGAGAAGCTGCAGGAGCGTCTGGCGAAGCTGGCTGGCGGCGTGGCCGTGATCCGCGTCGGCGGCGCCACCGAGGTCGAGGTCAAGGAGAAGAAGGACCGCGTCGACGACGCCCTCAACGCGACCCGCGCGGCCGTCGAGGAAGGCATCGTTCCGGGCGGCGGCACCGCGCTCCTGCGCGCTTCCGCGAACCTCAAGGTCACCGGCGTCAACGCCGATCAGGAAGCCGGCATCAACATCGTTCGCCGCGCGCTGCAGGCTCCGGCCCGCCAGATCGCCGCGAACGCGGGTGCTGAAGCCTCGATCGTCGCCGGCAAGATCCTGGACAACAAGTCCAGCACCTACGGCTACAACGCCCAGACCGGCGAGTACGGCGACATGATCGCGCTCGGCATTGTCGATCCGACCAAGGTGGTGCGTACCGCGCTGCAGGACGCCGCTTCGGTTGCCGGCCTGCTGGTCACCACCGAGGCCATGATCGCCGAGGCTCCGAAGAAGGAAGCGGCTGCTCCGGCGATGCCCGGCGGCGGCATGGGCGGCATGGGCGGCATGGACTTCTAAGCCAGGCCCATCCGGATTGCCAATCGAGGGGCGGCAGCGATGCCGCCCCTTTTTTTCATTCCGCTGGCTTCGCCTATGCTGTGAAACGAGAGGGGGCGCCGAGTGCCGGAGTATTCCTACGCAGTCATATCGCTGGCGCTTTCCGCCTTCACCTCGGCGACGGTGCTGCCGGGCACGTCGGAGGCGGTATTCCTCGGGCTTTACCTGACGGGGGCGGCGCCGGTCTTTCTGCTCTTCGTGGTGGCCAGCGTGGCCAACGTCGCGGGCTCCTGCGTCAACTGGATGATTGGCCGCTTCGCCGCGCGGCTGCGCGGCACGCGCTGGCTTCCCGAGAGCGACATGCTGGCGCGCGCTGAGCGCTGGTTCCACCGCTGGGGGAAATGGTCGCTGCTGCTCGCCTGGACGCCATTCGTCGGCGACCCGCTCACCGTGGTCGCCGGTCTTCTGCGCGTCCCGTTCCTCACCTTCCTGGTGCTAGTGGCGATTGCCAAGACCGCGCGCTACGCGGCGCTCATGTGGTTTGCCGGGCAGCTTTGACGAGCGGATTGCCGGAGGCGCCGAGCGGCTGCGCCGTCCGCTCCGGGATCAGCCCGCGCGGCGCGAAGCGCATGACGAGCAGCAGTATCAGTCCCATGAGGAACAGCCGCATGTGAGGCGCCGCGTCCAGCATCCTCACGCGCACCACATTGCCGGGGTCCATGCCGGAAGTCAGGGTGCTCATCAGCCAGATGCCGGCGGGCTCCGCTTCCACCCAGACGAACCAGATGAGGAAGCCGCCGAGCACCGCGCCCCAGTTGTTGCCGGAGCCGCCCACGATCACCATCACCCAAATCAGGAAGGTGAAGCGCAGCGGGTTGTAGCTGCCGGGTGTGAGCTGCCCGTCGAGGGTCGTCAGCATGGCGCCGGCGAGGCCGACCACGGCGGAGCCGAGAATGAAGACCTGCAGGTGGCGGCGCGTCACGTCCTTGCCCATGGCGGCGGCCGCGTCGCGGTTGTCGCGGATCGCGCGCATCATGCGGCCCCAGGGCGAGTTGAGCGCCTTCTCGGCGAACCACATCAGCACCGCCAGCACGACGGCGAAAAGCAGCGCGTAGCAGAGCTTCACGAATATCGAGGAGAATACGATCGGGTTCGCGCCGAGCTGGGCGGAGAGGTCGAGGAACCATCCTGCCCGCTGCAACTCGATCTCGACCGGAACCGGGCGCGGCAGCCCGGTGACGTTCTTGACGCCGCGCGACAGCCAGTCCTCGTTCTTGATGACGGCGAGGATGATCTCGGAGATGCCGAGGGTCGCGATCGCCAGGTAGTCGGAGCGCAGCCCGAGCGCCACCTTGCCGATGAACCAGGCCGCGCCGGCCGCCAGCAGGCCGCCCACGATCCAGCCGGCCAGCACCGGCAGCCCGAGACCGCCCAGGTAGCCGGTCCGGGCTGGGTTGTATGCCTCGATGGCCTCCACCGTGGGGTCGAACACGGCGCGGAATATGAAGAAGCCGGCGGCCGCCGCCAGAACCGTGGCGACGAAGCGCCAGCGGCCGGTGAGCCGCCGGCGGATGAGCACGATAACCGCGATGGTGCCGAGCAGGGCCGCGGCCGAGAACAACAGGCCCAGCCCGCCTGCCTCCCAGGCACCGGCCACCGGCGGCATGGAGGTGATTACGACCGCCAGGCCGCCCAGCGCGGCGAAGCCCATGATGCCGACGTTGAACAGGCCGGCGTAGCCCCACTGGATGTTGACGCCCAGCGCCATGATCGCGGAGATCAGGCAGAGGTTCAGGATCGTCAGGCTGAGGTTCCAGCTCTGGAACACGCCGACGCCGACGAGCAGCAGCGCCATCACGCCGTAGAGGATCAGGCCGCGCCCGCTCACAGCACCCTCCCGCGGAAAATCCCGGTCGGCCGTACCAAAAGCACGATGACCAGGATGACGAAGGAGACGGCGAATTTGTATTCGGTGGAGAGCAATTGCACCAGGCTGTCCGGTTGCATTCCGAGATATTCGAGAAAGCGCTTGTAGGCGTAGGTGATGGTCACCTCCGAGAAGGCGATGACGAAGCCGCCGGCGATAGCGCCGAAGGGCTGCCCTATGCCGCCGACGATCGCTGCCGCGAAGATGGGCAGCAGCAGCTGGAAGTAGGTGAACGGCTTGAAGCTCTTGTCGAGCCCGTAGAGAACGCCGGCGATCGTGGCGAGGCTGGCCGCGATTGTCCAGGTGATCGCCACCACCCGCTCGGGGCTGATGCCCGACAGGAGCGCCAGATCCTCGTTGTCGGAATAGGCGCGCATCGCCTTGCCGGTGCGCGTCTTCTTGAGGAACCAGAACAGCCACAGGACCACGACGACGGCGACGATCAGCGTGATCGCCACCGTCAGCCTTACGGTAAGGCCCTCGGCCAGCCCGGTCAGATCGCGGAAGTCGCGCGCATTGATGATGAAGCGGGCGCCGTCGGCGAAGCGCTGGTCGTCGACCCCAATGACGAAGCGAACGATGCCGTTGAGCATGAACATGACGCCGATCGACGCCATGACGAAGACGATGCCCGGCGCTTTCTGCGCCCTGTAGAAGCGGTAGACCGCACGGTCCGCACCCAGCGAGAACAGGACCGCGCCCGCCATGCCGAAGGGCAGCGCCAGTAGCGCGGTCGGCAGCGGATCGATGCTGATCCCGGCCGACTGCATCCACCATGTCACGAGGATGGTGATCATCGCGCCGAAGGCCATCAGGTCGCCGTGCGCGAAGTTGGAGAAGCGCAGGATGCCGTAGATCAGGGTGACGCCGAGCGCGCCGAGCGCCAGCTGCGCGCCGTAGGCGAGGCTCGGCACCAGCACGAAATTGGCGAAGAGGACGAGCGCATTGAGGAAATCCATCGCTCAGCCCCCCAGGAAGGACGCGCGGACTTCCGCGTTGGCGAGGAGGGCCTCGCCGGTGTCGGTGAAGCGGTTGCGGCCCTGCACAAGCACATAGCCGCGATCGGCGATGTTGAGCGCCTGGCGCGCGTTCTGCTCCACCATCAGGATCGCGATGCCGGTGGCGGCGACGTCGATGATCCGATCGAACAACTCGTCCATCACGATGGGCGAGACGCCGGCAGTCGGTTCGTCCAGCATGAGCACGCTGGGCTTCGTCATCAGCGCGCGGCCGACGGCGACCTGCTGGCGCTGGCCGCCCGACAGTTCGCCCGCCGGCTGCCGCCGCTTCTGCTTGAGCACCGGGAACAGGTCGAAGATCTGGTCCATCGTCCCGGCGAAGTCGTCGTCGCGGATGTAAGCGCCCATCTCAAGGTTTTCCTGGACGCTCATCGAGGTGAAGACGTTGTTGCTTTGCGGCACGAAGCCCATGCCCGCCTTCACCCGGTCCTGCGGCGAAAGCCCGGTGATGTCGGCGCCGTCGAGCGTAACGCGGCCGTGCCTCAGCTTCAGCATTCCGAACATCGCCTTCATGGCGGTCGACTTCCCGGCCCCGTTCGGCCCCACGATCACGGCGATCTCGCCCTTCTCCACGGCGATGTCGCAGCCGTGCAGGATGTCGGCCCCGCCATAGCCGCCGGTCATCTTCTCGCCCGCCAGGAAGCTCATGCCGGCGCTCCCGCGGCGTGCTTCGGGCGGTTCTTCAGGCCTCGGCCGAGATAGGCCTCGATCACCTGCTCGTTGGTCTTCACCTCGGCCGGCGTGCCCTCGAACAGCACGTGCCCCTCGGCCATGACGATCACCGGGTCGCACAGGCTGGCGATGAAATCCATGTCGTGTTCGATGACGCAGAAGGTGTAGCCGCGTTCGCGGTTGAGTCGCAGGATCGCGTCGGCGATCGTCTTGAGCAGCGTCCGGTTGACGCCCGCGCCGACCTCGTCGAGGAACACGATCTTGGCGTCCACCATCATGGTGCGGCCGAGCTCGAGCAGTTTCTTCTGGCCGCCCGACAGGTTACCGGCCAGTTCGTCGGCCACGTGCGTCAGCTGCAGGAAGTCGATCACCTCGTCGGCGCGCCTGACCACCTCAGCCTCGCGGGCGCGAACCCGGCCGGGTCTCAGCCACACGTCGATCAGCGACTCGCCGGGCTGCGCGGCCGGCACCATCATCAGGTTCTCGCGCACCGTCAGCGTCGAGAATTCATGCGCGATCTGGAAGGTGCGCAGCAGGCCCTTGGCGAACAACTCGTGCGGCGGCAGGCCGGTGATGTCCTCGCCGTCCAGCCAGACGCGCCCCGACGTCGGCTTGTAGTGGCCGGCAATCACGTTGAATAGCGTGGTCTTGCCCGCGCCGTTCGGGCCGATCAGGCCCGTGATGGAGCCCTTCGCGACTTCGATGCTGGCGCCGTCGACCGCCCGTATCCCGCCGAAATGCATGTGCAGATCATCTACACGTATCATTCGGTCCCGGTTCCCCTTTGTGCGAACAGCCCGGCCTTCTGCGGGCCGGGCTGTCCGATTGCGTGAAGCGCCGCTTCCTAGCGGAACTGGACGGTCTCGTATTTGCCGTCCTTGACCTCGTATTCGCGGTAGGTGCCGGCGGCCTCGCCGGGGCCGATCAGCTCGACATTGGTCGCTCCGACGTAATCGACGTCCTGGCCGGCCTTGATCAGCTCCAGCGCCTTGGCCAGCTGTCCCGGCAGGATCTTCTCGCCCGGCGCGTTGGCGACGTCGAGGACGTGGTCCTTGATCGCGGCGCGGTCGGTCGAGCCGGCCTTCTGCATGGCAAGCGCGCTGAGGGCGGCGGCGTCGTAGCTCTCGCGGCGGAACGAGCCGTCCGGATCGACGCCGGCCGCCTGCGCCGTTGCGACGAACGCGTCCGCGCCTTCGCCCTCCGCCCACGGCACCGAGCCGATCGTGCCGTTGAGGTCGTCGCCGATGGCCGCGATCAGGCTCTCGGCGAACATGCCGTCGCCCAGCGCGAAGCGGTCGAACGCGCCCGAATCGACGGCCGAGCGGATGATGCCCACGCCGCCCTGGTCGGCGTAGCCGAACACGACGAGCAGGTCGCCGCCGGCCGAAGCGAGCGCGCCGACCTCGGCCGAGTAGTCGCCCTTGCCGTCCTCATGCGGGGTGTTGATCGTGATGGTGCCGCCAGCCGCGGTGAAGGCGCTGGAAAAGGCGTCCGACAGGCCCTTGCCGTAGTCGTTGTTGGTGTAGGTGACGGCCACGTTCTTGATGTCCTTGCCGACCAGGATGTCGGTGAGGACCTGGCCCTGGCGGGCGTCGGAGGGCGCCGTGCGGAAGAAGGTGCCGTTGTCGTCGATGTCTGTCAGCGCCGGCGAAGTGGCCGACGGGGAGATCATGGTCACGCCGTTCGGGATGGTCACGTTGTTGGCGACGGCGGTCGTCACGCCCGAGCAGTCGGCGCCCATGATGGCCACAACGCCGTCGGTGTTGAGCAGGCGCTCGGCGGCCGCGCTCGCGGCGGCGGCGTCGATGCAGGTCGAGTCCGCGCGCACGCCGACCAGCGTCTCGCCGTTCAGGAACTGGCCGCTGTCGTTGACCTCCTTCAGCGCAAGCTCCGCGCTTTCGGCCATGGCCGGCGTCAGCGACTCGATCGGGCCGGTGTAGCCGAGCAGGATGCCGATCTTCACTTCCTGGGCGCTGGCGACTGCCGCACCTGCCATCAGCGCCGCTGCGGCTACCGAAGCCGTGAAGACGTTACGCATCGTGGAACGCATGTTCTTACTCCCCTGTTGCCTTGATTTGCTCGAAACCGGGCGCTTCAAGCCCCGGGATCGGCGGAAAACCGATACTCGTCTTGCCCAACATGTTTGTAAAGCGCAAGGGGCGAAGCGGCGCGCGGTAAGGTTGACGCGGCAGGGGCGGAGCGATTGCCATTGCCGGCCGCGGGTTCCATATGAGCAGCGGCAGACCGGAGACGCGCGATGAAGACCACCCGCACCGAAACCGACACGTTCGGACCGATCGAGGTTCCCGCCGACCGCTACTGGGGGGCGCAGACGCAGCGCTCGCTGCAGAATTTCCGCATCGGCACCGAACGCATGCCGCTGCCGCTGGTGCGGGCGCTGGGCCTTGTGAAGCGCGCCGCCGCGGAGGTTAACATGCAGCTCGGCCGGCTGGACGAAACCATCGGTCGGGCCGTTGTGACCGCCGCCGACGAGGTCTACCGCGGCGACCTCGACGGGCACTTCCCGCTGGTCGTCTGGCAGACCGGATCGGGCACGCAGTCCAACATGAACGCCAACGAGGTGATATCGAACCGGGCCATCGAGATCCTCGGCGGCGAGATGGGATCGAAGAAGCCGGTCCATCCCAACGATCACGTAAATATGAGCCAGTCGTCGAACGACACCTTCCCGACCGCCATGCACATCGCGGCCGTGCTGGAGGC
>JAEYRU010000139.1 GCA_023435335.1 Pseudomonadota bacterium
CGGCGGTCCACTCGGCCATCGAGCCGTCATACATCGAGGTGTTCTTGTTGCCCAGCACCTCGGAGAGGCCGAACCACGCGACCGACGCCCAGTGGCCGGTGTTGCAGAAGGCGATGTTCTTCTCGCCCGCTCCGAGGCCCACGGCCTCCGCCAGTGCCTTCACCGTCTCCGGCGTAGCAGCCAGCGCATACTCGCCGCTGTAGAGCTTCGAATGCTCGATGTTGACGGAGCCCGGCAGCGTCCCGTGCGCCTTGACCACCGGGCTCTTCGACTTGCCCTGGTATTGTTCGGCGGGGCGGCCGTCGACAAGCTTGGTGCCGTTTTCCAGCGCCGCCGCGACTTCCTCGGTGGTCGCAAGCAGTTCCTCGCGCAACTCGTACGCGAACTCCGCCGGTTCTGCCTTCGCCGGCTCGGCCGAACGCGCGCCGCCGGCGGCGTCGTACTGCCGCCAGCCGCCGTCGAGAATCGAGACCTCGTCGTGGCCGAGATACTTGAAGGTCCAGTAGACGCGGGTGGCGCCGCTGAACTCGCTGGAATCGGTGCCCCAGGGCACGATGACCACGTGGTCGTCATTGTCGATGCCGAGGTCGCCGATCAGCTTGGTGATTTGCTCCAGCGGCGGCAGCATGCCGGGTACGCCGTTGATCTCGGTGCGCCAGCCGGCGGTGGAATAAGGGGCGACGACCGCGCCGTCGATATAGGGCTTGTCGCCAAGATCCGTCTCCGCGACCTTGTCGCGGATATCGAGGATGACAACGTTTTCGTTGCCGCCATTCGCCTTGACCCACTCGGCGTTGACGAGCGGCTCGGCCGCGAGGGCCGGTGTGGCCAGGATGGACAGTGTAAGTGCGAGCGAAGCGAAGCGCATAGATGGACTCCCGTCGTTGTTTGGAGCGAGTTCTAGTCGCTTAGGGAACGATCGTCATGACATGGGAGCGATGAGCAGCACGCGCCATTGGTATTCTATTCCATATATTATGGCATCCGAAGAACCAGTTCGCGCGAATGCAGAAGCGGTCGCCCAGCACCAGAACCCGACCCGACGCGACCCGACCGGCGCTTGCCATCCCCTCAATAGGTCGTGCGCCGCTCCTCGCTGGGCGGGCGGCCGAACTGCAGGCGGTAGCTTTGCGCGAAATAGGAATGCGAGGTGAAGCCGGTGGCGATCGCCACGTCGAGGATCGGCAGGTTGGTCTGGCGAAGCAGCTCGCGAGCGCGCTCCAGCCGGAGCCGCATGTAATATCGCCCGGGGGTCATGTTGAGGTGGCGCAGGAACAGCCGCTCCACCTGCCGCACCGAGAGGCCCGCTGCCTTGGCGAGTTGGCCGGCCGAAAGCGGCTCGTCGAGGTTGTCCGCCATGAGTTCGACGGTCTTCTTGAGCTTCTCCGACTTGCCGGTGAGGTCACGCTCGGGGCCGACGCGCTGGCGGTCGCCGGCCTGGCGGATGCGCTCGTGCTGGAACTGGTTGGCCACCTCGTTGGCGATGCCGGGTCCGAAGTCGGAGCGCACGATCTCCAGCATCAGGTCGATCGACGTCGTGCCGCCGGCGCAGGTATAGCGCTTGCGGTCGATCTCGAAGACCGAACCGGTGCAGTCGATCTCGGGGAACCGCTCCTTGAAGCCGGAACGGTTTTCCCAATGGATGGTGCAGCGATAGCCGTCGAGTTGACCTGCCTCGGCGAGCAGATAGGAGCCGACCGACAGCGCTCCCAGCGCAAGGCCCTTGCGGCCCCAGGCGCGGAGCGCGGCCAGAACCTTGCTCTTGCCGGCGAATTCGGTCGTCAGCCCGACGCAGACAAAGAGAATGTCGGCAGGTGGAAGGTCGCCCACCGCATAGCCGGTCTTGATCGGCAGGCCGTTGGAGGCCATCACGGCCTCGCCATCAACCGACACTGTCGTCCAGGAATAGTAGTCGTGGCCGAGCGCGCGGTTGGCCGTACGAACCGTGTCGATCGCGGCGGCCAGCGAGAACATCGAGAATTTCTCGACGAGCAGGAATATGAAATGGCGGCCGGACTGCGAGGGCTCGGGCATGGCCGTCGCTTCTACACGCCCGGCGGCGCAGCGGGAAGGATCAGGCTACGCAGCAGGTGATGTGCCAGCACTCGCCCTCCCCGCTTGTCGCTCAGAATTTCGGCGGCTCGCGCCCCGCCGCGCGACAGGCAGAGGCAACGGTCGCGGCCATGAGCATTGCGATTGTCATCGGACCTACGCCCCCAGGCACGGGCGTGATCGCACCAGCCTGCTTCTCGGCCTCGTCGAAGGCCACATCGCCAACGAGGCGGCTCTTTCCGTCCCCCTTCTCGGGCGCGGGGATTCGGTTGATGCCTACGTCGATGACGGTCGCGCCCGGCTTGACCCAATCGCCCTTGATCATCTCGGGGCGGCCGACGGCGGCGACCAGGATGTCGGCCGTGCGGCAGAGCGCCGGAAGATCCCTGGTGCGGCTGTGGGCGATCGTCACCGTGGCGTTGGCGGCGAGCAGCAGGTTGGCCATCGGCTTGCCGACGATGTTGGAGCGGCCGACGATGACCGCGTTGAGGCCCGACAGGTCCTTGCCGCGCACGCGCTCGATCAGCAGCATCGAGCCGGCCGGGGTGCAGGGAACGAAGGCGGTCGCGATTTCACCGGTGCCGAGCTTGCCCACGTTGATAAAGTGGAAACCGTCCACGTCCTTGTCCGGCGAGATCGCCTGGATCACGCGGCCCGAATCGATATGTGCCGGCAGCGGAAGCTGCACCAGGATGCCGTGGACCGCCGGATCGGCGTTGAGGCTCTGCACCGTCTCCAGCAGGTCCGCCTCCGAGGTCTCGGCCGGCAGGGTGTGCTGGACCGAATGGAAGCCGCATTCCTTGGCCGTGCGGCTCTTCGAATTCACGTAGACCTGGCTTGCGGGATCCTCCCCGACCAGCACGACAGCCAGCCCCGGCTTCACGCCCGCCTCCGCCGCAAGCCGCTCCGTCGCCTGTTTCACCTGGGCGACAACGCCCGCGGCGACCTGCTTTCCGTCAATGATTTCGGCCAAGGCCTTCTCCTGCGAATTTGAATCCGCGCCCCGAATATTGCCTCAAACGCCGGAAGACAACCGCGTCAAAGCGGCACCGGCTGACGTTTTCCCGAGAGGGGCATGGATGTGAGCGAGCAGGACCTGACGCAGATCTTCGTCGCATCGGAGGTCTGCGCCGGATTGGCTATGGAGGGCGTACGGGGCTCAGCCGATACGTCGCGCGCCTCGCGTCCGCCGCAACTCGCGCAGCGAGTCGCCGAACGCGCGAAGCCGGTCGCGCACCTCATCGATCTCCGCCGTCAGCGGGTGCGACGCCGGGGCCGGTTGCTCAAGGGACGACACATCGGTGGCCGCGTAGGGCCGCATCGGCTCGGGCATCTGCCGGACATGAGCAACGGCGGCGGACGCCCATGGCACCGCCGGCGCCAACTGCGGCTGCCAGGCCACCGGTTGGGGCGCAACGGCGGGCTGCGGCCAGTAGAAATGCGCGGAGGCGGGGTGCATCAAGGCGGACGGCATCGCCGGAAAGTAGGACGGGGCGAAGGTCTGCCCCGCCATCGCGGGCGGCCAGGCCGGTGAAGCCTGCATCGAGTGAGCGTGCACAGGCGGTGGCGCCGGCGCATGGGCGGACGCGGGCGAAGGCATGTACGCCGGCTTGTGTTCATCGCGCATGGCCTCGCCGCTGGCCTGATGCGAGCGGTTTGGCGACCAGTCCCGTGGTGAGCGGTTCCTGGGAACTTCCGGAGCCAGGGCGGACACATCACGCCCGGTGTTCCCGGCCGCCGGTAGCGCGGCAGCCGCATTGCGGGGCAGGCGAAGCCTGGCCGAACGCGGCACCGGCGGTGGCGGATTCTCGATGGCCGTTGCGGGCTTCCGGGGTCGGCGCAGGATGCCGATGAGGGTGTCGATCACCCGTCCGGCACCGCCACCTCTCGGCGTGCTGCCGGACCTGCCCTTGCCGGGCTTGCTCGCCGGCAGGGTTCCCATCGCGCCCGGGTCGGACGGCGGTACGTGTGACTGTTCGGGAGGGCGGCGAAGCGCCTCGGCCCGCGGAAGCTTGAGCCGCTTCGAACGCGGCTCCTCGACCGGCCGGGCAGCGGCGGCTTCCCCGACGGGCTGGCCAGCAGGCCGGTCCGCGAGTTCCCTGCTGCGGCGGCGCAAGAGATCGGCAACCGACGGGGCGGACGGCTCGGAATGGTGCGTGTCCGACACGGGCGGCCATGCAGCCGGCTCCGGCGCACTGGCCAGGCTGGAGAGCAGCGGGCTCACTAGCGGCCCCGGTGGCTGCTCCGGGGGCGGTTCCGTCCATCTCGCGAGGGAAAGCAGGGACCCGCCGCGCTCGTCGCTGTTGCTGTTGGACATGTCGGACATGGATTCCCGAACAGGATTTGCGGCCGGCAATCCACCAGCCCGGTCGTTAACGCAGGCTAAAGAACCATGGCAAAGGAAACGTTAACGGCGGTCGGGTGCCGCGCATGCACGGCGCCTGGAAAACCCGCCTGCATGACGCCGTTTTGTTAACCCCGGCATGCGAGATTGTGGCCTCGCCGCCAGGGCCGGCGGCGCAGGAAAAGCTCCATGCGAGCCGCCGCGACGCGGTCCGCATGCGCGATTTCGTCGTGAGTGGAGAGCATGAACCTACAGACGAGCCGAGCGGAGGTGCCTGCCAGAGCAAGCCGCGCGGAGATTGCGCGCCGCCTGACCGTCGAGCGCCACGCCGACGCGCAGGCCATCGAGGCAGAGTGGCGCCTGCTCGAGACGACCGGCGTCGGCACGATCTTCCAGCGTTTCGACTGGGTCGACAGCTACGTCCGCCACGTCGCTCCGCACACCCGGACCGAACCGGCCTATCTCCTGGGACGGCTCGACGGGCGGCCCGCCTTCCTGCTGCCGATGGGAGTTCAAAGGCACGGCCCGGCGCGTCTGGCGCACTGGCTGGGCGGGAGCCATTCCGGCTACAA
>JAEYRU010000192.1 GCA_023435335.1 Pseudomonadota bacterium
TCGGCGCCTCCAGCTATGCGGCGCCGCTGCTTTCGACCCTGATCCTGATCGCCGCCGGAGCCGCGAGCGCCACGCCGCATATCCTCGCCGCCTGCCTGTTAATCACCTTCGGCGCCGCCCTGGCCGCAAAAAACATGCTCTTCGCCCGCACCAGCGGCGCGGCGGAAGCCTGATGCCCTTCGCAGGCGACCTCACTTCCACCGCCGACGGCACCCTGGCTCTCTCTCTCGTCGCCGCGATCCTCTATGCCTTCATGCACGAGGGCATCCCCTCGTGGCGGCGCACGGCTGCCAAGACTGCCCCGGTTCTGCTCCTGGCATTGCTGTCGGTCACGGAGGGAGCGCCTTGGCTCCTCTCAGCGGGCTTGATTGCCGGCGCCTTTGGAGACGCCGCTCTGTCCCGCGAGGGGGAGCGACCATTCCTGGCCGGCCTCGCCGCCTTCCTGCTTTCCCACCTGCTCTACATCGCCCTTTTCCTGTCCCACTGGAGCGCCGCCGACATCTTCGCGGCCGAGCCTTGGCGGGCGGCGGCATCAATGATCCTCATCGCCTTCTGCGCCTTGATGCTGCGTCGTCTCTTGCCTGCACTGCAGCCCGCCATGCGGCTGCCGGTCCTGGCCTATGTCGCTGCCATCACCGCCATGGGCATCTCCGCCTTCGGCGTATCCGGCTTCGGGGTGGCGCTGGGCGCGGCCCTGTTCATCGCCTCCGATGCGATCCTGGCCGTCAGGAAATTCCTGCTGCCCGAGACTTCGCCGCATCGCAACTGGGCCGGCCTTGCCGTCTGGATCCTCTATTACGCCGCGCAGTTGCTCATCGCGCTGGCCTTCCTGCTCTAGCCGGCCGGCTCCCAGCCGGGCGTGGGGAGTTCGAAGGCCGCAAAGTCAAAGCCGGGCGCAACCGTGCAGCCGACAAGCGTCCACTCGCCAAGGCTTTCCGCGCTCTGCCACCAATTCGCGGGCACCACCGCCTGCGGCCGCTCCCCTGCAGGGAGATCGACGCCGAGCACACGCGTCTCGCGTCTTTCGCCCCCCGGTCCGGCCAGTTCGAGCTTCAGCGGCGCTCCCGCATGGAAATGCCAGACCTCTGCGGCGTCCCTGACCCGGTGCCAAGCGGATCTCTCCCCGCGCCGCAGCAGGAAATAGATCGCGGTGGAGTGTCCGCGCCCGCCGCCGGGCGCATCGCGAAACGTCTCCACGTAGTGCCCGCCTTCGGGATGCGGCTGCATGCCGAGGGCGGTGATGATCGTCTCTGGCGCAAGCGCCGCCTGCACTAAGCGACGTCCTTGCGCTTGCGGATTTCGGCGAAGACCGCGACGTCGTCGGCATCTTCCATGCCGAGATTTTTCCGGATCGCCGGATCGTGCCAGCGCAGGAAGGGATTGGTGGCAAGCTCGCGGCCGATGGTGGTCGGCAGGGTGGGCTTGCCTTCGGCCCTCAAGGCGTCGATCTCCCTGGCGCGTTCCTTCAATGCCGAGTTGGTGGGATCGATGGTAAGCGCGAAACGCGCATTCGACTGGGTATATTCATGCCCGCAATAGACCACCGTCTCGAGCGGCAGGGCCGCGAGTTTCTTCAGCGACGCATGCATGTCTGCCGGACTTCCCTCGAACAGGCGACCGCAGCCGAGCGCAAACAGCGTATCGGCCGTGAAGGCGACGTTCTCGTTGCTGAAGACATAACTGACATGCCCGGCCGTATGCCCGGGCGTGGAAAGCACCCTTGCCCGCAGCCCGGCGACCTCGATGTCATCGCCATCGCGGACCGTACGGTCGATGCCGGGGATCTTTTCCTTCTCGGCCTCCGGTCCGATGATGGTGAGACCAAAGCGCTCCTTCAGCGCCATGTTGGCTTCGACATGATCGGGGTGATGGTGGGTGATGAGCAAGACGCTCGGTTTCCACCCCGTGCGCTCGATCGCGGCGAGGATCGCGCGCTCCTCCGGTGCATCGACGAGGAAAGCTTCCAGCGTATCCGGATTACGTGCGAGAATGCCGAAATTGTCGCTCCGGCACATGAACTGGTCGATTTCGAGCGCCATTCCTGTCTCCTCTCGTTGCGGCCGGAACATAGTGCGGCGGACCTGTCCTGTCACCCGCCGGGACGACTTCCCCGTGCGGTCTCGCGGCTTGTTGAACCGGACCGCCGACGCCGATAGGTTGCCGCCATGATTTCGGACATCGTCGACCTCCGGAACTTCTATGCTTCCTTGCTTGGCCGGCTGGCCGAGCGCTCTATCGCCATGGCGCTGGCTTCGATCTGGGCGCGGCTACCCAACGAGCGGCTGGTAGGCCTCGGCTATGCGGTGCCTTGGCTCGACCGCTTCGGCGCGGACGCCGAGCGCGTGCTCGCTTTCATGCCGGCGGCCCAGGGTGCCGTGAACTGGCCCGCGGCAGGGCCATCCGCCACGGCTCTGGTCTTTGATGAAGACCTGCCGCTCTTCGATTCCTCGGTCGACCGCATCCTCCTGGTGCACGCGCTGGAGCATTCGGAGAACCCGCATGAGACCCTGAAGGAGATGTGGCGCGTGCTGGCGCCCGGCGGCCGGATTGTCATCGTGGCGCCCAACCGGCGCGGCATTTGGGCCCGTTTCGAGCACACGCCGTTCGGCACGGGGCGGCCGTTCTCTCGCGGGCAGCTCACCGAACTCCTGCGCGACACGAATTTCACGCCCTCGGCTTGGTCGGACGCGCTGCATTTTCCTCCGGCCCGGCAGCGCTGGGTCATGCGGCTTTACCAGATACTTGAGAAGGCCGGCCGCAGCTTTTGGCCGATCTTTTCGGGAGTCATCATCGTGGAGGCGCAGAAGCGTTTGTATCAGGGTATTCCGGTGGCGCAGCGCGCCTCGCGCCGCGTCTTCGTGCCGGTCCTCACCCCGCAAGGCGCTACCCCCGCGATGCGCCGGGAGCACAGCGACCCGAAGGACGCCTGAGGGCAGGCGGCCTGGCTCTGCTGCACGCGCGGCGGCTACGCTGCGTGGGTCGTGCGCTCGGTGCCTATCTCGTTCAGGTCGTAGGACGTGGTCTGGTAGACCTGGTTGATCCAGTTGCCGAAAAGCAGGTGGGCGTGCGAGCGCCAGCGGTTGAGCGGTGGCCTGGCAGGGTCGTCGTCCGGGTAGTAGCCGTGCGGCACCTCGATCGGCACGCCCGCGGCCACGTCGCGATCGTACTCCTCCTTGAGCGAGGTCGAGTCGTATTCAATGTGGTTGAACATGTAGAGCCGGTTGCCGGTGCGTTCGGCGACAAGGCAGGGGCCGGTCACGTCCGATTCCATGAGCAGATCGAGGCCTGAGCCGGCGGAGATGTCGCGCGCGCGCACTTCCGTCCAGCGCGAGACGGGGATCGCGAAATCATCGGAGAAGCCGGCAAGGTAGGGCGAAGCGGGCGCATTGTTGCGGTGACGGAAGACGCCGAATGCCTTCTTCTCGAGCGTGTATTTGGGGATGCGGTGGAAATGCCAGGCTGCGGCCATTGCTCCCCAGCAGATGAAGAACGAGGAATGGACGTTGGTGGTGGTCCAGTCGAATATCCGTGCCAGTTCGTCCCAGTAGGTGACATCCTCGAAAGGCAGCAATTCGATGGGCGCCCCTGTGACGATGAAACCGTCGAACTTGCGCTCCGACACCTCCTGCCACGTCTGGTAGAAGGTTATCAGATGATCCTCGGACGTGTTCTTGGCCTTGTGGTTGCCGATGCGAACCAGGGTCAGTTCCACCTGCAGCGGCGACGCTCCGATGAGCCGCGCGATCTGCGTCTCGGTGCGGATCTTGTTGGGCATCAGGTTGAGGAGCCCGATCTGCAGCGGACGGATATCCTGCCGCCGCGCCGTCCGCTCATCCATCACGGCCACGCCCTCGCGCACGAGAACGTCGCGGGCGGGTAGCTGGTCTGGGATCTTGATCGGCACTGTGCTGGCTCCAAAACAAAAAAGACCGGCGGCGAAATCGCGGCCGGTCCCAACGGACTTGTTGCAAGCGGCCCTTTAGCGAGTTGTTTAACGTGGCTGCAAGCCGACCGGCCAAATCACCACGGGACGTTGCAGGCTTTTACGGCGCGCCGCCCTTTGCGTCAACGGAAAAGCTTTGCTAGAGGCAGGCACCCAATCCTTTGGAACCCTTCTCATGGACCAGACCGCCCGCCCCCAGCCGAAACCCGGCGTGATGGACATTCATGCCTACGTACCCGGCAAGGAAAGCGCGCCGGGCGTGGCGAAGGTATGGAAACTCTCGTCCAACGAGACGCCGCTGGGCGCCTCGCGGGCCGCGACGGAAGCCGCGCATCGGGTGCTTGAGCACCCCGAGATGTATCCCGACGGCCAGTCGATGGCGCTGCGCGAGGCGATCGGCGCCGCGCACGGACTCAACCCCGCCAACATCATGTGCACCAACGGCTCGGACGAAGCACTCGGCCTGCTGGCGCAGACCTACCTGCAGCCGGGCGACGAGGGTGTCTTCACCGAGCACGGCTTCCTCGTCTACCGCATCTACATCCAGTCCGCCGGCGCGGTTCCCGTTGCGGTGAAGGAGAGGGACGAGCGCGCCGACGTCGACGCGATCCTTGCCGAGATCACGCCGCGCACCCGCATCGTGTTCCTCGCCAATCCGAACAACCCGACCGGCACCTACATCCCCTTCGAGGAGGTGCGGCGCCTGCACGCCGCCCTGCCGAAGAACGTGCTGCTCGTCCTCGACGCCGCCTATGCGGAGTACGTCCGCCGGAATGACTACGAAGCCGGCGTGGAACTGGTGGCCGCCAACGAGAACGTTGTGATGACCCGGACCTTCTCCAAGATCCACGGCCTCGCCGGCCTTCGCATCGGCTGGATCTACGCGCCGGCGCACATCCTCGACGCGCTCAACCGCGTGCGCGGGCCCTTCAATGTCAACGCCGTCGCCATCGCCGCCGGGGCGGCCGCCATCGCAGACCGCGCGCATGTCGAGAGGGCCGCGGACTTCAACGAGAAGTGGCTCGGCTGGCTGAGCGACGAGATCGGCCGGCTCGGCCTGCGCGTCACGCCCTCGGTCGGCAATTTCCTGCTCATCCATTTCGACGGCTCCGGCAAGACCGCCGAGGAAGCCGACGCCTTCCTCACCAGCCGCGGCTATATCCTGCGCCGCGTCGCCGGCTACGGCTTCCCCAACGCGCTGCGCATGTCCATCGGCACCGAAGAGGCCAATCGCGGCGTGGTGGCGAGCCTGACCGAGCTGCTGGGCCGCTGAGCCATGGCTGATCCGCTTTTCGACAGGATTGCCCTGGTCGGCATCGGCCTGATCGGCTCCTCGATAGCCCGCGTGGTGCGCCGGGAAGGGCTTGCCCACCATATCGCGATTGCGAGCCGCAGCGCAGGCACGCTGCGGCGCGCGGAAGAACTCGGGCTCGGCGACAGCTATCACGCCGACGCGCGCGACGCAGTTCGCGATGCCGACCTTGTCATCGTTTCTGTTCCGGTCGGAGCGTCGGGCGCAGTAGCGGAGACGATCTCTCCGGCGCTGAAGCCGGGCGCCATCATCACCGATGTCGGCTCTACGAAGGGGTCGGTGATCGCGCAGATGCAGCCGCATGTGCCGGCCGGCGTGCATTTCATCCCCGGACATCCCATTGCCGGCACCGAACATTCCGGGCCCGACGCCGGCTTCGCGGACCTGTTCGAGAACCGCTGGTGCATCCTGACCCCGCCCCCCGGGACCGATCCCGCCGCGGTCGCGCGCCTCTCCGAGTTCTGGAGCCGCTGCGGCTCCAACATCGACACGATGGATCCCGATCACCACGACAAGGTGCTGGCCATCGTCTCTCACCTTCCGCACATCATCGCCTACAACATCGTCGGGACGGCGGAGGATCTGGAAACGGTCACCAAGTCCGAGGTGATCAAATACTCGGCCTCCGGCTTCCGCGACTTCACCCGCCTTGCCGCTTCCGACCCCACCATGTGGCGCGACGTGTGCCTGCATAACCGCGACGCCATCCTGGAAATGCTGGCGCGCTTCTCGGAGGACCTGGCATCGCTGCAGAGGGCGATCCGCTGGGGCGAAGGCGACAAGCTCTTCGAGCTGTTCAGTCACACCCGCAATGTCCGCCGCTCGATCATCGAGGCCGGACAGGAAGTGGATGCGCCCGACTTCGGCCGGCAGATCGCCGCACATCCCGACAAGCCTTAGCGCGGGCGCGGGCCTTCCGTCACAGCGGCGGGATCGTGCCCAGATCGATGAAACCCAGCCGCGCCTGGCCCTTCTCTATCACTAGGGGCAACTGGGGGTTCGCACCAAGCGCCGAAAGCGCGGCGATCGCGGAGGCGATCCCCCCGGCTTCGGGAAAGGCGGCGGAAACGATATCCGCCAGGGCGCCGGCATCTGTCGTCCCCACCCGCAGGTCAGCGTTCAGCAGTCCGTTTTCGTCGACCGCCACCGTGCCGGCTGCGGTCAGTCGAGCACCCTCGGGGGTACTGATCTCCACCCTGCGCACCTCGACGGCACTTCCGCGCAGGTCCCGTACCCCATCGCGCAGCATCGCAACGCCGTCTGCCAGAGACAGGTCGACCAGGCCGGTAAGCGGGGGCAGTGTGCCATGCGGGAGCAGAAGACGGCCGGTTTCGAAAGCACGGAACCGGAATGCGACATCCAGGTCCGTATCCGCCGGCCGCATGTGCAATTCCGCGGACTCGGCCGTAAAGGCTAGCGGACCGACGACATTCGGCATGTCCGCCACGGCGACCACCCGGGTCGCCTCCACCGAGAGCCGCTCCGGCAGCGGCCACGAGAGGCGCGCGCTCGCTCTCAACCCGCCCCAGGTCAAATCGAGCGGCACCAGCCCCGGCAGCAGCAGCCGCGCTGGGCTGTCGGCTTCTGCGACTGCGCGGCGCGGCGCATAGACTTGCGCGGCCGAGCGGAATGCGCCGGTCGAGATCGACAGGCCAGCCGATGTCCGTTCGAAATAGGTCGCCTCGCAGAAGACCCCGATGCGGAAGGGGTAACCGCGCACTGTCGGCGCCTCGCAGACAGCGCGATTGCCACCCGAGCGGCTGAAAGCAGCAAGCGCGGCGCGCACTTCGTCGGCGACGCGGTCTGCCACGTAGAACCAGCCGGCCGTGTAGAGCGCGATCGCCGCCACGATGGCCATGCCCAGCCAGAAGAAGCGCCGCGACATTCCCCTCACTTCGTGCCCTTCCCTCGCGCTTGACGGCATCGGCCGCGCCCCGCTACCCCTACGCGCCCCTCCGGCGAATCCCGAGAGGGCAATTCCTGTCAGGCATGGCGATATGGGCGATTTTTGGGTCTTTGGCTACGGATCGTTAATGTGGCGGCCCGGTTTCGCCCATGTGGAAACGCATCGCGCGCGTCTGCGAGGCTTCCACCGTTCGCTCTGCGTATTGTCGCATGTGCATCGCGGCACGCCTGACCGTCCCGGGCTCGTGCTTGGACTCGACCGTGGCGGCTCCTGCGTGGGTCTCGCCTTTCGCGTTCCCCTGGACCTGAAAGGCGAGGTGGTCGCCTATCTTCGCGAACGCGAACTGGTGACGAACGTGTACCTGGAGCGCACGCTCCCGGTTGAGCTCGTGGGCGGTCCGAAAGTCGAGGCGCTGAGTTACGTGGTCGATCGCGGGCACCCGCAATATGCCGGGCGGATGGACGTGTCCGGGGCCGTGGCCCGCGTGTCCGGCGCCGTCGGCCAGTCCGGACCCAACGAGGAATATCTCGAAAACACGGTGGCTCACCTCAGGGCCCTTGGCATACGCGACCGCTGGCTGGAAAGCGTCGCGGCGAACGTGGCGCCGGGCCCTCAACGCTAGATTTGCCCGCTGGCCTCCGATGGGCTTGCAGCTTGGCCTTCCAGTTCCTCCAGGCGCTTCGCTGCCGTCGGCGGCAGGGGCGGTGCATTGGGCCTGCGGGATGTCTCCACCAGGATCTCGTCGCAGGCCGCTTCCGTTTCGCGGATCAGTCGCTCGAGGAATTCCTCCTTGCTCAGACCCGGCGGAATCGGCGGCAGGAACCGCGCCTTGACGGTTCCCGGGTAGCGCAGGAACCTGCGGCGCGGCCAGAACAGTCCCGCCTGATGCGCCACCGGCACCACCGGCAGACCGAGCTCGGTGTAGAGTTCCGCGATGCCCCATTTGTAAGCGGGCTCGGCGCCCGGCGCGCGGCGGGTGCCCTCCGGGTAGATGATGAGCTGCCGGTGTTCCCGCATCTCCTCGCGGGTGCGCGCGACCACCTGCTTGAGCGCCCGCGACCTCTTGCCCCGATCGACCGGCACCATGCGCATCTTCATGATGTACCAGCCGAAGAACGGTATCCATCTGAGTTCGCGCTTCAGGATGTAGAGCGCGTCGGGAATGTAGGGCAGGAAGGCGATCGTATCCCAGAAGGACTGATGCTTGGGCGCAAGGATGTAGGAACCTTCGGGAAGGTTCTCCATGCCGGCAATGTCCGACCTGGTTCCCACGATCTTTTCCATCAGCCAAAGGCTCGAGCGGGACCAGAACTTGGGCACGAACCACGCAAGGCGTCGCGGCGCCAGAAAGTAGAACGGCGTCCAGAAGATCATCTGCACGACGAGGTTCAGGTAGAAAGCGACGTTGAAGACGAAGGACCGGAGCTGGACCATGGGCTGCGCCTGGCTGCGAAGTGAACCCGCTGGTTACACCAGACGCCGGCAAAGGCAAAGGCGCTGTCTCAGCGCCCGGCCACCGTATCGTTGCGCTTGCCGGCCTGCTCGGGCCCCAGCCCCGCAAAGACACCGCGAGCGAAGGCCGCCAGAAACTTGGTGTATTCGGTGAACAGCACCCGCAGGGCGTCGGGCCTGGTCAGCCACTCGCCCCTGTCGAGGCGGGTGTTGACCACCGGATAGGGCAGGATCTCGACGCTTTCGCCCATCCTGCGCATCTCCAGCATGGAGCGCGGCATGTGATAGTTGTTGGTGACCAGGATGACGCTCGCATAGGCGTTGGCCTGCAGCCAGCGCGCGCTTTCCTCGGCGTTGCCGATCGTGTCCAGAGCGGCATGGTCGATATCGACACAGCATGAGAACAGCGACGCGTCGGCGCCCGTCGCGCGGCGCAGGTCCTCCAGCCCCGCCACGGGATTGACGCCACTTATCAGAAGCCGCTTGCCCTTGCCGGATTTCAGCAGATCGATGGCGGCGTCGATGCGCGACTGCCCTCCGGTGAGCACGATGATGGCGTCGGCATCGCGCTGTGCCGCCGGCGCCATCATGGAACTGACATGGCTGGAAAAAACCCCGAAACCGGCGACGAAGGCGAGCAGTACGGAGCCCACCGTCCAGAAGGCGATGCGAGGAAAGGCGCGTGAGCGCGGGGCCCTGCATCCCCCTTCGGCTGATCCGCCGGAATCTGTCCGCTGTCCCTTCATGCCCCCCTCTAGTATGCGATTGCGGCGCAAGCCGGGCGTTGCGGCTCGCATGGGCGAGAAGCGCCCGTGGCTGTGCGAATACGCGTCCTATCCATCGCTCTGCCGGGAATTGAGGTCGCTCAGATAGGACACGACGGTGATGTGGGACGTCGTGGCGGTGAGCACGGCGACGGCGGCCACGATGACGACCACCCCCGCGTAGCCGGCCGTTCCAATCGCGAAATTGCCGAACAGCGCGGCCGCCTGATCAGCTTCGGGCGTAGCCAGGTTGCGCGACGACCACCAGGAGAATCCGAGGAAGACGATCGCGGCCAGCAGCCCGCCCACGGCGGCGCCCTTCATGCCCGTGATGAGAAAGTGCTGGCGGAACTGCGCGGCGATGAAGCCGGCCTCGGCTCCCACGAAATGCAGCACCTCGATGATGTGGCCGTTGCCGGCCATCGCCCCGCGCGTGGCGAAGACGACCGTGAGCAGCGTCGCCGACAGCATGAGGACCAGCACGCCGACGCCGTTGGTCACGGTCGTGCGCGCCATCGTCACCAGGCGGTCCACCCAGTTCCGGTGGTCGTCGAGCGACGCCTGCGGCACTTCCGCGGCGAGCAGCGCGCGCATCCCGGCAAAGTCCGGCGGGTTGGCCGGGTCGATCGTGACGGTCACCAGCCGCGGCACGGGCAGCTCGTCGATGTCCAGGCCCGGGCCGAGCCACGGCTCGAGCAGGCGCGCCGTCGCCGCGCGGTCGACGACGGCGGCAGAGCGCACGCCGGTGAAGCCGCCGGCGATGCGCGCCGCCGCTGCCAGCGCGGCCTCCATGTCGAGCCCGTCGGCCGGTTTGATCTGGATCGTCGCTTCCCGCGAGATCTGCGTCTGCCAGGTCGTCGCCGTGTCGCTGACCAGGGTCACCGCGCCCAGCGTCAGGCACGACAGAAAGGTCATGATGGCGATGACCAGCACCAGCGCGTTGCTGGCGACGGCCTGCGGAGGCACGATCGGCGCGGTGCGCCGCTGAGCGCGCTGCGCCGGCGTGGCCGCGGCTTCGGCCTGCTGCTCGGCGGCCGTCATCGCGTCATCCTCAGTCATAGATATCGAGCCTGCCGCCGGCCAGCACCATGCGCCGCGCCTCCACCTGTTCCATCAGCGTGAGGTCGTGGGTCGCGATCACCACCGCTGTGCCGAGCCGGTTGAGTTCGATGAAGAGTCGCAATAACCGTCGCGCCAAAGTGGGGTCGACATTGCCGGTCGGCTCGTCGGCGAGCAGTATTTCGGGCTGCTCGATCAGCGCGCGGGCGATCGCCGCGCGCTGCTTCTCGCCGCCCGACAGCACCGGAGGCAGCACATGCATGCGCTCGCCGAGCCCAACCCATTTCAGCAGTTCGATCACGTCGCTTCGATAGCCTGCTTCCTCCCGTCCCCGCACTCTCAGCGGCAGCGCCACGTTCTCATAGGTCGTCATGTGATCGAGCAGGCGGAAGTCCTGGAACACGATGCCGATGCGGCGGCGGATCAGCGGCAACTCCTTGCGGGTGATCTGCGAACGGTCCTTGCCGAAGATGGTGATCAGACCGCGTGTCGGCTTGAGCGACAGGAACAGCAGTCGCAGCAGCGACGTCTTTCCGGCGCCGGACGGGCCGCTGAGGAACTGGAAGGAACGCTCGGGCAGGTGGAACGAAACATCGCGCAGGATTTCCGGACCCATGCCGTATCTCAGGCCGACATTTTCGAAACGGATCACGGCAGGCAGTCCTGTCGATTTCGGGCTTGGCGCGGAAGCCGCTGCGGGCGTGGGCCGGAGCTTCCGGCTCTTATGGTTAATCGGC
>JAEYRU010000203.1 GCA_023435335.1 Pseudomonadota bacterium
TCGGCTCCTACGCGATCAACAATCTCGATTCGTCCGCCGCCATCGCCAATACGCTGGTGCAGTTGCAGGTCGAGGAACTGGGCATAGACTACATCGAGCGCCGCGCCGATATCATCAACGCCGTCACGCGCGAGGAGGCCGCGGCCGCCGCCAGGCTTCTGCTGGAGGCCGAGCCGGCCGTGCTCATCCTGGGGCCGGGGATCGAAAATGGAGGCTAGCTTGCCGGAAGCGGTCGCGCCCGCGAGGAAGACGCCGGAAGATACGCCTGCCGCTCCCGCGCCGGCAGTCTCGTCTTCATCGCCCACGTTCGCGGTAGCCTTCGGCGGTGGCGGGGCGCGCGGGCTGGCCCACATCCATGTGATCGAGGCGCTGGACGAACTGGGCATCCGGCCCATCGCGATCGCCGGCTCCTCAATCGGCGCCATCATGGGCGCGGGAATGGCCGCCGGCATGACCGGTCGCGACATCCGCGACTATGCACATGCGGTACTCAGCAATCGCGGCGAGGTTCTTTCGCGAATGTGGCGCGCGCGTCCCGGCAGCTTCGGCGAGATCGTCGCCGGCGGCTTCTCGGTCGCGCAGTTCGACATCGAGCGCATCCTGAAGTCGTTCCTCCCCGTCGCGGTGCCGGCGACCTTCGCCGAACTCGGTATCCCGCTCCGGGTGACCGCGACCGACTACTACGGCCATTCGCTGGCGGTCTTCGATAGCGGTGACCTGCCGTCCGCCCTCGCTGCCTCGGCCGCGATCCCCGCCGTCTTCCGGCCGGTGCAGCGCGACGGCAAGCTGCTGGTGGATGGCGGCATCTACAATCCCGTGCCGTTCGACCTGCTCGAAGGCAGGGCCGACATAGTGATCGCGATCGACGTGGTGGGCGCGCCCACCAAGTTCCGCCGGCAGCGGCCGACCTCGATGGACCTGATGTTCGGCGCTACCCAGCTCATGATGCAGTCGATCACCGCCATGAAGCTGAAGACAAGGCGGCCGGAAATCCTCCTGCGGCCGCCGGTCTCGCGCTTTCGCGCCCTCGATTTCCTGAAGATCGACGCCGTCATGGCCGAAACCGCCTCCATCAAGGAGGAGACCAAGCGCGCCGTCGAACTGGCGGTGAGGGCACAAAAGAGACGAGCTGCCCGGCAGGGCTGACCTGTCCCGCCAGCTGCACGGCCATTGCAGAGTCGGACGCCGGACCATAGATGGTGCCGTGACACCGCATCTCCTCGCGACCCGCAATCCTCCACGGAACCGTACATGAACCAGAAAATCGACGCCGCCCGCCTCACCAGTCTCGTCGCGAGCCTTGTGGAAGCCGCGAAGACGGCCGGCGCGGATGCCTCCGACGCGGTGGCGGTCACGGGACGCTCCACCTCGGTCTCGGTCCGCTTGGGCAAGGTGGAGGAGACAGAAGCCTCGGAGAGCGACGACATCTCGCTGCGGGTCTTCATAGGCAAGAAGGTGGCGAGCGTCGGCGGCAACGCCAGTTCCGACCCCAGGATGCTGGCCGAGCGGGCGGTAGCGATGGCCAGGGTGTCGCCGGAGGATCCTTTCCAGGGACTGGCCGACGCCGGCAGCCTGGCGCGCGAGATACGCGATCTCGATCTCTTCGATCCGACGGAAGTCTCCGCCGAGCAGCTTCGCGAGGCAGCCCTGGCCGCGGAGGAAGCGGCGCTTTCCTACCAGGGCGTGACCAATTCGGGCGGCAGCGGCGCCAGCGCCGGCATGGGCGGGCTGGTGCTCGCGACGTCGGAAGGGTTTCTAGGACAGTATGTCGCGACGCGCTTTTCCCGCTCCGTCAGCGCGATCGCCGGCGAGGGCACCGCGATGGAGCGCGACTACGACTATTCCTCGCGACTGCACTTCGCCGACCTCGATACGCCCGAGAAGATCGGCCGCGAGGCTGCCGAACGGGCAGTGAAGCGGCTCGGCGCGCGCAAGGCCAGCACCGGGCCGGTCACGGTCATCTACGATCCTCGCGTGGCGCGGGGCATCGCCGGCCACATCTCCGGCGCGATCAACGGCGCTTCCGTGGCGCGCAAGACGAGCTTCCTGCGCGACATGATGGGCAAGCAGGTGGCAAGCGCCGCGATCACCGTGACCGACGACCCCATGAGGCCGCGCGGCCAGTCCTCGCGTCCCTTCGACGGCGAGGGCGTGGAGGGAGCTCCGCTGACCATGATCGAGAAGGGCGTGCTGCAGCACTGGTTCCTGTCCACCTCCGCTGCCCGCGAACTCGGACTGCGCACCAATGGGCGCGGCGCGCGGTCAGCTTCTTCGGTGAACCCGTCCTCCACGAATCTGGCCATCGAGCCGGGCGATGTTTCGCGCGAGGACATGATCCGTGCCCTGAAGTCCGGTTTCTACGTGACCGAAGTGTTCGGCCAGGGCGTTAACATGGTGACCGGCGAATACAGTCGCGGCGCCTCCGGCTTCTGGATCGAAAACGGAGAGCTGACCTACCCTGTTTCGGAAGTGACGATCGCCGGCAACCTGAAGGATATGTTCATGCGCCTGACCCCCGCCAGCGATCTCGACCGCAACTACGGGACGGCGGCGCCGACGCTGATGATCGAAGGAATGACGCTTGCAGGAAGCTGACCTCGGCCACACGCTGGAGGAGGATCTCGAGCTCATCCGCGTCGCGGCTGAGGAGGCGGGCCGCATCGCCATGGGCTATTTCGGCCGCGATCCGGAAGTCTGGATGAAGGCCGGCGTGTCGCCCGTCAGCGAGGCGGATTATGCAGTCGACGCGTTCCTGAAGGGCAGCTTGCGCGCCGCGCGCCCCGACTATGGCTGGCTGTCGGAGGAGACGGTGGACTCTCCCGACCGCCTCAAGGCGCGGCGCACCTTCGTGGTGGACCCGATCGACGGCACGCGCGCCTTCCTCGAGGGCCGCGACGTGTGGTGCGTGAGCATTGCCGTCGTGGAGGAGGGACGTCCGTTGGCCGGCGTTCTCGATTGCCCGGCGCGCTCGGAAGTCTATGTCGCTTCGCCGGGCCGCGGTGCGACGCTCAACGGGGCGCCGATAAAGGTGCGAACCCCCGGGCCCGAGAAGCGGGTCGCCGGCCCGAAGGCGCTTATCGCGGCGCTGCCCGAAGGATGGCGGCCGGCGAAGCCGTCGCCCTACATTCCCTCGCTCGCTTACCGTATCGCGCTGCTTGCCAAGGGGACGCTCGACGGCACCTTCGTCAAGGCGAACTCGCACGACTGGGATCTTGCCGCAGCCGATCTCATCCTGATGGAAGCGGGCGGGCGGCTACTGGATCATACGGGCCGCATCCTGCGCTATGCAGCCGATGCCGATCCCTCCCACGGCGTGCTGGCTGCCGGCAGCGGCCCGCTGCTGGACCGGATGGTGCGTGCGATGTCCGAAATCGACGGTTGACCCCCGCGCCGGAGAGTTCCTTTGCGCGGCGATTTGATCTAGACAGGTCGCGCGCAAGCCAGTCAGCCGCGCCCATCAGATAATATGCAGGATCGAAACATGCCGGGCGAAACCGAAAAGAAGCAATTGCTGCATCTCGTTTTTGGAGGCGAGCTGAAATCGCTCACCGGAACCGAGTTCCGCAATCTCGACGAGATCGAGATGGTGGGCATCTTCCCTGACTACAAGTCGGCAGAGACGGCGTGGCGAGCCAAGGCGCAGGCGACCGTCGACAATGCGCACATGCGCTATTTCATCGTGCACCTGCACCGCCTTCTCGATCCCGACTCCGGCAAACCGAACGCTGCCTGAGCTATGCCGCGACAGCCCCAAACCGTTCGTGCCGGGAGCGGCAGATGAGTGAACGCTGGGCGCGCGCGTTTCTATCGACCTATCGCTGGGCCGGCGCGGCGTCCTATCCGTTTGTGGGCGGCTATGTGGTGTGGCGGGCCAGCAAGGGCAGGGAGGATCGCAGCCGTCGTCACGAGCGCTACGGCCGGGCCGGGCACGCGCGTCCCGGCGGGCCGCTGATCTGGGTTCATGCGGCAGGCGAAGGCGAGACGGTTGCCGTCATCGCCCTAGTCGAGCATTTCCTGTCGCTCGGCGTCAGCGTGATCCTCACCACCGCCACGGTTTCTTCGGCCGAGACATGCAGCGAACGGCTGGGCAACCGCGTCATCCATCAATATGTGCCGCTCGACCTGAAGCCGGCGCTTGCCCGCTTCCTCGATCACTGGAAGCCGGATCTGGCCGTCTTCGCCGAGTCCGAGATCTGGCCGATGACCATTCTGGAGCTTGGCGCCCGCCGGATTCCGCAGGTGCTCGTCAGCGGCCGCATGTCCGACCGCGCCTTCGCCTCCTGGAAAAAGCGCATCTGGATTGCCGAGGCGCTGTTCGAGAACTTCTCCATGGTCGTCGCGCAGTCCGAGACCGATGCGGAGCGTTTCCTGACGCTGGGCGCGCGGCCGGTCACCGTCGGCGGCAACCTGCGCACAGACATCGGTCCGCTGCCGGTCGACGAACTCGAGCTGCGGCGCGTCCAGAACGAGATCGGCCAGCGTGAGAGGTGGGCGGCGATCGCGACGCGCCAGGGTGAGGAAGCCGTCGCCGGCGAAGTCCACCGGATGTTGAGGAACCGGCATCCCGATATCCTCACGATCATCGTCCCGCGCGATCCGGCGCGGGGGGACGAACTCGAGACCGAGCTGACGGCGGCAGGTCTCAACGTCTCGCGGCGCAGTCGCCGTGACAAGATCACGTCCAAGACGCATGTGCTGCTGGGCGACACAAGTGGCGAGACCGGCCTATACCTGCGGCTCGCCGATATCGTCTTTCTCGGCAATTCGCTCGTCAAGGGCGACGGCGAGAACCCGCTCGACGCGGCCATGCTCAACAGCGCCGTGCTGGCGGGGCAGAACATCGGCTATTTCCGCGACATCTACCAGCCGCTCATCGACAGGGGCGGGGTACGCCTGGTGCGCGACCGCGACATGCTTGCCGGAGCCGTCAACTTCCTGTTGCGCAACGAGAAGGCACGGCGAGACATCATTGCCGCCGGTGCAGCGGCCGTCGAGGGAATGCGCGGCGCGCTTGCCCGCACGGCGAATAATCTCGAACCCTATGTCCACCCGCTGGTCGTCAAGGCCCGGCTCGAGGAGGACGGGGCGAGACGGCGCGGATGATCGAGGAAATACCTCCCTTCTGGTGGCGCAAGCCGGGCTGGCAGGCCTGGCTTCTGTGGCCTGTTTCGCTGGTCGCCGGATGGATCGCCGCGCGGCCGTTGCGGGCGCGCAACAGGGAGGAGTTCGACCTCCCCGTGCTTTGCATCGCCACCCTGGCGATAGGCGCCTACGGCCGTACCGAAGCCGCGATGGCGCTGGCCGTGGCGGCGAGCCGGATGGGCCACCGACCGGGCCTCGTCGCAGTGGGGCCTACCGGCGCGTTCGCCGCGGCGCACCGGGTGGACCCGCATCACGACATTGCAAGACATGTGGGCGATGAGGCGCTGCAACTGGCGCGCGCGGCCCCCACGATGATCGGCGGCGACCGGGTGGCCGCTGGGCGCGCACTGGCTGCCGACGGCTGCGACATTGTCATCATCGCCGACGGCCAGGTGAGTGAGCCCATCCTGGCCGACCGCACGCTTGTGGTGGCCGACGCGGCGCGCGGCGTGGGCAACGGCTTCGTGGTGCCGGCCGGACCGGTGCGGGCGCCGCTGGTGGAGCAGTTTCGTCATGCGAGCGCGGTGCTCAAGCTCGGCGACGGGGACGGGGCCGACCGTATCGTCCGCCTCGCCGCGCGCGCCGCACGGCCGATCTACGAGGCGGTCATCGTGGCAGCGCCGGGAACTGACTTGAGCGGCCGACGTGTGCTGGCATTTGCCGGAACGGCCGCCGCCGGGCAGTTCTTCGAGATCGTCCGCGCGGCAGGTGGTGACATCGAGATCGAACGCACATTTGCAGACGGTCATATCTATGCCGACGACGAGTTGCAGGAACTCTTGGCGGCGGCGGAGGCGGCAGG
>JAEYRU010000311.1 GCA_023435335.1 Pseudomonadota bacterium
AGCCGACGGCCGGCGAGATCCGGCTGAACGACGA
Source organism: Pseudomonadota bacterium (assembly GCA_023435335.1). Lineage (GTDB taxonomy): Bacteria > Pseudomonadota > Alphaproteobacteria > Rhizobiales > Rhizobiaceae > RCIO01. The sequence continues at coordinate 35 of JAEYRU010000311.1, forward strand.
GCGCATCTCCGGGCTTGCTGCGCATCACATCGCGCGCAAGGGCGTGGCGCGGACCTTCCAGCTGGTGCGCGTGCTGCCGTCGCTCGACGCCGAAGAGAACGTGATGGCCGGAGCCGCGTTCGGCCATGCGCGGTCCTGGGGCGAGGAGGCCCGGAAACTCGCACATCGGCTGCTGGAGCGCGTGGGCCTCGGAGGCCGCGCGCACATGCCGGTGGCGGCGATGACCTACATCGACCAGAAGCGCGTGGAACTGGCGCGAGCGCTGGCCGGCAATCCGCGCGTGCTGTTGCTCGACGAGTGGCTCGCAGGCCTCAATCCGAGCGAGCTGAAGATCGGCATCGGCCTTATCGAAGAACTGCACCGCGAGGGCCGCACCATCGTCATGGTCGAGCATGTGATGGATGCGATCCGCTCGCTGTGCGACCGCTGCGTGGTCATGTCGAGCGGCGTGAAGATCGCGGAAGGGGGCGTCAACGAAACCCTGTCCGACCCGGAAGTCGTGCGTGCGTATCTGGGAGACGACGATGCTTGAGGTGAAGGACGTCTCGGTCAGCTACGGGCGGCACCGCGCGCTGGACGGGGTGAGCGTGAAGGTCGACAAGGGCGAGATCTGCGTCATCCTGGGGGCGAACGGCGCCGGAAAGTCGACGCTGCTCAAGACGGTGGCCGGCATGGTGCATGCCGAGGCCGGCGGCCGTATCGCGATGAACGGCAAACCGATCTCCGGCATGAAGCCGCATCGCATCGTCGAGGAGGGCATCGCCCTGGTGCCGGAAGGCCGGGGCATATTCGGCGACCTGTCGGTGGCGGAGAACCTGCAGCTCGGCGCCTTCGCGAGCCGCGCCCGCAGGGACGAGGCGGCGACGCTGGCGCTGGTCTACAAGCTGTTTCCGCGGCTGGCCGAGCGTCGTACTCAGGTGGCGCGCACCATGTCGGGCGGCGAGCAGCAGATGGTGGCAATCGGCCGCGCGCTGATGTCGAAGCCGGAAATCCTGATGCTCGACGAGCCCTCGCTCGGCCTGTCGCCGCTGCTGACGCAGGAGCTCTTCCGTTCGCTCCGCGAGATCGCGGCCACCGGCGTCGGCATCCTGCTGGTCGAGCAAAACGCCAAGCAGAGCCTCAAGATCGCAGGGCGCGGCTACCTGATCGAGAATGGAGCCGTGACCGGCGAAAACAGCGCCGCCGCGATGATGAAGGATCCTGCCGTGGTCAGCGCCTATCTGGGCGGCGCAACGAGCGGTGTGCCCGCCAGACCGGCCGTGTTGCTGCCGGCAAGCATAAGGCTGCCGGTCGATCTCGGCGCGGTGGGTGACTTCTTCGGCAATCTCGCCGCCCGGGCAGGGCGCATCCAGACAGCCTTCGTGCGAGCGCTGCGGCAGGGCGAGCAGGTGCCCAGCGCCTTCGTCGGCCGCTACGATCCGAAGGCGGCGGGCGACCCGTGGAAGCTCGCCGAGGCCGAGCCGGCATCGCCGGGGCCTCGAGCCGTGAGGGCTTCCGACGACGCCCGGCGCGTCGGAGACCTCGCAGCGACGCTGTCGCGCCGGGCCGCCGAACGTTACGCCCTGCACGTCCGGACGATGCGACTGACCGCGCCGCGCCCGTCGGCATTCTCGCAGGCGATCAGCATGGAGGCTCCCGCCGACAGGCCAGCCGCGTCGGTCGCGGCCATTCCTGCGTCGCCCGGCAGGCAGGCCGAGGCCGGCGCCGCCGGCACGAACTTCGAAGACCTCGCGATGCGGGCGGCGGAGCGCGCCGCGGCGCATGTCAAAGCGCGGCGGGATGCGGCGCCCCCACCGGGCGCTTTCGGGGGGCGTTTCCCCGCGGACGAGGTGGCGGTCGGGTCCGAACCGACGCCGGTCCTGCGCATGCGAGCGCCAGCCGCGGCGCCGCGTAAGCCGGAACGCGCACCCGAGCGCGGAGCGGACGGCGCCCGCGGCCTGATCGGTCACAACAGCGGCGACGGCGTCCTCGACGACGCGCCGGCCGCACCGGCATCCGACGCCCGCCCCGACAGCTTCGCGGAACTCGCGGCGCGGGCGGCGGAACGATCGGCCGCCTTCCTTCGGGCACGGCGGCAGGGCATGTCCCGGCCGGGTGCGCCCGCAGCATCCGCAAGCACACCCGTCCCTCAGCCGGCTAAGCTGGCCGGGCCGCAGCTCGCGCACGGGCCGGAGGCAGGGAACGGCGGGAAGCTGAACGGATCGCATGGGCTCGTCGACCATAATAGCGGCGGCGTCGCCTTCGACTTTTCTTCGGGGCCGCAGGCCGGCGCCGGACTTTCGATTGCCGAACTGGTTGCGCATGCCACTTCGGTGCAGGCCACGCATGTGGCCGAAGCCCGCAAGCGCCTGACCGCCTTCGTCATCCCCGCCGCCACGGTGGCCGACGAGGCAGGCCGGGACAAATCCGCAAAGAAGGCAAAGGCTGAAAAAGCCGGCAAACATCATTCCAAGGATTCCGCGAAGAAGAAGCGGAAGAAGCACAAGGAGGCTTGAAATGGCTCGCGTTTTCGAGGGCATGTACATCGGCGGCGGCTGGTCGGCCGCCAAGACCACCTTCAAGGATCTCAACCCGTCCGACGGATCGGTCTGGGCGGAGGTGCCGGATTCCGGCCGCGCCGAAGCAGCGGCTGCGATCGAGGCCGCGCAGGCGGCCTTTCCGGAGTGGTCGCAACTCCCCTTCTCCAAGCGCGCCCACTACCTCCACAAGGCCGCCGAGATCTGGGAAAAGCGCAAGATGGACATCGTCGAGGCCATCCAGGCCGAGGGCGGCGGATGGTTCGGCAAGGGCATGTTCGAGACCGGCTACGTGACCGAGATCTTCCATGCCGCCGCCGGCTCGGTGTGGAACCCGATCGGCGAGGTGATGCCGTCGGAATACGGCAAGGTCTCCATGGCGGTGCGCCGGCCGATGGGCGTCGT
>JAEYRU010000088.1 GCA_023435335.1 Pseudomonadota bacterium
AGCGGGAAGGCGGGGATGCGGGGGGTGGCGAGAATGCCCCCTCCACCACGCTGCGCGTGGTCCCCCTCCCCCGTAAACGGAGGAGGATTGGCGGTGCGGCCGTCGGCGACCTCTATCCTCCCCTGCGAAGCGGGGGGTCCGAAGGAGCGGCGAGACACGTGGCTCGCCCCGGCAGGGGACCGCGTGAAACGCGGTGGAGGGGGCGCTCCCGTGACGGCGATGCCGAAGCGGCGGAGGAAGGCTTCCCGGTCGGCGAGGTTCGGCGCGCCGGCGAGACGCAGCGGTTCGACTGCCGGCGGAACCGGTCTTCCTGGTTTCGGCGCATGGCTTCGCAGCCGAGGCGGGGGCACGACGATGCCGCGCGCGGCGGCGATGATCAGACGGCGCGCGGCGGACTCGGCCGGACGCAACAGGCGCAGGATCGTGCGCCAGACATGGCGGGTGATGGTGGGGCGACCGCCTGCCATGGCGACCAGCGAGGCCACGATGCGAATGAGCGCCTCCCTGTTCGTCTCGATCGCCACGCTTCCTTCCATCGCCGCCTCCTTTCATCAGGCGAGGGGGATTGTGGGGCAGGTTGCGAGGGGCGGGGATAAGGTTCTTTCGATTGTCGAGGAATTTCAATGGGTTGGATGAATGCCGGACATAGTTCTATCCCCACCTTAGCGCCGCTGCGCCTGCGCCGACATCCCGGCGTCGCGGCGACCGGCCTGGTGAGACTGCATGCCGCGCCGGATCGCTAACCGATGAGCGCCGCGCGCAGAGCAGGGATGTCGCCCAGCATATGGTCGACGAAGGCGGCGATGCGCGGCGTACGGCGCTGGTCCGGATGACAGAGCAGGTACCAGCTGCGGGTAAGCTCTTCCACCGGCGGCAGCACCTGCACCAGCTCCTCCTCCGCGTCACCCAGCGTGGTGGGCAGCGGCGCCACGCCGATGCCCGCCTTCACGGCGGACAGGGTACCCAGCATGCTGTTGTTGCGGTTGACGATGCGCGCGCCGGGCATCGCCTGCGCCAGCCATTTCGCCGCGCGATGGTTCTGCATGATGCCATCGAAGCCGATCATGGCGTGAGCTGCGAGATCGGCGATGGAAGCCGGGCGGCCGTGATGCTGGATGTAGCTCCTGCTCGCATAGATCGCCCAGACGGAATCGCAGATCTTGCGCCCGACAAGGCTTTCGTCCACCGGCTCGCCGGAGCGGAAGGCGACGTCGGCCTCGCCCCTGGCCAGGTCGAGATAGCGGTCGCTGGTGACGAACTCGACGCTCAAGCCGGGATAGCGTTCGTAGAAGCGGTCGAGAAGGCCGGTGGCGACGATGCGCGGGACGGTGGGCTCCGGGCAGGTGAGGCGGATCGTGCCGGTCAGGTCGAGCTTGAGCGAGCGCAACCGGCGCTCGAGCGCGGCGACGGCGCTCTCCACGGCGAGGATATCGCCGAGCAGCGTGTCGCCGATCTCGGAGAGCCGGTAGCCCGAGGGGTGGCGCTTCACGAGCGTCAGGCCGGTGGCAGCCTCCAGCACTGCCAGGCGGCGGTGGACGGTGGACTGGTTGACTCCGAGCGCCCTGGCGGCGGCCAACGTGCTGCCGTGGCGCGAGACGGCGATCAGGTGGCGGAGGTCATCCCAGTCGAACACGGCGCGATTATGCACTTTTGCGCGGAGCTTTTGCAAACTCGCTGCTGCCGCCGGAGGCGCCCGGCCGTTACCGTCAGCCTGCCAACACAGGAGGATGCGATGTTCGAGAAAAGCGATGTCCGGACCATGACCGCGGGCCTGAGCGTCGGCGTCACCCGCAGCGCGCAGGACAGCGGCATGGCGAAGCTGACGCCGCTGCACCGCGAGGTGGTGCAGCATATGCCGCAGGTGGCGGAACAGGAGGTGCGGGTGCTGTTCGCCACGCTGCTGCCGGGCGACGTGACCCCCTACCACTCGCACCGCCACCCGGTGACGGTCTACATGCTGGAAGGGATGTTCACGCTGGCGCTTGACGGTCGCGAGCCCGTCGACATTGCCGCCGGGCAGATCTTCATCGAGCCGGCGGGCGTCAACATGACCGGCTCCAACCAGGGCGACGCGCCGGCGCGCATGGCGCTGTTCTACGTGTGCGAGCCGGGCGCGCCCTTCGCGGATGCGGTGGAGAAGGGGTGAGGGGACTCGCCAATTCCTCATGCTCGGGGCCCGACCCGAGCATCCATGCCGGAACGGCAAGGAGGGCAGGGCCGCGATGCGGGCGTTGTCTCCCCCTTGGTGGGGGAGAAAGCAAATTCCCGGGCTTGGCGGTTTTGCCCGCCGAAGCCTGAAAGGCGAAGGCGGGAGCCAAGTCCTTGGAATTTGCAAGAGAGGGGGTCATTCTCCACCGGAAACAGGAGGGGACCATCCGCCAGCGCATCCAGCCCAGATTGCGCAGCTTCGCGCGCGGCATGCGCGCCGATTCCACGCGGGCGGAGAACCTGCTGTGGCAGGCGCTGCGCGGCAGCCAGCTCGAAGGGCTGAAGTTCAAGCGGCAGGTGCCGCTGGATGGCTATATCCTCGATTTTATCTGTTTCGAGGAGAAGCTGATCGTGGAGGTGGACGGCGGGCAGCATTCCGAGTCTCCTCGGGATGGCGAGCGCGACCGGCATTTCGCCGCGAAGGGATTTCGCACGCTGCGCTTCTGGAACGATGAGGTGGAAAAAGGGATCGACGGGGTATGCCTGATGATCTTGAGGGCGGCGGGGAGGGCTTGACGCGGACGACCCCCTCTCTTGCGATTTCTAGCACTTAGCCTCGCGAAGACCGGCCAAAGGCCGGGCTCGGCTAAGCTGCTGAAATCGCTTTCTCCCCCGCCAAGGGGGAGATAGGGGCCTGCCGCGATGGTGTGCCAAGTTTGGCAGCGTTCGTGGCAACCGGTGGCACCTTATTCCCCGTCGCACAGGATTTGCACTGAGAACGATTCGAGCACCGTCGCCAGTTTCTCATTGTCGTAGCGCTCTTGCAGATCGCCAGAGAGCAAGCTGTGCTTGTGCTCTTCAATGATGAAGGGACGTAGGAAATCACGAGCCTTCGCGCCGTCGATGGCGAAGCCAAAATTTGCGCCGGTTGAGCCGACATGCTCCATCATCTTTGCGTCGTCCAGTTTGCCGACAGTTACCCCCACAATCCTCCCGAATTCGTTGACAACTGGTCCACCCGAATTGCCGGGCTGAACCGGCGCGGAAATTGAGAACCGCGTGTCGTCGCCACCTACGCCGCGCCGTGCGGTCACAGATCCGAAAGCAACGGCGAAATCGCTCGCGAACAACTCCGATAGCGGGAAGCCGCCCACGACGACAGTTCCGCCGAGCGGTGGGGATGTTCCGTCAAAGGTCGCAGTAGTTTGATTGTCGGATGGACGATTCACCAGTATGGCCGCGAGATCCAGCTTTGCGTCGCTGCGTAAGATTTCAGCTTTGCCAAACCGAGGCACGGTGATTGACGAGCAGTCGTTCACGACGTGATAGTTTGTCAGGATTAGCCCGGTTGCTGACACGAAGAAACCGCTTCCACTCGATTTTCGCGGCTTGGCTTGAGCAACAGGCGGCGTCGGAGCCTCGGCAGTTCGTGGGTTGCCGACCAGAGGAGGCAGGGGTGCGTGAGGGGCAAAATAGCCGCTCTTGGATGCAAGGTAGACGGCTATTCGCGATCCTACCTCGTCGATCTGAGAACTCCAGAAAACCGAGAAGCCCGATAGCGCATGAGGCGTCTTCTCCAGCAAATGATAGTACTTGATCCCAGAATCCTCGCCGGAGATCACGAAGAAGTCTTTCTTGATGGATCGGTACCTGACACCGGGATTGATGCGCGGCTCCGAAAGTGCCGCGTATAGCAGTTCAAGCGAGACATCATTCAGGCCGTAGGCAGAGACCTCTATTCGCAGACCGGAGCCGCCGTCCCACGACGCACCACGTTCGGTTTCTGTCTGGCTACTAACGAGAGCGTAAGGGATCGGCAGCGACACGCCGGCCTTCGGGACCCGCGCCTCCCGAAACTGCATTGCATCGCGCCACTGGTGCGCGATTCGGACGAGTCTCGATGCCTCGAATTGAGTCAGCACGCCGTTGGCAAATACGCTATATTGCCTTTCGAAGGCCAACAAAGCCTCATAAGTATTCCGGCCAAATCGGGCGTCTGCAAATCCGGTGTAGAAACCTGACAGGATTAGATTGGTCTGGATTCCTCTGCGCTCCCAGTCCGACAGACTGCTGAACCATTTCTGGGAGCGTTGATAATCCGCGAGCGCAAGCGTTGGCGCGAGAAACGCCAACAACGCGACCATCCGAACAACCCAAAGAAGCACGCGCACTTCTTACCCCACTCGCACGCAGTGAGAATATGTTCGCGCCAAGCAGGACAGGAGTCAAATATGCGAAGAGGGGCATCCAAATCCGCCGCCTCTTTCACACCCCGCTGACAAACCCGTCCAACACTCTCTTCTGCCCCGCCTTATCAAAATCGATCGTCAGCTTGTTGCCCTCGATCGCGGCGACGTTGCCGTTGCCGAACTTCTGGTGGAAGACGCGGTCGCCGACCTTGAAGGGGGAGGGGGCGTCGGCCACGGATTTGGCCACCAGTTCGCCCTCGATGGTGCGGCCCTTCACCGAGCCGCGCCCGGCGCCGTAGCCGGAATCCACCTCGCCGTAACCGATGCGCTCGACCGAATGGCCGGAGCGCGAGCCCCAGTTGCGGTCGGTCGCCTCGGTGCGGTTCTTCTGGGCGCGCTGCCAGCCCGGCGTGGCGTAGGTGTTGGAGAAGGATTTCTGCTCGAGATTGTCGAAGCGCGAGGCGCCGTAGGGGTTGCGGCGGCCGGGGTCGGCGGCGCTGCCGGCGCGATAACCGCCATATGAGCCGCCGCCGTAGCCGCCATAGGAATTGCCGGTCTCGGCCACCTCGACATGCGCCTCGGGCAGCTCGTCGAGGAAGCGCGAGGGGATCGTGGACTGCCACAGGCCGTGGATGCGGCGGTTGGAAGCGAACCACAGATGCAGGTTCTTCTTGGCGCGGGTGAGCCCGACATAGGCGAGGCGGCGCTCCTCCTCCAGGCCGGAGCGGCCGCCCTCGTCGAGCGCGCGCTGGTGGGGGAAGAGGCCTTCCTCCCAGCCGGGCAGGAAGACGGTCTCGAACTCCAGCCCCTTGGCCGAATGCAGCGTCATGATGGAGATGGCGTCGAGCTCCTCGTTGGTCTCGGCGTCCATGACCAGCGCCACATGCTCGAGGAAGCCGCGCATGGACTCGTATTCCTCCATGGAGCGGATCAGCTCCTTGAGGTTGTCGAGCCGGCCGGGCGCCTCGGGGCTGCGGTCGTTCTTCCACATCTCGGTGTAGCCCGACTCCTCCAGGATGATCTCGCCGAGCTCGGTGTGCGGCGTGTTGTCGAGCAGGCCCTGCCAGCGGGCGAAATTGGCCGCCACCTCGCGCAACGCGGCGCGCGGCTTGGGCTTCAGCTCGTCCGACTCGGCCAGCGCGGCGGCGGCCTCCAGCATGGGCACGCCCATGGCGCGGGCGGTGTCGTGCACCTGGCGCACCGCGGCGTCGCCCAGGCCGCGCTTGGGCACGTTGACGATGCGCTCGAAGGCGAGGTCGTCGGCCGGCTGGCAGACGACGCGGAAATAGGCCATCGCGTCGCGGATCTCCTGGCGCTCGTAGAAGCGCGGGCCGCCGATGACGCGGTAGTTCAGGCCAAGCGTGACGAAGCGGTCCTCGAACTCGCGCATCTGGAAGGAGGCGCGCACGAGGATCGCCATGTCGTTGAGGTTGTGGCCCTTCCGCTGCAGCGCCTCGATCTCCTCGCCGACGGCGCGCGCCTCCTCCTCGGAGTCCCAGGCGGCGTGGACCATCACCTTGGCATCCTCGGGGTCGGGATGGTCGGTGAACAGCGTCTTGCCGAGGCGGCCCTCATTGTGGGCGATGAGGTGCGAGGCGGCGCCGAGGATGTGGGCGGTGGAGCGGTAGTTGCGCTCCAGCCGGATGACGGTGGCGCCGGGGAAATCCTTCTCGAAGCGCAGGATGTTGTCGACCTCGGCCCCGCGCCAGCCGTAGATCGACTGGTCGTCGTCGCCGACGCAGCAGATGTTTATTTGCTGCCTTTTGTTTTCGCTCGCGGGAGACTTTTCGCTCACGGCCGAGCGCTCCCCCGGACCAAGCCGGGGGTCGCTGGCCTCCGCTGGGGCGCCCGAGAAGTCGGGCGGGCGGCGGTCGCCGCCGCGGCCTTCGGCCGTCTGGAGCGCATTCTGCGAGGGCTTTGCCTGCGGCCTTTGCGCGATGAGGCGCAGCCACAGGTACTGCGCGGTGTTGGTGTCCTGGTACTCGTCGACGAGGATGTACTTGAACTTGCGGTGGTATTCCGCCAGCACGTCCGGGTTCTCGCGAAAAATGCGGATCGGGTGGAGCAGCAGGTCGCCGAAGTCGCAGGAATTCAGGGTGCGCAGCCGCTCCTGGTAGGCGGCGTAGAGCTCGCGGCCGCGGCCGTTGGCGAAGGCGCGGGCGTCGCCTTCCGGGATGTCCTTCGGCGCGAAACCCTTGTTCTTCCAGCCGTCGATCATCTGGGCGAACTGGCGCGCCGGCCAGCGCTTGTCGTCCAGCCCCTCGGCCTGGATGATCTGCTTGATGAGGCGGATCTGGTCGTCGGTGTCGAGGATGGTGAAGCCGCTCTTCAGGCCCGCCAGCTCGGCATGGCGGCGCAGCAGCTTGACGCCGATGGAGTGGAAGGTGCCGAGCCAGGGCATGCCCTCCACCGCCTCGCCGACGAGCACGCCGATGCGGCTCTTCATCTCGCGCGCGGCCTTGTTGGTGAAGGTCACCGCGAGGATCTGGCTTGGGAAGGCAAGGCCGAGCGACAGGATGTGGGCGATGCGGGTGGTGAGGACGCGCGTCTTGCCGGTGCCGGCGCCGGCCAGCACCAGCACAGGGCCTTCCGTGGTCTCGACGGCGAGCCGCTGCTCGGGGTTCAGCCCGGCGAGATAGTCAGGCGCGCGGTTGTGGCCGGCGCGCGCGGCCATGGCGCGCGCGGCGATGCCGCCGCCAGTCGGGCGCGCGGGCGGGCCGCCGGAGGGGCCGTCGAAGAACGGCATGTCGTCGTCGGGGAAATCGGACATTTGACCCGAATGTAGTGATTCGGGCGCGAAAGACCAGAAAATCGCGGGCCGCGATCAGCCCTCGACCGGCAGCGGGATCGCGCAGGTGAAGCGGTAGCCGTCGGCGGTGTCGGCCTTGTAGGAGCCGCCCCACTTGCTCGCGACCAGCGCGTCGAACAGGCGGCTGCCGAAGCCCCGCCGCGCCTCGGCCTCGCCGGAGGCGGTCGACTTGGGGTCCAGCCAAGTGATGCCGAACTTCCTGACGCCGGCGTCCTCCCAGATCTCCCACTTCAGGCGCACGGCGTCGTCGCTTTCGCCGAGCGAGCCGTATTTCACCGCGTTGGTGGCGAGCTCGTGCAGCACCAGCCCCATGTCGAAGCAGAGTTCCGGCGGCAGCAGCACCTCGCGGCCGCTGATGGCGATGCGCTCGATGAAGGGCGACAGCACCTCCTCGGCGAGCGCACGGAAGCGGGTGGAGGTCCAGCCGCCGCGCGCGACGAGGTAGTTGGCGCGCGACAGCGAGGCGAGGCGCCCGCTGAAGGCGGCGCGCGCGCGGGCGAGGTCGTCGTCCTTGCCGAAGGTCTGGTTGGCGATGGTGGCGACCAGCTGCAGCATGTTGCCGGCGCGGTGCGCCATCTCGCGCACCAGCAGATGATGGTGTTGCGCGTTGGCGAAATGGCGGGCGCTGCTGGCCACGATGTTGGCCATCGACAGCAGGAAGTCGCAGTCTGCCTGGTCGAAGTGGCGCGGCTCACGCGCGTGGATCCCGAAGACGCCGAAGGGGCGGGTCTCGTCGCCGGGGATCACCACGCTCATGCCGCTGCGCACGCCATGCCGGGTAAGCAGCGGCGGTCCGCTGAAGCGGGTTTCGCCGAGCAGGTCGTGGACGACGACGGGACCGCTGTGGGCCAGTGTGAAGCCCGCCTGTGAGGCCTCCTCGATGCCGACGGTGGCGCTGCCTACGAGGCCCTCGTCCCAGCCGACGCCGGCGCGCAGCAGCAGGCGGTCTGCGCTCTCGGTGAACTCGAGGATCTTGGTGAGCGGGGCGTCGAGCACCTGCGCCGCGGTCTGAACGGCGCGGTCGAGGATCTTCTGGAAGTCCGGCTCGGTGAAGGCGAAGCTGCCGAACTGCTCGATCGCCTGCTGCTGGCCCAGCCTCCGCTTCAGTTCCTGTTCGGAGCGCATGCGCGCCGAAACGTCCATGCAGACGCCGGTGAGGTAGCGGCGGCCGTCCTCGGCCTCCACGAGGCCGCCCGCGGCTTCGATCCAGATCGCGTCCTGGCCGTCCCTGGGGCTGGTACGGTAGACGACGCGGTAGGGCTCGCCGCTCTCGAGAGAGGCGCTGATCCGCGCCCAGACATGGGCGACATCATCGGCATGGATGTCGCGCTGGAACGAGGCCAGGGTGCCGTCAAACGAGCCTTCGGGGAGTCCGTGGATGGCTTCGAGGTTGCGCGACCATTGCAGCTCCTCGCTGTCCACCGCCCAGCGCCAGACTCCGACTCCGGCGGCGCGGATGCCCTGGAGCAGGGCTCCGACATCGCTTACGAAACCGCTGTCCTTCGTCATTTCCATGCGCCGATCCGCTCCGGGAGAGACGATAAGGGGACCGGCGGTGCCGCCGTTTCGGGATGGTCCGCCTGGCCACCGTTGAAGGGCGCGATGCCCGGCATGACGTGCTTTCCCCCACGTTTCGGCAAGAACGCCGTCATCCGGCGAAAGGTTCCTGCTGAGGCGAGCCGGCCAGGGTTGTCACGTTCCTGTGACTGGACCGTCAGGACATACCTCCACACCCTAGCTGCTCCACGAACAGGGAGACGACGATGAGCAACGCCAAGCCGCACGGCCAACCCAGGATCACCCAGGCGATGATCAATGCCTATGACGAGTACACCCACCTCACGCTCGACCGGCGCGCCTTCATGGAGAAGCTGACAAAGCTCGCCGGCACCGGCGCCGCAGCAGCGGCCATCGCGCCGATGCTGGCGGCCAGCTCGGCGCGGGCGGCGATGGTGGCCGAGGACGACCCCAGGCTGAGCGCGCAGGAGATCGCCTATCCCGGCGCGGAAGGCGAGATGAAAGGCTACCTCGTGCGGCCCGCCGAGTTGAGCGGGGACCTGCCGGCGGTGATCGTCATCCACGAGAACCGCGGCCTCAACCCGCATATCCGCGACATTGCGCGGCGCATGGCGCTGGAAGGGTTCGTGGCGCTCGCTCCGGACTTCCTGTCCCCGCTGGGCGGTACGCCGGACGACGAGGAGCAGGCGCGCTCCATGTTCGGCCAGCTCGACGCCGCGCAAACCGCCGCCAATGGCGCGGCGACGGTGGCCTATCTGCGTGAACTGGAAGGCAGCAACGGAAATGTCGGCGCGATCGGCTTCTGCTGGGGCGGCGGCACCGTGAACGATCTCGCGGTCGCATCGCCGGATCTCAAGGCCGGCGTCGCGTACTACGGCCGGCAGGCCGAGGCGGAGGACGTACCAAAGATCGAGGCGGCGCTGATGCTCCACTACGCGGGCCTAGACGAGCGCATCAATGCCGGAATCGAGGCTTACAGGGAGGCGCTCGAGGCCGCCGGCAAGGAATTCACCATCCATATGTACGACGGCGTCAACCATGCCTTCAACAACGACACGTCGGAAGCGCGCTACGACCGGGAGGCGGCTGAACTCGCCTGGACCCGGACGGTTGACTTCCTGAAGGAGAAGCTCAGTTAGCGTTGCAGGCAACATGCCCGGTGTACTGCAGGAATGAAGAGTACAGAAACGCGGATATTCGGGCCGTCCGGCGGGATACCGAACAGCAGACTTCCTGCCGTGATCCATCGCGACGCCTTGCCGCCCCAAGCACAGGACGGGCGCGCGGCATGCGCGCTGCTCGCCCGCAACGGATGGGGCGGAAACTGGCTCTACGGGGTGTACCCGTTCTGGCATTTCCACACGAAAGGGCACGAGGTGCTGGCCTGTGTCGCAGGCCGTGCGCGGCTCGGGCTGGGCGGGGAGGGCGGCATAGAGGTGGAAATCCGGAAGGGCGACGTCTGCATCCTGCCGGCCGGTGTCGGCCACCGCCGCCTGGAGGCAGGAGACGGCTTCACAATGGCGGGCGGCTACCCGCCGGGCCAGGAAGGAAACATCGTGCGGCCAGGCGAGATACCGGACGCCGCCGCCCGCGCAGCCATTGCGGCGCTGCCGCTGCCGCGCACCGACCCTCTAAGCGGCGCAGCGGATGGCATTGTATTGCTCTGGGCCGCACACGCGTAAGTGGCGTTATCGCCACATTGCGGAATAGGCAGGCGAAAGGCTGAAGCCGATGGGGCATTTGCCAGCGGGAGGGGGCCTGCGCACGCTCTCCTCCAGATATTGCAGAGCCGCCGTGAGGCCGTTGACGGTGTAGGGCTTGGCAATCACGCCGAGGGCCCCCGCGAAGTCGCGCGGGATGCGCTTTGGGTTGGCCGTGAGGAAGACGACCGTCGACTTATAGTGTTCGCTCATGTAGCGGGCGACATCGATCCCCGTGGGGCCATCCGACAGATTGATGTCGACGAGCGCGACGTCCGGCACCTCGGAGGCGAGGATCCTCATCGTCTCGCGGAATGACATGGCGCAACCGGCGACGATGTGCCCCGCCTCCCGGACGATGTCTTCAAGCTCCATCGCCAGAAGAGCCTCATCCTCGACAATCAGTATCTTGAGCGGTTCCAAACTCAGTGTCCCTTCACAAAGTATGCATGCGCCGAGAAGCCTCAGCTTTCATGCTCCACCGGCATCACAAGCACGACATGCGTGCCAGGGTTCCCGGGCCGCCACTCGATTTCCGCACGCAGTTGCCGCCCCAGCGCGCGGATGAGACGCAATCCGAAACTGCCGTTGCCCGCGGCGCTGCCATCCAGGCCCTTGCCGTCGTCCGCCACCTCGATGGTGCAGGTGCCGTCAAACCGCGCCACGCGCACGTAGATCGCTCCTTCGGCGCGACCACGGAATCCGTGCTTGAGCGCGTTAGTGACGAGTTCGTTGACGATGAGAGCGATCGGGGCGGCCTTCTCCGCGGGGATGTTGACCTGTTCGAGGTCGAGCTCCGTCGTTATCCGCAGACCCGAGGAGGCGATCAGGTCGTTCACGATGTCGCGCACGAAATCGGCAAGATCGAAGCGACTGACATCGTCCGACTGGTAAAGGCGGCGGTGGACGGTGGAGAGCGCCTCAACACGCTCCAGCATCGCCTGCAGCGACAGCTTGATGGATTCGTCGGGGATCGCGCGGCTCTGCATGACGATAAGAGACGAAATCATCTGCAGGTTGTTCTTCACGCGATGATCGACCTCGTGCAGGAGCGCCGTTTGCGCCTCCAGCGCGGCCTGCAACTCCGCGGTGCGCTCCTCGACCGCCTGCTCGAAACGGTCCTTATCCGCCTTCACGCGGGATTCCGCGTCCTTGCGCTCGCTCACGTCGAGCTGAGACGAGAAGAAGAACTGCAACTCGCCCGCCTCGTTGAAGACCGGACTGATGTAGAGGGCGTTCCAGAAGGACGACCCGTCCTTGCGGTAGTTCAGGATGTCCACGTTGATGGCGTCGGCGGACGCGATGGCCTGGCGAATCCTGTCTATCGCCTTGCCGTCGGTCTCGGGTCCCTGCAGGAAGCGGCAGTTGCGACCGACAACTTCCTCGCGACGATAGCCGCTCAGCTTCAGGAAGGCGTCATTGGCGAAGATTATGGGATTGTCTTCCAGGCGCGGATCCGTGACGATCATCGCCATGCGCGTATTGCGGATCGCCGCCGCGAAGGGGTCGCCCTTGCCGTGCTCGACCAGAATGTCGCCCGTCAGATGCCAGTCGTCGGCTCCCTCGCCGCCGGTCGTCGAAACCATGAAGCTGCTGCATCGCACTCCCTGTTGATTTTTGCGGTGAGAAAACGGCGGCGCGCGGAAAAGGTTCACCTTTACGTAAGGCGGAATGGGGTGAGTCGGGCTTAACCCGCTGGCATTGCTGGCTCATTTCCGGGAGCTTTGTCGCACCGGGTCTCCGCAGAAATACTGAACCCTGTCAGTATTCATCCCGATTCCGTTGCGACCATGCAGAACTAAGGATGCGCCTGATATAGACCAGTTCGATCGGAACGGGCGTTCCGAGCCTGCTGCAGCGGTAGAGTTCGCCCTCAATCCTGCGAAGCGCGCGCCAGAAGTCGTATTCAGTAATGCTGGCGTCACGCGCGAGGATACCCGACAGGGTCTCGGTGCTCAGCGCCACGGTCTTGCTCCGGCCACTTCCTTGAATCTCCGACTTTTCTGCGATTCGCGTGATTCAAGCGTTGGCGCTCAACGCGGACCCATCAAGGCCAGCGGAGGGACATTTCTGTGCATTAAATATTAATGCTAACAGATTGCTAATAAGGACAATTTTATCAAAGTTAAGCAGATTGCGATAGTGCCCGACCGGCGACTACGGCGCCTTCCTTGGAATGCCGATGGCGCGGCCCGCGCGCTCCGGCCAGGGCAGGGACGAATGCGCCGCGCGCATCGCCCGCACCTTTTCCAGAATGTCGGGCGGGAAGGGCGCGACCTTCGGGCCGCTCATGTCGATGTGGAGAGCGAGCGTCTCGCCGGTGGCAGCGAGCCATCCGTCGACGTGGCGCAGCTCCTGAAAAACGTGGAAGCGCTTCTCGTCATGGTCGAGCAACTGGAAGGTGCAGGTGACGCGATCAGAAAGGTGGAGCTCGCGCAGGTAGCAGATGTGAAACTCGGCCGTGTAGGTGGTGCAGCGACGCGTCTGCGCGTAGTCCGGGCCCAGCCCCAGCGGTTCGTAGGCCTCGTCCGCACAACGGTCGAAGAGGACATTGTAGAAGGCCATGTTCATGTGGCCGTTGTAGTCGATCCAGTCGGGCCGGATCTCCATGACGGAGGAGATGAAGGGTGCGGTGATGGACACAGGAAGAACTCCACGAAAATCAAGCGGCGTCGCCGGAGCAAGTGCGGCATGATCGCGTTTTGACGAAGGGCGGACAAGCCGCTACGAGGGCCGATAGGAAAGGCGTCAACAAGAACTGCCGGCGCGAAGCCGGAAACATGCAGGGAGCAAGACATGGCGCTGGCCGACATCGAAACCGTGGAGCGCAACGATGCAGGCATAGCCGCGGCGCTCGGCATATTGCGGCAGCGCTACGGCGAGCGCTTCCACACGGGGCGCGACATTCGCGACCAGCACGCGCATACCACGACCTACCTGCCCAACCAGCCGCCGGACGGCGTGCTTTTCGCCGAGACGGCGGAGGATGTGCAGGAAGCGGTGCGGATCTGCGCCGACCACCGCGTGCCGGTGATCCCGTTCGGCACGGGCTCGTCGCTGGAGGGACACATCAATGCGCCCGGCGGCGGCATCTCCATCGACCTCAGCCGCATGAACCGCATCCTCGCGGTCAACGCGGAGGACCTGGACTGCGTGGTGGAAGCAGGGGTGACGCGGGCCGAACTCAACGAGTTCCTGCGCGACACCGGCCTGTTCTTCCCGATCGATCCGGGAGCCAATGCCAGCCTGGGCGGCATGGCCTCGACGCGGGCCTCCGGCACCAATGCCGTGCGCTACGGCACGATGCGCGAGAACGTGATGGCGGTGACCGCGGTGATGGCCGACGGGCGGCTGATCTCCACCGGCAAGCGGGCGAAGAAATCGTCGGCCGGCTACGACCTGACGCGGCTCCTGGTGGGCTCCGAAGGCACGCTCGGCATCATCACCTCGCTTACACTGAAGCTCTACGGCATCCCACAGGCGATCTCGGGCGGCGTGTGCCCGTTCCCGAGCGTGGAGGCGGCCTGCCAGGCAGTGATCGGCACCATCCAGATGGGTGTGCCGGTGGCGCGCATCGAACTGGTCAACACGCTCGGCATGCGCTCGCTCAACGCCTATTCCAAGCTCGACTATCCGGAAGGCCCTTGCCTCTTCGTGGAGTTCCACGGCAGCGAGACGGGCGTGAAGGAGCAGGCCGAGACGTTCGGCGAGATCGCGTCGGAGCTGGGCGGAGGACCGTTCATGTGGACCACCGTCGCCGAGGAGCGCAGCAAGCTCTGGAAGGCGAGGCACGATGCCTACTGGGCCGGCATGGCGCTTCGGCCAGGCTGCCGGTCGCTGTCGACCGACGTCTGCGTGCCGATCTCGCGGCTGGCGGACTGCATCGCCGAGACGGAGGCCGACATCGCCGAGATGGGCCTGATCGCACCGATCGTGGGGCATGTCGGCGACGGCAATTTCCACGTGATGGTGCTGATGGATATGGACGACGCCGACGAGATCGCGCGCACCGAAGCATTCGTGTCGCGGCTCAACATGCGCGCGATCGCCATGGACGGCACCTGCACGGGCGAACACGGCATCGGGCAGGGCAAGATGCGCTACCTGCGGCACGAGCTTGGCCCGGCGGTGGACTACATGCAGGCCGTGAAGCGCGCCCTCGACCCGCTGAACATCCTCAACCCGGGGAAGATACTGTCCGACGGCCCGCAATCCGGGTGACGCCGCCGGGGCGGGTCCGAATCCCGGAGCGCCGATAGCGGCGACGATTGCCACTTTATCGACACGCTGCGGCAGCTAAAGTGGGGCGACAGCGGCAGCGAGCAGGAGTGTTCCGAACTGGCCCGTCTCTTCGTCATCCTGGGCGGCCTGATCGTCCTTGCGCTCACCGTGGCGCTGGTGGGCCCGTACTTCATCGACTGGACGAGCTACCGCGCCGAATTCGAGCGCGAGGCGGGCCGCGTGCTGGGCCGCGAGGTCACGGTGCGCGGGGAGGCGTCGGCGCGGCTGCTGCCGTTCCCATCCGTGACCTTCAGCGACGTCGAGGTGGCCGGTGCGACGCCGGGCGAGCCGGCGATGACGGTGGAGGCGTTCTCGATGGACGCCGAGCTCGCCCCGTTCCTGCGCGGCGAACTCTTGATCTTCGACATGCGACTAGTGCGGCCGCGCGCGCAGCTCTCCATCGCCGACGACGGGACGATGGACTGGGCGATCCGGCCGTCAACGCCCTTCGATCCCAGCCAAGTCACGCTGGAGAAGCTCACCGTCACCGAAGGCCGCATGACCATACGGCACGCCGCGAGCGGTCGCGTGCACGAGATGACGGAGATCAATGCCGACGTGTCGGCGCGCACGCTGGCCGGGCCGTGGCGCATCGACGGTTCGACGCGCATCGACGGCATGCTGACGCGGCTTTCGGTAGCCACCGGGGCGGCGGACCAGGCGGGATCTATGCGGCTCAGGGTGCGGGCCGAGCCGGAGCGCTACGGCTTCGGGCTGGAGACGGACGGCGACGCGGCGATGACCGGCGGCGCGCTGAGCTACAAGGGCTCGTTCAGGCTCACCGCGCGCGACCGGGAGCGGCTGCGCGGCAGCGCCGGCGACACGTTCGTGCTGACCGAGGGACGCGCGGCGGACGGCAAGCCAAGGCCGCCGGCCTACCGCGTCGGCGGCACGTTCGACATCGACCACCAGAGGGTGGACGTGCCGGATTTCAGGTTCGAGACCGGTCCGCTGGAGGATCCATACACGGCCGACGGCCACGCAACGATCTCGCTGGGGGAGGAGCCGCGCTTTTCGATCCTGGCCGACGGCGCACAGCTCCGGTTCGAGGATGCCACGACAGGCGGCGATACCGCGGCGATCGCACTGACGGAGCGACTTTCGGAATTCCGCAATGCGATGCTCGATTTTCCCAAGCCGCTGATACCCGGCACGGTCGAGGTCAACCTGCCGGCGATCGTGGCGGGCGACACGACGATCCGCGAGGTGCGGCTGTCAGCCGAGCCGGCGGACGGAGGCTGGGCGGTCAACTCGCTCGCGGCGACGCTGCCGGGGCGGGCGAAGCTCGAAGCCGACGGATTGCTGCGCACGACGGAGGAGGATTTCGGCTTCAGCGGCAATCTTCTGCTGGCGATCGGCCAGCCGTCGGGCTTCGCGGCCTGGGTCTCGAAGGATGTCGACGAGGCGATCAGGCGGCTGCCCAATGCCGGCTTCTCGGCGAAGGTGGAACTCACCGACCGGCGGCAGGTGTTCGACCAACTCGAACTGATCCTCGGCGGGGCCCGCTTCACCGGCCGCATCGCCGACGAGCGCCCAGAAGGCGCGCGGCCGTCCATGCTGGTCGAGCTCGACGGCGGGCAGCTCGACGTGGACGGGCTCGCGGCCTTCGCCTCGCTCTTCGTCAGCGAGCGGGGCGACGCGCGGCTCGGCGACCACGATCTCGACTTCAAGGTCAAGGCGGGCCCGGTGTCGGTTGCCGGGATCACTGCCGAGAGCGTCGACACGCAGATGCGTCTGCGCGACGGGCTGCTCGAGATCGACCGCCTGGCGGTGGGCGGCCTGGAGGGCGCCTCGGTCAGCGCCACAGGCAGCGTGCGCGGCATCGGGGCGGCGCCTTCGGGTTCGATCGACGCCTCGGTGATCGCGGACGACCTCAAGCCGCTGGCTGCGCTGCTCGCGGCGCGCTTTCCAGAGAATGCCGGCCTGGCGGCGTTGAACGCGCGAACCTCGGCCTATCCTGACCTGCTGACCGACGCCGAACTCGACATCGTTGCGAGCGTGGCGACCACCCGGGGCGACGGACATGACGTCGCCGCCAGCGCGCAGGGCAGGGCGGGCGGCGGCGAGTTCAACCTCACCTTCTCGGCGGGCGGCGACGTTTCGCGGCCCCTGCAGGCGCCGTTCAAGCTGGATTTCGCCGCGCGCAACGACGAGCCGGCCGCGCTCTACGCGCTTTACGGTCTGCCGGCGCTGCCGTTCGGCTTCGCCGACGCGGCGCGGACGGAACTCAAGATGGAGGGAACGCTCGCGGGCGGCGCTGCGACTCGGTTCTCCTTCGAGGCGGAGGGCCTGTCGGCGCGTTTCGACGGCACCGTCGGGGACGCGGACGGAAACATCACGGCGCAGGGCGAGGCTTCGCTCGTATCGAGCGATCTCGAACCCTGGCTGATGACCGCCGGCCAGTCGCTGCCCGGCATAGGCCTCGGGCTGCCGGTGGCGCTATCGGGCCAGTTCGACCTGCAGGCGGGGCTGCTGGTGGTTTCCGGACTGCGGGGGAAGCTCGGCGACAATCCGGTGAGCGGCGACATCAACGCGCAGATGCGGGACGGGCTGCCGCATGTGACCGGCGCGATCGAGACGGGTACCGTGGACCTAGCGCTGCCGGCCGAGGCCATATTCGGCGCCGCCGCCTTCGACACGGCAGGGGATGGCTGGCCGCAGGCACCGTTCGAACCGGCCGCGCGGCCGCCGTTCACAGCGGAACTGCAGATCGGCGCCGACCGCCTGCTGGCGGGGCCGCTTGAGGCGAGCGACGCCAAGTTCACCGGGTGGCTCGACCGCGAGGGGCTGCGCATCGCCGACCTCGCGGCAGAGTTCATGGGGGGCCGTATCTCCGGCCTGTTCGAGCTCGGAAACAGCGGCGGCACCGGCCTGCTCTCGGCCCAGGTATCGCTGGAGGACGCGGCCCTCGAGGCGCTGATGCCGCAAGCGGGAATCACCGGCGAGGGCGGCTTCTCGGCCAGCGTTACGACCAGCGGCAAGTCGGTCGAAAGCATGGTCGCATCCCTTGCGGGTTCGGGCAGCGCCACGCTCGCGCGGCTGTCGCTTCCCGGCCCGCGGCCCGACGCATTGCCGCAACTCCTGGCGAAGGCGGACGAAGCCGGCCCGCAGATCGATGCCGAACGGACCGGCCGGTTCGCGCCGGCAATCGTAAGCGGGGGGCGCTTCGAAGGAGGCGGCGCCGAAGTGGCGTTGACGGTCGCCTCCGGCATCGTGCGCTCGCCGCCGATAAGGCTGGAGCGGCCGGAGGCGGTGCTGACGGTGGAGCCGCGCGCCGACCTCGCAGGGTGGATCTTCGGCGTCACCGGGACGGTCGAATACGAGGCTGGCGGCGACGCGGTGGCCGGCGCGGGTCCGTCCGTGCGGTTCTCGGTCGAAGGGCCGCCGGATGCGCTCTCCGCGAGCTACGATTTCGAGCCACTGGCGCAGTACCTGACGCAGCGGGCGCTGGAGCTCGAGCAGGCGCGTGTGGAGGCGATGCAGGCGGTGCTGCTGGAGCGCCAGCGCCTGCGCCGGGAGGTGCGCTACTATGCGGCGCTTGCCGACGAGCGGCGGCGCGTCGAGGAAGAGCGCCGGCGGGCCGAGGATGAGGCGCGGCTGCGGGCGGAAGAGGAAGCGCGCAAGGCGGCCGAGGAAGCCGCGCGGGAAGCCGAGGAAGAGGCCAGGCGCGCGGCAGAGGAGGAAGCGCGGCTTGCGGAAGAACGCAGGGCCGCCGAGGAGGCCGCCAGCCAGCCAGCGACGGAGCCGGAACAGCCTACCGACGCGGAGGGATTGCCGGGCGTCGAGAGGGCCCCGCTCGCGCTGCCTGCGCAACGCGACGACGGATCCAATCCGGCAACCATCTTTCGCCCCGAGAACCTGACGATCGAGGGCCTGCTCAGGAACCTGGAATAGCGCTGGCCGCTCAGCTCGGAGCGGCCGGTCGCTCTCCGAGATCGCTGAAGAACCTCAGCAGATAACCGTCCGGATCGGCGACGACGAACTGGCGATTGCCCCGCTCGACATCACCCTGCCGGTACCAGCGCTCCTCCAGCGGGATGCGCAGGGGGAGGGCCGCTCGCCGGACGTCGGCATGGAGCGCATCGACGTCCGAGACCTCGATCTGGAGGTTCATGCCGCGCCCGAACGGCGGTTCCAGCGGGGCGGTGGTGAAGCGCCGGCCAGGCCCCGCCGCCTCCTCAAGCATGACGT
>JAEYRU010000074.1 GCA_023435335.1 Pseudomonadota bacterium
CGCCCTTGCCGGTCATCTCCGCGACCCAGTTGTCGATGACGGGCTGTGCGGCGGCCTTCCAATCGGCCACCTCCTCCGCCGTCAGCTCGATTATGTTGTTGCCGCGGTCGACGGCGATCTTGCGTCCAGGCGTGTCGTATTCGGCCTGGGTGCGACCGGCGAAGGCGGAGAACTCTTCGCCGGAATTGTCGTCGATCACCATCTTCAGGTCATCCGGCAGGCTCTCGTATTTCGCCTTGTTCATCGCCAGCACGAACGCCGTGGTGTAAAGCGCGTGATCGCCGCGGAACTCGGTGTGATTGCCGACCAGTTCCGATACCTTGAGCGCCGGGGTGACTTCCCAGGGGATGACGCAGCCGTCGATCACGCCTTTCGACAGCGCCTCGGTGATCGCCGGAACCGGCATGCCGACGGCAGTCGCGCCGAATTCCGAGAGCATGCCGGTGATGATGCGCGTCGGAGCGCGCAGTTTCAGGCCGGCGAGGTCCGCGCGGCTCTTCACCGGCTTGCTGGTGTGGATCACGCCCGGGCCGTGAACCCAGGTGCCGATGATGTGGACATCCTTGAACTCCGTGTCCTTCATCTCCTTTTCGAAGAGCTCCCAGTAGGCGCGCGAGGTCGCCTCGGCATTGGTCATCATGAAGGGAAGCTCGAAAACCTCGGAGCGCGGGAAACGCCCCGGCGTATAGCCGTTGACGGTCCAGACGATGTCGACGGCGCCGTCGATGGCTTGGTCGATGAGTTGCGGCGGCGTGCCGCCAAGCGCCATGGCGCCGTAGCGCTCGATCTTGATGCGGCCACCGGAGTCCGCTTCAACCTTGTTGGCCCAGGGGTCGAGCACATGGGCGGGCACGTTGGCCTGCGGCGGCAGGAACTGATGCAGGCGCAGTGTCACCTCCTGCGCCAGCGACATCGTGGCGCCGGAGAGCCACCCGGCGGTTGCCAGCACTCCTGCCAGCAGGGCCGACTTCTTAGAAACGTATCTCATATTCTCCTCCCAGAGATTCGTTGGACAGCGCGGGCGGCATTCGCCATGACCGCGTCCGCTCCAGTTCTACAGGCGGATGCGTAACAACAAAAGCCGCATATCCATTTTTTTCGTAACATATTATCCAATCGAACCGAGCGGCAGCGGACCGGCTTCCTTGAGGGTGTCGAGCACGATCGCCGTCTTGACGTGCTGGACCGAGTCGTGCGGCAGCAACACGCCGTTGACAAATTCCGACAGCATCTTCAGGTCGGGCGTCACGACCTTGAGGATGTAGTCCATCTCACCGGTCAGTGCATGGGCCTCCTGCACCTCCGGCAGTCTCGAGACGAGGTCGGCGAAGCGCCGGGCATTATCGCGGTTGTGCGTGGCAAGCGTGACCGACACCATGCTGACGAGAACAAATCCCAACTTCTCGCGATCCAGTTGGGCGCGATATCCGCGGATCAAACCCTCCTCTTCCAGCCGCTGCCGGCGTCGCGAACATTGCGAGGGTGAGAGGTGGACGCGGGCGGAAAGGTCGTTGTTGGTCAGCCGCGCATCGACTTGAAGAAGCGCCAGTATCTTGCGGTCGAACTCATCGAGATGCGCGGATTCCATAGTCTTTGGCCTTCCTATACATGCTCCGTGCGCATCAGGCCCCGAATCCGGGCGGGAATGCAACCCTTATGCGCCGCCGCCGCTGTATCATTCTGAACCGACATTCCCACCCGTGGAGGCAAGTAATGGGCCCGTTTCCGCACGACGCACCGCCGGCGACAATTTCCGACCAGAACCCGGCCGGAACCGACGGGTTCGAATTCGTCGAGTTCGCTCATCCCGAGCCGGAAAAGCTGGCCGAACTGTTCGAGCGGATGGGTTACGCACCGGTGGCGCGCCACAAGAGCAAGGCAATAACGGTATGGAGGCAGGGCGACGTCAACTACATCGTCAACGCCGAGCCCGGCTCGCATGCGACGCGCTTCGTCGGCGAACATGGCCCGTGCGCGCCGTCGATGGCATGGCGCGTGGTCGATGCCCAGCATACTTTCGCGCATGCGGTGTCGAAGGGAGCCACTCCCTACGAAGGTGACGACAAGGCCCTCGACGTGCCAGCCATCGTCGGCATCGGCGGATCGCTCCTCTACTTCGTGGAGAAATACGGCGCCAAGGGTTCGGCCTACGACGGCGACTTCGAATGGATCGGCGAGCGTGACCCGAAGCCGGAAGGGGTCGGCTTCTACTATCTCGACCACCTCACCCACAATGTCTATCGCGGCAACATGGACAAGTGGTGGGATTTCTACCGCGACCTTTTCGGCTTCAAGCAGATCCACTTCTTCGACATTGACGGGCGCATCACCGGATTGGTCAGCCGCGCGATCACGTCACCTTGCGGCAAGATCCGCATCCCGCTGAACGAATCCAAGGACGAGACCAGCCAGATCGCGGAATACCTGCGCAAATACAAGGGCGAGGGGATCCAGCACATCGCCGTCGGCACCGACGATATCTACGACGCCACCGACCGGCTGGCCGCGAACGGGCTGAAGTTCATGCCCGGCCCGCCGGACACCTATTACGAGAAGAGCCACGCTCGCGTGCACGGACATGACGAGCCGATCGACCGGATGAAGAAACACGGCATCCTGATTGATGGCGAAGGCGTGGTCGACGGCGGCATGACCAAGATCCTGCTGCAGATATTCTCGAAGACCGTCATCGGGCCGATCTTCTTCGAGTTCATCCAGCGCAAGGGTGACGAAGGCTTCGGGGAAGGCAACTTCCGCGCCCTGTTCGAATCCATCGAGGAGGACCAGATCCGGCGCGGCGTGATCAAGGTCGAGGCGGCGGAGTAGGCGCGCTCTCCCTGTGCCTCACCCTCCGCCGGCGAAGCGCCGCAGCGTCTCGACCACTAGGTCCGGCACGTCGATCGCGCCGGCCGCGAGCGTCTTTTCGCGCACCGCCGCCGATCGCTCGAACGGCACGCGCACCGGGATACTTGGATCCAGCGGCCGCGCCTCGCGCACCTGTGCGGCATACGTGCTGACAGCCTGCCTGAAGGCGTCGGCCTCGCCGAACAGGCCAGGATCGACGACAAAAATCACATAACCGAAATCCTCCGGCTCCGGCCCGCGCACGAAGACGTTGGCCTGTCCGGTCATCATCGCCAGCATCTGTACGCTCATCGCCAGCCCCGAGCCGCGGTGCCCGCCCCAAGGCGTCATCGCCCCGCCGGCGAGCAGCTCCGCGGGATCGGTGGTCGGCCGGCCGTCGCGGTCGAACCCGCGTCCCTCCGGCAACGGCTCGCCGAGCCGCATCGCCAGCGTGGCCTCCGCATGGGTGATGCTGGACGTCGTTATGTCCCATATCACCGGCACGTCCTGCGAGGGGAAGCCGAAGGCGATCGGGTTGGTGCTGAAGCGCGGCTCAGTACCGCCATACAGCGCAACGGTGGCGGGGCCGCTGCCGGCGATCATGCCGACGAAGCCCGCGCTCGTCACGCGCTCGAGGTAGTGCGAGAACATCCCCGTGAAGTGCGTCTTCTTGGCGCCGACGATGGCGATTCCCGAGGTCCTGCACTTGTCGATGGCGATCTCGGTTGCTCGCATCGCCACCAGATAGCCGAGGTCGTCGCCGCCATCGAGATGGGCCGAAACCGGCGTCTGGCGCAGGATTTCGATCGGCCGGCGCTTCAGAGCCGCGCGCCGGTCATGCTCGATGATCGAGACGCCGCGCGCCAGGCCGGCGTAGCCGAGGCCGCGCAATTCGCAATCCATCAGATGGTCGGCGATCACGACGGCTTCCGCCGCCCCGTAGCCGTTGGCGGACAGCGCGGACTCCAGCAGCGCCCGCGCATCTTCGAGTTTCATTCGCACCTGTGGAACTCCCCTCGCCGCCCCCCCGAGAGCCGCGCCTTATGCCCCGGAACTACGCGCCCTTCGCTGCCCGGAGACACTCCCGCAGCGCCGCAGGATCACCGACACGGTTCGCCAGCAGCAGCACCAGCCGGGCGTTGAGCCGGACGCTCTCATCGAAGGTGAGACCCTCATGCGCTGCCATCAACGCAGCATAGAAGTCGTCGCCGGCCGCGCCGAGCCGGTCGGTCCCGATATCGCCTTCACGCTCGCTCATGACGGCCTCCCGCAGGCGCGTGCGTAAGCGGCGGCGACGTTCCCGGCGGCCGCATCTGGGAAACGCGCCGCGACATGCTGATCCGGGCGGATGAGATATGTCATGCCCGTTCCATACCGCTCTGCGACGGTGCCCTCGCTGTCGATCAGGGTTATCGCGTCGTTGGCGCGACGCGACCGATCGGATGTCACCAGAAGGCGCTGCAGATCGGCCGGAAGCCCGTCGGGCAGTTCCGTCTCGACAGCCATCACCGAGAAGCCGGAGCCGAAATGGTCGAGCAGCCAGCCGGACTTGCCGTTCTCGACCGGCGCGTCCGGCATGACCTCGCCGGGCGCCACACCATCGTCCCCGCCTGTCCTGGTCTGCAGGCTCATGCCCTCGAGCGAACAGGGTTTCGACAGCCGCCCCGAATTGACCAGCTTGCGGGCGAATTCGTGCTTCTCGGCGAGTTCCAGCACGCTGTCACGAAACAGGCGTTCCATTTCCGTCTTGGGCGTCATGAAGGAGGTCGCGCGGGCCGAGTTGCGGATGTTCTCGTCGGCGCCTAAGACACGTTCCTCGTTGTAGGTCTCGATCAGGCTCTCCGGCGCTTCGCCGCGAATCACCATCGCCAGCTTCCAGATCAGGTTGTCCGTGTCCTGGATGCCGCCATTGCCCCCGCGCGCGCCGAAAGGTGAAACGATGTGGGCGCTGTCGCCGGCGAAGAGCACGCGCCCGTGGACGAAGCGATCCAGCCGCCGGCACTGGAAGGTGTAAACGGACACCCAGTCGAGCTCGAAATCGTCGTGTCCGATGACCTTTTCGATGCGCGGGATGACGTTCTCCGGCTTCTTCTCCTCTTCCGGGTCCGTGTCCCAGCCGAGCTGCAGGTCGATCCGGTAGATGTCATCCGGCTGCTTGTGCAGCAGGGCGGACTGGCCCTTGTGGAAGGGCGGCTCGAACCAGAACCAGCGCTCCGACGGAAAGTCCGCCTTCATCTCGACATCGGCAATGAGGAAGCGCTCCTCGAATATGCGGCCCTCGAAGTCGAGCCCCATCATCGCCCGCACGGGTGAGCGGGCGCCGTCGCACGCGATCAGCCAGTCCGCTTCGAGGTTATAGGTGCCGTCGGGCGTCTCGATCGCCACCGTCACGCCGTCGGACCGCGGCGTCACGCCGACCACACGGTTCTTCCAACGAAGGTCTATCAGGTCGGGGAACT
>JAEYRU010000075.1 GCA_023435335.1 Pseudomonadota bacterium
GACGGCATCGAGGCGGTTTCGATCGTCACCCCCAACCACATGCACTTCGCCCCGGCCAGGGCCTTCCTCGAGGCCGGCATCCACGTCATCTGCGACAAGCCGCTGACGGCGACGCTGGCCGACGCCAGGAAGCTCGCCGCGCTGGCGCGGAAGTCGAAGGCGCTGTTCATCCTCACCCACAACTACACCGGCTATCCGATGGTGCGCCATGCGCGCGAGATGGTGAGGAGCGGCAAATTGGGCGACATCCGCCTGGTGCAGGCGGAGTATCCGCAGGACTGGCTGACCGAGAAGGTCGAGGATACCGGCTCGAAGCAGGCCTCCTGGCGCACCGACCCCAAGCGCTCGGGCGCCGGCGGGGCGACCGGCGACATCGGCACCCATGCCTTCAACCTCGCCCGCTTCGTCACCGGGCTCGAACTGGACAGCCTGTCGGCCGATCTCGACGCCTTCGTTCCGGGCCGCCGCGTCGACGACAACGCGCATGTGATGCTGCGCTTCAAAACCCAGGGAAGGGCTCCCGCCGCCAAGGGCATGCTGTGGGCGAGCCAGGTGGCGCCCGGCAACGAGAACGGGCTGAAGCTGCGCGTCTACGGCGCCAGGGGCGGGCTGGAATGGGTGCAGGCCGACCCCAACTACCTCTGGTGGACCCCCTTCGGCCAGCCGAAGCAGCTTCTCACCCGCGCAGGCGCAGGCGCCGGATCGGCCGCCGCGCGCGTCTCGCGCATCCCCGCCGGCCATCCGGAAGGCTATCTCGAGGGCTTCGCCACCATCTATGCCGAGGCGGCCAAAGCCATCCGCGCCGCCCGCGCCGGCAGGAAGCCGCCGAAGGACGTGATCTATCCCACCGTCGAAGACGGCCTCGAAGGCGTCGCCTTCGTCGATGCCTGCGTCAGGTCATCAGCCAAAAACGCCGCATGGGTCAGGCTCGCTGTCTGACCCGGGAGGCTGAAAACCGGATGCGTCCATGAAGATCGGCATGTGCATGTTCCTGTGGACGACGCATGTGACGCGCGCCCACGAAGCCCTGTTCCGCGACATCAGGGCGACGGGTTTCGACGGCGTCGAGATCCCCGTCTTCGAGGCGACGCCGGAGCACTACGCCGACTTGGGCAGCCTGCTCGACGAGATCGGGCTGGAGCGCACCGCGGTGGCCGCCATGGGCGATCCGGCGATGAACCTGATCTCGCCGGATCGTTCGCAACGGGAAGCCGGCATAGACCACATGAAATGGGCCATCGACTGCACGGCGGCTCTGGGCGCGCGCACCCTGTCGGGCCCACTCCACTCCACCCTCGGCCATTTCAGCGGCGAGGGGCCGACGGCGGAAGAGCGCGCGCGGGCGGTCGAGGCGCTGCGGGCGATTGGCCGGCACGCGGCCGCCAACGACGTGACGATCGGGCTCGAGGCGCTGAACCGGTTTGAGTGCTACCTCGTCAACACGATGGACGATCTGTCCAGCCTGGTCGATGCGGTCGGCCACCCCAACGTCAAGGCCATGTACGACACCTTCCATGCGAACATCGAGGAAGCCGACCCGGTGGGCGCGTTCACGCGCAACCTGCGCAACATCGTTCACGTGCACATCTCAGAGAACGACCGCGGGGTCCCCGGCCGCGGGAGCATCCCCTGGCGCGAGACATTCGCCGCGATACGGCAGAGCGGCTACGACGGCTGGCTCACCATCGAGGCTTTCGGACGCGGACTGAAGGATCTGGCCGCTGCCACGAAGGTGTGGCGGGATTTCGCCGAGAGCCCGGAGGCGGTCTACCGCGACGGCTACGCGCACATCCGCCGCCATCTCGGAGCGGCGTGACCGCTGGCGCGCCGGCGTCTCCCGGGGCTTGGCAGGCGTGGAGATCGAAACGACTTACCGGCCTCGCCGACCGCACGCGAATTGAGCGGAACTGAATGAAAGGCGCATCAACGGAGGAGAATCCGATGCCAGGCAAGAAGATACTGATGCTGACGGGGGAGTTCACCGAGGAATACGAGATCTTCGTGTTCCAGCAGGGAATGGAGGCTGTCGGGCACACTGTGCACGTGGTGTGCCCCGACAAGAAGGCAGGCGACAAGATCCAGACATCCCTGCACGATTTCGAGGGACACCAGACCTACACGGAGAAGTACGGGCACCTGGCCGACATCAACAAGACCTTCTCGGAGGTGAAGCCGGAGCAGTATGACGCCGTCTACTGCGCCGGCGGCCGCGGTCCCGAGTACATCCGCACCGACAAGCGCGTACAGGCGATGGTGCGCCACTTCCACGAGGCGAAGAAGCCGATCTTCACCATCTGCCATGGCGTGCAGATCCTGATTGCGGTGGACGGCGTGGTGCGCGGCAAGCGGGTGGGCGGGCTGGCCGCCTGCGAACCGGAAGTCGCGCTCGCCGGCGGGACCTATGTCGACCTGACGCCGACGGAGTCGCTGATCGACGGCACCATGGTGTCGGCCAAGGGCTGGACCGCGCTGGCAGCGTTCATGCGGGATTGCCTGAAGGTTCTCGGTACGGAGATCCGCCACAACTAGGGCAACCGGCGAGAGCCATGCGCCCCGCCCTGCGTGCTGCGCCCGGCCCTCTGGCCGGGCGTTTTGCATTCCGGCTATTGACAGCAGGCACCCGATCTGGGTAGCACTCTAGTACAACTAATATATTAGTTGGCGATCGTATCTGGGAGGAACGAATGAAACTGATGCTCAGGAACCTTGGGGTGTGCGCGGCCATGGCCGTGGCGGTAGCGATGGCTGCGCCTGCCAATGCCGGGACAACCTTGCGAATAGGAACCGTGCTGGCGCCCACTGACCCGATGGGGCAGGGCCTGGAGAAGTTCAAGGCGGATGTCGAGGCGGCCACGAAGGGCGAAGTCAAGATCGAGGTGTTCCACAACTCGCAACTGGGCGACACGACAGAGATGATCGACCAGGCCCGCGTCGGCGCGAATGTGGGCACGGTAACAGATGTGGCCCGCCTCTCCGCCTTTGTGCCTTCCCTGGCGATCATGTCCGCGCCGTTCCTGTTCGATACCTACGAGCAGGCCGACAAGTTCGCGCTTTCGGAGGCCTATCTGGCGTGGGGCGAGGAACTGAAGGAGAAATCCGGCCTCATGATGCTGGCCTCGAACTGGTATCAGGGGCCGCGCCACCTGCTCACGCAGAAGCCCGTTTCCAAGCCGGCGGACCTGGCGGGCGTGCGCATGCGCACCATCGGCGCCCCTGTCTGGATCGAGACCATCCGCGCCATGGGTGCCGAGCCGACGCCCATGGCGTGGGGCGAGGTCTACTCCGCGCTGCAACTCGGCGCCCTGGACGCGGCCGAGGCCCAGCCCACTGCGATCACCGGCGCCAAGCTCTACGAGGTGGTCAAGAATGTCACCAGGACAGGTCATATCCAGCTTGTCACCGCGCTTGTCGTGGGTGGCGATGCCTGGGACCAGATATCGCCGGAGAACCAGAAGATCGTCCGCGATCTGGCCGTCGAGAGCGGCCGCTATGCCTCGAACCTCACCATTGAACTGGGCGAAAAGGCACTGGCCGACGTCGCGGCCGCCGGTGTAGCCGTTTCCGATGTCGACCTCGCCCCCTTCAAGACCGCGGTTTCCGGGGTCTATGACCTCCTGAAGCTCCAGTCCGAGGTGGCGACGGTCAACAAGGTGCTCGGCCGCTGAGCCTGTAGTAGGCTTCGATCGGGCGCAGTCGGGGAACAGGGCGGAATCGATGTTGAGACGCATGGAATTCGCCTGCGCCTGTATCCTACTGGGCGCGGTGGTGCTGCTTGTCGCACTGGCAGCCGTCACGCGCGCAATCGGAGCGCCGATCATATGGTCGGTGGAGATCGCACAGCTGATCTTCCTGTGGCTGTGCATCCTGGCGATCGATCTCGGCCTGCAGGACGAACGGCATTTCGGCCTGCAGATCGTTCAGGACAACATCTCGCCACGGCTGCGCCGGCTCCTAGAGATCGTCAACCTGCTCATCTTGATCGCGCTGCTCGCATTCCTGGTTCGGTATGCCTGGCGCAACACGGTGATCATGCATACGCGTCTCGACGGGGCGCTGCAGATTCCGGGATCGTATTATCACGCCTCGATGGTGGTGGGTTTTGTCCTCATGATCCGCACGCTGCTCGCCAGGCTTGCGGCCACCCTGTCGCGGAAAGCAGCCTGACATGCTGCTCCTCATCGCGGCGCTGTTCACCCTCTTCCTGATCGTCGGCATGCCGGTGGCTTTCGCCCTGGCGCTGGCGGCCTTTCCGGTCTTCATCGTCACTGGCACCATGCCGCCGACGGTTGCCATCCAGAAGATGGTCACGGCCACGCAAAGCTTCCCCCTGCTGGCCGTGCCCTTCTTCATCTTCGCCGGGAACCTGATGAATGCCACGGGCATCACCGAGCGCCTGGTGCGTTTCGCACGCCTCCTGACCGGCTGGCTGGCGGGCGGACTGGGCCAGGTTTCCATCCTGCTCAGCCTCATGATGGGAGGCATATCCGGATCCGCCGTAGCCGATGCGTCGATGGAGGCGCGGCTGCTCGGCCCCAGCATGATCAGCCAGGGCGGCTATTCGAAGGCGGCGACCGCGGCCGTCCTGGCCTTCGGCTCCATCATCACCGCGACGATTCCGCCGAGCATCGGCCTGATCCTGTTCGGCTTCATAAACGAGGTCTCGATCGGCCGGCTTTTCATCGCCGGGATCGTACCGGGCACGGTTCTCACGCTTCTCCTGATGGTGACCGCATGGCTCGTCGCCAAGCGCAACGGCTACGCCGCCGATCTCGCCGAGATGCCCTCCTTCCACGAGGTGTGGGCCAGCTTCCTCGACAGCGTCTGGGCGCTGGCCTTTCCGGTCATCCTGATCGTCGGCTTCCGCTTCGGCCTGTTCACCGCCACGGAGGCGGGCGCGTTCCTAGTGGGCTACGCACTATTCATAGGCTTCTTCGTCTACCGCGAGCTGACCTGGGCGAAGCTCTACGAGGCGACGAAGGGCTCCGTCTCCGATCTCGGCATGGTGATGTTGCTGATCATGATGGCGGCGGTTCTCGGCTATGCGGTCACCATCGAACGCGGCCCGCAGCAGATCACGGAGTTCGTGACCTCGCTGACGACGGAGCCGATGTTCATCCTGCTGCTGGTCATCGTGCTCCTGATCGTCAGCGGCATGTTTCTCGAGGGAGCCGCCAACATCTTGCTCGTCACGCCCATCGTGCTGCCGGTGCTCGTGCATGCCGGCTTTGATCCCGTGCACATGGGGATTCTCATCGTCACGCTCATCAATTTCGGCGGCCTCACCCCGCCTGTCGGCGTGATCATGTTCACCGTCTGCGGCATCCTCGACGTCAAGACCGGTGCCTTCACCAGGGCGGCCTTGCCCTATTTTCTGACGATGATCGTCTTCTTCGTCGTGCTGGTGCTGTTTCCGGCGCTGTCGTTGTTCCTGCCCGCCCGCCTGATGTAGAACGCCCGGAGGATGATGATGTGGAAGGCTGGGTTCCTATGAGTGTCGGTCCGTTCTCCGCGGCTCTGATCAGGGCGGCGGACGATCAGACAGGTCATGCTTCGCAGGGATCCGCGGCGACGCGGGTCTATTCGGGCCTGCGGGCGCAGATCATTTCGCTGGAACTTCAGCCGGACACGACGCTGGTGCGCAATGATATCGCCCTGGCATTCGGTGTCAGCCAGTCTCCCGTTCGCGAGGCGATTCAGCGGCTTGAGCAGGAAGGCCTCGTCATCTCCTATCCGCAGTCGCGAACCGTCGTCTCCAAGATCGACGTCGCGCACGCGCGCGAAACCCAGTTCCTGCGGATCAGCGTCGAACTGGAGGTGGCGCAGACGCTGGCCCGGGCGGGCAATGCCGGGTTGCTGGCGCCCACCGCCCGCCTGCTGCAGATGCAGAGGCTGGCCGGCCAGGACCGGGACATAGACGAATTCACCACGCTTGACCGGCTTTTCCACCTTTCCCTTTTCGAGGCGGCCGGCGTGCGTTCCCTATGGCACCTCATCTCCGACCGCTCGGGACATATCGACCGGCTGAGGCGTCTCAACCTGCCGGATCCGGGCAAGATCGCCGAGGTGATACGCCACCACGAGGCTATCCTGGCCGCAATCTCATCGGGGAATCGCGGCGCCGTGGAAGACGCGGTGCGAACGCACCTGTCGGGTACGCTGGCGGCGACGCAGAAGATCATGGATCAGCATCCGCAGTACTTCTAGGCCCGGCTCCTGATTATTGCGCCCTTGCCTCCACAAGGCTGCCGTCGTCGACCGTGTCGCTGGGATGCATCACCACCAGGTCGCCGGGCGACAGCCCGTCAAGCACCTGAGCGACCTCGGTGTTCATCCGGCCGATCGAAACCTCGGTCCTCCGCAGCCGGTCTCCTTCGAGGCGGAACACGTTCCAGTCGTTGCCGCTCCGGAACAGCGTGCCGATCGGCACCTGCACGCATTTCTCGCATTCCCAGATGGTAAGTTCGGCTGCGACCCGGTAGCCGTGGCCAAGCCGGCCGCCATTCTCCTCGAGGTCGATGACGGCATTGACGCGCTGCTCCTCGATCCCGAGCGCTGAGACCTTCGTGAAGCCGGCCGGATCGACGCGCCGGACAACCCCGGGCAGGGCATCGTCACCGCCCCAGTCCACGATGCTGGTCCTCGCGCCGGGCCTCACCCGGATGGCGTCCGCCGACAGGAGGTCCACGACGATCTCCAGCCGGTTCGGATCGCCGATCTCGGCGATCTGGGTTCCCGTCGATACCGCCTGCTCGCTCTTTGCCATGACGCTCAGGACGACGCCGTCGACCGGGGCGTAGATGTTGACGCAGCAGTCCTGGCCTTCGGCGCCCGTCGTTTCGGGCTGCATCAGGCGGGCCTCCGCACTTGCGAGCTCGGCCTGTCTTACGCCAATCGTCGCCCGCGCCGTTTCGACCTGTGCGCGCTGCATCTCGACGTCGTTCTGCACCCTTTGCAATGCGCTCTCGGAAATCACCCTCGGCTCAAACAGCCTGACCGCCCGCTCGAGCTCGTTGTTCGCCAGCCGGAGCGCGGTTTCGGCGCGCTGCAGCTCTATCTCGGCAAGGGCGACGGCCGCGCGTGCCGCGTCTCGTGCGGCAACCAGTTCGGCTTCCGTGCGGCGATCGATCAAGGGAGGGTCGAGCGGATGAATCGAGGCCACGACGGTACGGCCCGCCTCCACCTCGTCGCCTTCTTCGAGTACGGTGCGGGCGAGGTGCCCGGCGATCGGCGCGGACACCGTGTAGACGTCACGCACCCGGGTGGTGCCCTCCTCGCGGATCGCGATATGCATCGGTCCCTCGGAGACGGTGGCGACATCGACCAGGGTCGGGGTCTCGCGCATCGCGTAGTAGAATCCCCCGAGGATGGCGAGCACGACGGCGCCGAGGCCAAGGCGTTTGAGCCAAACCTTGTTCATCTTGAATCAGTCCCTTGTCTTGAGCACGCTGACCAGGTCGAGCTTGTCTATGCGGCGGCGCACGACCAGCGCCGACAATAGCGCCACGGAGAGCACCACGAGGCTGCCGTAGGCGTAGGTGCGGTTCTCTATCACCAGAGGAATGCGGAACATGTCGGTCTCGAACCCCGTGACCACCGCCCAGCAGAAGAAGTAGCCGAGCGCCCAACCGACCGGTTGCGCCAGCAGCGCCACCACCGCGAGCTCTGTCAGCAACACGCTGGAGACTTCCCCGCGCGAAAAGCCTAGGACGCGCAGGCTGGCGAGCTCGCGCGCGCGCTCTGAAAGCTGGATGCGTGCGGTGTTGTAGATCACGCCGAACGTGATGATGACGGCCAGGATGACATAGACCGACGTCATCACCGTCACGTTCTCCGCGATCGAATCGCGAAAATGTTGCAGGGCAATGTGCTGCAGCCCGACGGAGGCGACGGCCGGCGTCTGCTTGACCGCGCGGTAGAGATCGCTGAGCTGCGAGCTGTCCAGCAGAAGGCGGGTGCCCGATATGCGCGGACCGTCGCCCACGAGCCGGTCGAGCGCGTCGATGTGCATGTAGCTGACCAGTCCCACGAAGGACTGGACGATGCCGGTAATCGGCACATGGTCGATGCGGTGACCCCGCTCGATCAGCTCGACCTCGACGAGGTCGCCCATTCCCAGTTCCAGAAGCTTGGCGATCCGGTCCGACACGACGAGCCCCTGCGGCGGCAGGGTGATGACGTTCTGGTCCGCGTCAAGGATACGCAGCAAGCTCGCATCCGATGAAATTCCGGTGACGGCGACGCGCCGCTCGCGATGTCCCTTGCGCAGGATCACGGCCGAGGACCGGAACGGCTCGGCATGGAGCACGCCCGGCAGCCGCGCCACGGGCCGCACCGCTGAGGGCGACAGCTGCTGCGCGAAGCTTATCGTCGCATCCTGGCGTTCGGCGCGCACGAAGATCGTGTCCATCATGAAGTCGATCGCGTCGAAGGTGAACAGCGCGGCCACGAGGATGGACACCGACAGCGACGCGCTCAGGATCGTGAACGCGGTGCGCAGCGGCCAGCGGATCAGATGGCGCAGCGCCATGATGGTCAGCTGCGAGAACAGCCTGAGATGGGCGCCCACGCTGCCGAGCAGGCTTCGGTAGCGCGTGGGCGCCGGCGGTTGCATGGCGACCGCGGCTGGCAGCGAGACGGCGCTCCAGATGGAGCGCGCGGCCCCGATCAGCGCGGCGGCCGCGGTGATGGCGCCGGCCAGCGCGTAGAGATCCGGGCTCTGTCGCATGACCAGGAACGGGAAGGCGTAGAACTCTCCGTAAAGCCGCGTCAGCATCGGCGCCACCCAGCCGCCGAGCGCACCGCCGATTCCCACGCCGACCAGCGCGATGACGAGGACCAGCTTCGCGTAGTGCCAGCCGATGGCGACCGAGGTGTAGCCGAGCGCCTTGAGCAGGCCGATCTGCTCGCGCTCCAGCGCGATCAGCCGCGACAGGATCATGTTGACCAGGAAGGCCGCGACGAACAGGAAGATCGGCGGTATCACGCTTGCCATGCCGCGCAGCTGCGTCAGTTCGCTGTCAAGGAAGGCGTGCGAAATCTGGTCGTCGCGGTCGTGCGCGCCGACCCCGCCATACGGCTTCAGGATAACGTCGAGGTCGCGGATGACGGCGTCGACATCGGCTCCGCGGCTGGTGCGCAGCGCCACGTCGTTGAACACGCCGGTCATGTCGTACAGGCCCGCAAGCTGCGCGCGCGGCATGAACAGGATCCCGAAGCGCCGCGG
>JAEYRU010000106.1 GCA_023435335.1 Pseudomonadota bacterium
GAAAACCCCAGGGTGAACGACCGCTTCCAGATCCTCGTGCTGGGCGATTTCGAGCGCCGCGTCTATCTCAGTCAGGCCTATGCCGCGGGCGAAAAGCTCGACACGACGGTGATCGATCGCGAGCGCCGCTGCGTCAAAGGCGTTGGTTGCTACACGCTCGAGACGATCGGCATCGGGCTGAGCGAGGCGGAGGTCGATCGCTACGCCGCGACGGGGCTCGCCTTCAAGATATTGGGCCGGCGCGAGGACATCGTTCTTGAGATTCCGGCGGTCTATTTCGCGGGCGTGCTGGAACGGCACCGGCGCGAGAGGGAGCGGCTGGCCGGGAAGGCCTGATCAGGGTGAATCGTTGCGGAGGGAACATGCTGTCCATCGTCATCTTGCATGTGCTGCTGCTGGCGCTTGCCAGGGTTGCGTCGGCGGCGACGGCGAAACGTATGGCTACGTGTTGCTGACGCTCAAATGATGCCACACCGGGCGGTAGCCGGCCGCGAGTACGGCCACCGTCGTCGGCGGCGTGAGCAGGATGGCAGGGGCGGGCAGGCCACGGCAATGCGGCGGCGGATCGCCGTAGCCGGAGAAGCTCCATGGAAGGAGCGAGCCGCCCTTCATCGCGAAGGGCTTTGCATCGAATGCGATCATGGCCCCGTCGGGCAGGGCGCGGATCTCGGCTTCGTTCAGCTCGCGTGGGGATGCGCCGGCGGCGAGGCGTTCGGCATGGAGCCGGGCGTCGATCTCCGCGGCCTTCGGCGCGACGATGCCGGAGGCATCAGCAAAAGCGCCGGCATAGCGCTTCGCCGCCTCGCGGCGGCAGTAGAAGCAGGGGCGATGCCCGGCGGCCAGCGCCGTCACCTCGTCGAGGAAGAAGAGTTCGCTCCAGCCTGCGCCGCCGCCGGGCGCGTTGCGGCCGAACACCTCGCGGACCGCGCCCCTTGGATGGACGCGATCGCACACGATCCACGCCTTGGTGCTCCAGCGACGCCGGAGCAGGGTCTTCGTGGCGGGGTCGTGGATCACGCCGCGGTTGCCGGTGAACATGCCGCGCGCATGGACGGCACGGATGCGGCCGAAGGGATCGACGCGGTTCTGCAGCGGCATCAACTCTCCCCTTGAAAGACGGACGGCGCATGATAACCCTCGGCCAGGCTCCAGCCACCCGGATTCCACAGCCCCGCATGCGCATCCTCGTCGTCCAGAATTTCGAAGACACCGGCCTCGGCCAGATCGCCACGGCGCTCGACGAGAAGAATGCCGTGGTCACGATTGTGCAGGCGCATCTGGGGGAGCCGCTTCCCGCCGCGGCCGGCTACGATGGCCTGATCGTGCTCGGCGGCGGGCAGAACGCGCTCGACGATGAAGGCTCGCCGTGGTTTCCGGAGCTCCTCGGCCTCATGCGCA
Organism: Pseudomonadota bacterium; assembly: GCA_023435335.1. GTDB lineage: Bacteria > Pseudomonadota > Alphaproteobacteria > Rhizobiales > Rhizobiaceae > RCIO01. Next base: position 1,399 of record JAEYRU010000106.1, read on the forward strand.
ACTTCGTCGACTCGGACCGGGCGACGCTGGGCGTATGCCTCGGCAGCCAGCTGCTCGCGCGCGCCTATGGCGCCGACAACCTGATTGGGGCAGCGAGCGAGTTCGCCTGGCGCGAGGTGGAGCTGACCGAGGACGGACGCGAGGACGCGGTGCTGGGCGGCCTGCCCGAGCGCTTTCCGGTGTTTCAGTGGCACGACGACACGTTCACCCTGCCACGCCGCGGCGAGCGCCTCGCCGGAAACCTCGATGCTCACAACCAGGCCTTCCGCATCGGTCGCGCCGGCTACGGCATCCAGTTCCACTTCGAGGCCGACCGGAAACTGGTGCGGCAGTGGAACGACACGTTCGCCGGGTGGCTTGCCGAGCGCCAGCCCGGCTGGCCGCAGCGGCACGACAGGGAAGCCGCGCTGCACGGGCCGGCCGCCGATGCGGTGGGGCTGGCCATCGCGCGCGCCTGGGTGGCTGTCGTCTGAACGGCCGGGCGTGGCAATTATGGCACGCTGCGAAAAATGAGCCGGACCAGACTGCAACCCCACTAGCTTTCCTGCGTTGGGCCCCATAGAGAGGCCGCCGCTCAGTCGAGTCCCGCGCTTTAGCGGAACCGATTGGTAACCATGCAGCCGTATGTTCTGGAAAGTTCTCCGGGGATGAGTCCGATGAAAGCCGCCGTTCTGTCCTTCCTGATGTTCTCCGCCTCCGCCATGGGGGTTATCGGCCTCTACTCCACGCAGGCCGCCGCAGACCGCGCCATCGTCGACGGCTACGGCGTCAGCGCCGCCGTCCGTTAGGCGTCGTCCCCCGGTCCCGGGGCGACAGGCTTCAGGCCGAAACTTCCAGCAGTCTCTTCTCCGTTCCATCCACCACCAGCGCAGTCAGCCGCCCGCTCGCATAGGCGAGCGTGTCGACGTTGACGCGGTTGGCGAGCACCTCCGCCTCGTTCTGCGGCGTATGGCCGTGGACGATCACTTTCGGGTGCAGACCGGGGTGGTGGAGAAACGTCTCCCTGATCCAGATCAGGTCCTGCGGGTCCTGCCGGTCGAGCGGCATCCCGGGCCGGATGCCGGCATGACAGAAGAAGAAGTCGCCGAATTCGGCGCTTGCCGCGAGTCCCTCGAGAAACGCCAGGTGCGCCGCTGGAACCGCTCCCCTCATGGCGATCCTTGCCTCTTCGATCCTCGGCCCGGAGGTGAAATCGGCGGCCACCCCGTATGAGCGGCAGGTCGCGTCGCCGCCATTCGCGGTGAAGGTGCGGGAACCAGGCTTTCCGGCCAGGAAGTGCTCGAACCCCTCGTCGTGATTTCCCCTGAGCGCGACGACGCGCGGATCCTCCGCGATGCGCGCCACCATGAAGTCGAGCACGCCCTTCGAATCCGGCCCGCGGTCGACATAGTCGCCGACATGGATGATGCGCCAGTCAGGCGGATGGTCGCGCATGAGTTCGCTGCGGATGCGCGCGTGCATGGCCTTCAGCAGGTCGAGTCGCCCGTGCACGTCGCCGATCGCATAGAGGCGCATTCCGGCCGGAGTGCGCGCGTCGAGGAAATGCACGCCCGCCATCGCCCGTCCCGTCAGCCATCCACCAGGATGATGTGCAGCGCGCGCGGTCCATGTGCGCCGAGAAGCAGCGTCTGCTCGATGTCCCCGGATCGCGACGGACCGGTGATGAAGTTCATCGTTCGCGGCATCTCGCCCTTGCCGTAACGCTGGCGCGTGGCGGCCATCGCGGCTTCGAGGTCGCCGGCGATGTCCTTCGCCTCGATGACCACGATGTGGTGATCGGGCAGGAAGTTCAGCGTCGTCGGGTTCTCCTTGCCGGAATGGAGCAGGAGCGTGCCGCTTTCGGCGATGCCCGCCACCGCGTGGCTGACGCCCACCTCGTCCGTCCCGTCGGAGGGGCCGTAGCGCACCTGCAGATTGCGCTGCTCGACCCACGGCATGCCCTTCAGCCGGCGGTCGGCGCCCATGCGCACCTTGGCCGCCAGGTTGCGCGACCGAAGGTAGTCGCTGACGGCTGCCGGCACCGCGCTTTCGTCCGGGATGCGCGTCACGCTCGCTGCCGCGCCTTCGGCCATCCGGCAGAACAGTTCCACCCGCGCCTGCGCGTCGATCTGCCCGCGCGCCGGTAAGATCCCGGACGGCGCATCCATCATCCGCGCCCAGACCGTCTCCAGTCGCTGCGGATCCTCGCCGGTGCCGAGCGCCTTGCGCACCTTGCCGAGAATGGCGTCGCGCGCGCTCATGCCGGCGCGCCCTGTTTCGCCGTGTCGCGGTCGCGCCATTGCTGCAGGAAGGTTCGGCCCTGCGGCGCCGGCAGGTCGCGGTATTTCGTCCAGCCGCCGGCAAGCGGCAGGAAACGGAAGCGGCGCCTGCGCCCGCCCGCGACCGCCAGCAGCGGCATTGCAAGGTATGTCGCCAGCCGGTAGAGGCGCGGCCGCCTGGCGAACCAGGCCCAGAACTTCAGCCCGTAGCGCGCGACGGCGGGATTGAGCCCGCGCTCGAATTCCCGTTCGCGCCAGTGCCGCATCATCTTCGGCAGCGGGATCTTCATGGGGCAGACGCTTTCGCAGCGTCCGCAGAAGGTGGAGGCGTTGGGCAGGTGTCCGGCCTTGTCGACGCCGACCAGCGACGGCGTCAGCACCGCGCCCATCGGGCCGGGATAGACCCAGCCATAGGCGTGGCCGCCGACCGCGTGGTAGACCGGGCAGTGGTTCATGCATGCGCCGCAGCG